>NZ_AP018558.1:1395000-1692500 GCF_003574215.1 Hydrogenophilus thermoluteolus | reverse complement strand
TCGGGGGCTGCGACTGTTTACTAAAAACACAGCACTCTGCAAAGACGAAAGTCGACGTATAGGGTGTGACGCCTGCCCGGTGCCGGAAGGTTAAGTGATGGGGTGCAAGCTCCTGATCGAAGCCCCGGTAAACGGCGGCCGTAACTATAACGGTCCTAAGGTAGCGAAATTCCTTGTCGGGTAAGTTCCGACCTGCACGAATGGCGTAACGGTGGCCCCACTGTCTCCTGCTGGGACTCAGCGAAATTGAAGTGGTTGTGAAGATGCAATCTACCCGCGGCTAGACGGAAAGACCCCATGAACCTTTACTGCAGCTTTGCATTGGACTTTGATGTGGCCTGTGTAGGATAGGTGGGAGGCAAAGAAGCCGAGGCGCCAGCTTCGGTGGAGCCGTCCTTGAAATACCACCCTGGCCCCATCGAGGTTCTAACCGCGGTGGGTGCATCCCCACCCGGGACCGTGCATGGCAGGCAGTTTGACTGGGGCGGTCTCCTCCCAAAAGGTAACGGAGGAGCACGAAGGTACGCTTGGCGCGGTCGGAAATCGCGCTGTACGTGCAAGGGCATAAGCGTGCTTGACTGCAAGGCCCACAAGCCAAGCAGGTGCGAAAGCAGGTCCTAGTGATCCGGTGGTCCCGCATGGAAGGGCCATCGCTCAACGGATAAAAGGTACTCTGGGGATAACAGGCTGATACCGCCCAAGAGTTCACATCGACGGCGGTGTTTGGCACCTCGATGTCGGCTCATCTCATCCTGGGGCTGTAGTCGGTCCCAAGGGTATGGCTGTTCGCCATTTAAAGAGGTACGTGAGCTGGGTTTAAAACGTCGTGAGACAGTTTGGTCCCTATCTGCCGTGGGCGTAGGAAGTTTGAGGGGAGCTGCTCCTAGTACGAGAGGACCGGAGTGGACGCACCTCTGGTGTACCGGTTGTCACGCCAGTGGCACCGCCGGGTAGCTAAGTGCGGAAGAGATAAGCGCTGAAAGCATCTAAGCGCGAAACTCGCCCCAAGATAAGACTTCCCGATCAGGGCCGTGGAAGACCACCACGTTGATAGGCGGCATGTGTAAGCGCTGCAAGGCGTTGAGCTGAGCCGTACTAATTGCCCGACCGGCTTGATCCTATGGCCGTAACGCCACATAAACCCACACACACATCACCCAAAACGCACCCCCTACCTAAAACCCACACGCCGTTCCAAAGCGTCACACCAGCTTCGAGTCTGACGACCATAGCGCCTTGGCACCACGCCTTCCCATCCCGAACAGGACCGTGAAACAAGGCAGCGCCGATGATACTGAGGAACACTCCTCGGGAAAGTAGGTCATCGTCAGACTCAACCCAACAACCCAAACCAGTCAAACCCAAACACCAAACGCCCATCCCAAAAGATGGGCGTTTGACGTTTACGCTTCGTGGGCCGGAAAGCCTTCACGTATAATTCATCGCGGTTTTCTTTTTGTTGTGAGGGGCTCGCCAGCTAAGCGCTACCGCACCCTATTAGGGTCGGTGGCGTTTCTTTTTTCCTCTCCGCTTTCGTGCGAAAATCCTTGCATTGGAGCGCGAAGCAGAGAGTCATGGGCTCTTTACGGTTCGATTACGACATCATCGTTCATGGTGGGGGTTTGGCCGGTTCATCACTGGCGTTGGCGCTGGGGCGCGCGGGCTGGCGCGTCTTGTCGATCGAACCCAACCCGCCAACGCCGGAACCGATTCAAGATCCCGACCAGTGGCAAACGCGTATTTACGCGTTTGCGCCTCGTCCTTGGGGTTGGTTGGCCGGGCTACAGGTTTTTGTTCCCGAGCAAAGGTTCCAGCCCGTGACCCGCATGGTGGTGAAGGGCGACGCAGCGGGGCGAATCGTCTTTGCTGCAGACGAGGTCCCGCTTCCCTATCTGGCGGTTATCGCCGAAGCAGAAACGGTGCGCACCGCACTTTGGACGGCGCTCTATGCGTGCGCGACGGTCGATTGCGTGACCGAAGCAGCGGCCTCATTGCGCGCTTGTGCCGTGGATTGGGAGGGGGTGACCGTCGAAGCGCACGATGGCCGGAATTGGCGGGCGCGTTTGCTGGTTGGTGCCGAAGGTCGGCGCTCGTGGGTGCGGCACGTAGCAGGCATTCGCGCCGAGATCCATCCCTATCACCATCACGCGGTGGTGGCCAATTTCGAAACCGAAAAGGGGCACGACCAAACGGCGTTTCAGTGGTTCCGCGAGGATGGGGTTTTGGCTTATCTGCCACTGCCCGGGAATCGGGTTTCGATCGTTTGGTCTACGTCCCCATCGCATGCCGAGGCACTGCTGGCGATGGATGCCGCCACGTTGGCATCGACGGTTGCCGAAGCAGGGGAACGGGTGTTGGGGCGGCTCTCTTTGCGCACGCCGCCCCAAGCGTTTCCGCTATCCTTGTTACGGTGTGAGCGCGTCGTGGGGAAACGCACCGTGGTGATCGGCGACGCCGCGCATGGCATTCATCCGCTTTCCGGGCACGGGATCAATCTGGGGTTCAACGACGCGGCCGAACTGGCGGCCTTGTTGGGGTCGGCCGAAAGTGGGAAAGATCCCGGGGATCCGGTATTATTGGCGCGGTATGAGCGGCGGCGTTTCGAAGAGCCGTTTTTGCTTCAGACGGTGACGGACGCGTTGGCGAAAGGGTTCGCTTGGGATAACCCGTTGCTGCGTTGGACGCGCAATTGCGGTATGTCGTTGGTAGATCATCTGCCGTTCGTGAAAAGGCGGTTGGTCCGGTACGCGACGCTGGCGCAGTAAAGACGAAAGGGTGTTGAGAATGACGAGAAGCCGTGGTGTGATGAAAAGGGTACTGTTCTTGGGTTTGCTCTGCCTTGGGTTTCACGCGATGGCGTTCGCCGAAACAGCCGAGGAAGCGAACGTACAGCAATCGATCAATGCCCTGTTGGGCGGGGATGCGGTGCGCTCGGTCCGCGCTGCCCCCATGCCCGGGCTTTACGAGGTAGTGCTGAAGAGCGGCGAACTGGTGTACACCAACACTGAGGTGAGCCACATTGTCGTGGGTTCGATCATCGACGCCAAAACCCGGGTGAATCTCACCGAAAAGCGGCTAGACGAATTGTCCCGTATCGATTTTTCCGCGTTGCCGCTCAAAGACGCGATCGTGATCAAAAAAGGCGACGGGTCGCGCGTCTTTGCTTCGTTCGAAGACCCCAACTGCGGCTTTTGTAAGCGCCTTGCGAAAGCGCTGCAACAGGTGGACAATACGACGCAGTACCTGTTTCTCTACCCCATTCTGGGACCTGATTCAGAGGAAAAAGCCAAGCGCATCCTCTGTTCCGACGATCCGGCCAAAACGTGGCAAAGCTGGATGGTCGAAGGAAAAACGCCGCCTGCGGCACCAGCGTCGTGCGATACGAGTGCAATCGAGCGCAACGTCGCGCTGGGGAAACAGTTGGGAATTGGCGGCACGCCTACGCTCTTTTTGCGCGATGGCTCCCGCATTGGGGGGTTTTTGCCTGCCGAGAAATTGGAAGAGCGGTTGCGCGCCGTTCGATGAGCGAGGGCTTTGCATGCTCTTGATGATCGACAATTACGACAGTTTCACCTGGAACCTCGTCCAATATTTCGGCGAGTTGGGGGTTTTCGTCAAAGTGGTGCGCAACGACGAAATCACCGTTTCCGAGATCGCAGCGTTGCAGCCCACTTATCTGGTGATTTCGCCGGGGCCGTGTTCGCCTGCGCAAGCGGGGGTGAGTGTTGCGGCGATTCGCGCGTTTGCGGGCAAAATTCCGATCCTGGGGGTTTGTTTGGGACACCAAGCCATTGCCGAAGCGTTCGGTGGCCGCGTGGTGCATGCGAAACGCATCATGCATGGGAAGACTGCGCCGGTCTATCACGAAGGGGCCGGCGTTTTTGCGGGGTTACCCAACCCGGTGGTATGTACCCGCTACCACTCGTTGGCGGTATCGCGCGAAGACTTGCCCTCTGAACTCGAGGTGACGGCGTGGACCGAGGATGGTGAGATCATGGGGTTGCGCCATCGCACGCTGGCGGTGGAAGGGGTGCAGTTCCATCCGGAATCGATTTTGACGCAGCACGGCCATGCGATGCTCAAGAATTTTTTGGTTCAGCACGCGCCGCGTGCCGATGTGGCGTGACCTAGGAGGGGAGGGAAAGCGATGATCACTGCCCAGCAGGCACTGCAACGTTTGATCGAACACCGTGAAATTTTTCACGACGAGATGCTCTCGCTCATGCGTCAGATCATGGCCGGAGAGGTTTCGCCGGTGATGACTGCGGCGATTCTGACTGGTCTGCGGGTGAAGAAAGAGACGATCGGCGAAATTGCGGCGGCAGCGCAAGTGATGCGCGAACTGGCGACACGCGTAGTGGTGCCGGGACCGCACGACCATCTGCTCGACGTCGTGGGAACGGGGGGCGATGGCGCGCATACGTTCAACATCTCCACGACCACAGCGTTCGTTGCGGCTGCGGGTGGGGCGAAAGTGGCGAAGCACGGTAACCGCTCCGTTTCGTCGAAATCGGGCAGTGCCGACGTGCTCGAAGCGCTCGGCGCACGCGTTGATCTCTCCCCCGAAGCCGTGGCCCAATGTATTGCGGAAGCCGGCGTCGGCTTTATGTTCGCGCCGCTGCACCATTTGGCGATGAAGAATGTGATGCCGGTTCGGAAAGAGATGGGGGTGCGCACGATTTTCAATATCCTCGGCCCCCTCACCAACCCAGCCGGGGCGCCCAATAGCCTCTTGGGGGTATTCCATCCCGATCTGGTCGGGATTTGTGTGCGGGTGATGGAGCGGCTGGGAGCACGCCACGTCTTGGTCGTCTATGGCCTCGATGGACTCGACGAGGTGACGCTGGGTGCGGAAACCTTGGTGGGCGAACTCAAGGATGGCAAGATTCGGGAGTATCGCATCCACCCCGAAGATTTTGGCCTGGCGATGGCGTCGAGCCGCCATTTCCAAGTGGACGACGCGACGACGTCAGCGGCGATCGTACGTCAGGTGTTGGCGGACGAACCGGGGCCGGCGCGTGATATCGTCGTCTTGAACGCGGGGGTTGCCCTCTATGCGGCGAATCGTGTCGAATCGATTGCGCATGGGGTCGAATTGGCACGTGAGCTGATTGCCAATGGTGCCGCGCGTGCCAGGTTGGAGGCGTTCGTCCAGGCGACGAACCGCTTGGCGGATGCCGCAGAAAAAGGGCAACCGTGAACGAATCGGTCAAAGCGACCGCGGTCACGACGCTGTGAGCAAGGGGGAACGCGAGTGGGGGCATCTATTCCCGATATTCTGGCGGCAATCCTGACAACCAAAAAAGAAGAGGTGGCGGCGGGGCGTGCGCGGCAACCCGATGCGGTGGTGCGTGCCGCCGCGGAAAAGCGATTGCATTCCGACCCACCGCGCGGCTTTGCTCAGGCGTTGCAGCGTAAGCGCGCGGAACAGGTGCCGGGGGTCATTGCCGAAGTGAAGCGCGCGAGCCCTTCGAAAGGGGTTTTGCGCGACCCGTTCGATCCGGTAGCGATCGCGAAAAGTTACGAAGCGGGGGGCGCTGCGTGTCTTTCGGTTTTGACCGACGTGCACTATTTTCAAGGCAGCAACGCCTTTTTGCAGGCAGCTCGTGGGGCCGTTTCGCTTCCTGTATTGCGCAAAGATTTCCTGATCGACCCGTGGCAGGTTTGGGAAGCGGCTGCGATCGGTGCCGACGCGATTTTGTTGATCGTCGCGGCGCTTGACGATGCGCGTCTGCGGGACTTGACCGCGCTGGCAACGGAATTGGGACTCGACGTCCTGGTCGAAGTCCACGACGCAGAGGAGTTCGAACGGGCGCTGATGTTGCCTACACCGCTCATCGGGGTCAACAACCGCAACCTGCGAACCTTTGCCGTTTCGCTCGAAACGACCTTGTCCTTGTTGCCGCACTACCCAGACGATCGCTTGCCGATTGCCGAATCGGGGATCTTGACGCGCGCCGATGTCGAACGGTTGTGGCAGGCTGGTGTTCCCGCTTTTCTGGTCGGCGAAGCGTTCATGCGGGCGCCCGAACCCGGAGCGGCACTGACCGCGCTCTTCGCGTCGGTGGGATTGTCGCCCCAGCAATCGGAGGCGTGATGACGGCGGAGGCAGCCACTGCCGCGGTGTCCGTTTCCCCGCAGTGGCTCGCCTTGCGTCTGGGCGAGCATTTTCCCGAATTGCCACCGGAAACCGTTCGCTGGGACAGTGCGACCGCAGCGCGTATCTTGGCGCTGTGGCACGCGCGGTATGCGAACCAGGAGGATTCGGCGGCGACGGTGGCCGGTGCTTGGGTGGTCGCTGTTGCCTGGGCCGTGGGGTATCCGTTGGAGACGTCGTTTTGGACGCTCTGGTTGCCTAAGGTCATTGCTGAGGGGCAGCAGCACGACGGCGTGGTCACCGGGGAAGTCGCAGCTGCGCTCGCGTTATACCTTGCCGGTGACGGGGCTTGGCCACTGGATGCCCGCGTGGAATGTCTGATGGCGGTGTTGGCGCTGCACGGTGTGACCGCCCGACTGCTCCCCGCCGCACCGGATACGGCGCAGGCCGATGGTGGAGAGCCCGCGCAACTTCCCTTTTGGGGCATTGCGACGGAGCCGACGGTGCAGTTGGTTCGCCGGGGAACGGTGTCAAGAGCGTGCCAGACGCTCTTCTGGCTCGATTTCTCTGCGCTGGAGCGCCAAATCGATCGGTTGGTCAAACGTTGGTTACAAGCACCCCACCAAACGCAATCGCAGCAGCTCATTTGGCTCCTGCTTGCATTCGCAGAGCGGCTGGGGCTGGCGGGGCGACGCGTCCGCCGGCAACCCTGCCATTGCGACGCCAAAGTGGTGGTCGGGTGGGAGGCCATCGCGGCGTTGGCAAGCGGTGCGCCTGTGGCCTGGCAAGGGGCCGAGATCGTCGAGCTTTCCGATTTGGTTTTGGGCGCACGGCTTCGCTTCACGGCATCGGTTTCGGTGCGGGACGGTGAAATCGTCGCGGTGCGATTTACTGCAGAGCACGTGAGCGTCTCCATTGCGACCCAGTGGTGGTTGGGGGTGGTCCGCTGGCAACGAACCGCAGCAACGGCACGGATCGTTGGCCTTCAGATCCTGGCGCCGATCGAGGCGGCGACCGCGATCCTATCCCTTGCGCCCGAAGCGAAGCGGGGGACGCGACAGCTCGGGATCGTGTTGAAGCGCTGGTTGCCGTACTTTCCGCAACCGGTGTTGGTGCTGCGTCGCTTGGAGCGGTTGTCGGGCGCCTGGTGGTTGGTCCGCGAACCCGAGCGCTTTCAGGTGAGCGTCGAGCGTTTTCAGCCGGGGCGCATTCGATTGGTGACTCCGCACGTGACGGTTGCCGAAATTTGGCCAAAGGAGGCGTGATGCCGAGGCGTTGGGCAGCGATCGCGACGACGCTGGCATTTTTGCTCGCGGTTTTGGCGGTGGCCTGGGAAAGCGTGCTCGCTCCGATCCGACCGGGCGGTTCTTGGCTGGTGCTCAAAGCGGTGCCGTTGGCGCTGCTGCTTCCCGGACTGTGGCGTGGACGGCTACGGACATACCAGTGGACGGCGCTGTGGTGCAGTTTCTACCTGTTGGAAGGGAGCGCACGCCTCTTCGATCCGGCGCCTGTTCGCTGGCTGGCGGGCGTAGAGGCGGCGCTTGCGCTGCTCCTTTTTGCGGCGGTGGTCCGCTATGCGCGGTTTTTCCCCCGCCGCCGACGGCACGCTTCGTCTACACCTGAGGACTGATGCGCGCGCGGTTTGCCAACAATTTGTTGAGTGCGTTCAAGTAGGCCTTGACCGATGCGACGATGATGTCGGTGTCTGCTCCTTGACCGTTCACGATCCGTCCCTCTTTGCTGAGCCGGACGGTGACTTCTCCTTGCGCATCGGTGCCCTGGGTGATCGCATTCACCGAGTAAAGGAGCAATTCGGCGCCGCTCTGAACCAGTTTCTCGATCGCTTGGAACGCAGCGTCTACGGGACCAGAACCTTCGCTTTCCACGGTCTGCTCTTCGCCGTCGATGGCAATCACCAAGCGCGCTTTCGGGGTCTCTCCCGTTTCGCTGTGGAAGCAACTGGAGACGAGACGGTAACGTTCGACTTCATGACCACCGGAAACGCCTTCGTCGCTCATCAACGCGATGAGGTCTTCGTCGAAGATTTCGTGCTTCTTGTCGGCCAGTTCCTTGAAGCGGGCAAACGCTTGATTGAGCTGCTCTTCGCTTTCGAACGTGATGCCGAGTTCTGCCAACCGGGTTCTGAAGGCGTTGCGCCCCGAGTGTTTGCCGAGCACGATCTTGTTGGTGGTCCAGCCGACGTCTTCGGCGCGCATGATTTCGTAGGTTTCGCGGTGCTTCAATACGCCATCCTGGTGGATGCCCGATTCGTGCGCGAACGCGTTCGCGCCAACGATCGCTTTGTTGGGTTGTACCGGGAAGCCGGTGATTTGCGAAACCAATTTCGACGCGGGGACGATCTGGCGGGTGTCGATACGCGTATCGCACGGGAAGACGTCTTGTCGGGTGCGTACCGCCATCACGATCTCTTCAAGCGCCGCGTTGCCCGCGCGCTCTCCCAGACCATTGATGGTGCACTCTACCTGACGGGCGCCGGCGAGCACCGCAGCCAATGAATTGGCGACCGCAAGGCCCAGGTCGTTGTGGCAGTGCACGGACCAGATCACCTTGTCGGAGTTGGGGATGCGTTCGATGAGCGTACGAATCCGTTCTCCGAACTGGTGGGGCAACGCGTAACCGACGGTATCGGGAACGTTGATCGTGGTAGCGCCCGCGTCGATCACGGCTTCGAAGATGCGGCAAAGGAAGTCGATCTCGGAGCGGCCGGCGTCTTCGGCGGAGAATTCGACGTCATCGGTATAGCGTCGCGCCCAACCGATCGCTTTCACGGCTTGTTCGAGCACCTGATCCGGGGACATGCGGAGCTTTTTCTCCATATGGATCGGGCTGGTGGCGATGAAGGTATGGATGCGCTTACGTTCTGCGGGTGCGATCGCTTCGCCGGCCGCAGCGATATCCTTTTCGTTCGCACGCGCCAAGGAACAGACCGTGCTCTCTTTGATCGCTTGCGCCACAGCCTGCACAGCGGCGAAATCACCGGGGCTTGCTGCGGCGAAGCCCGCTTCGATCACATCGACGCGCAACCGTTCGAGTTGTTTCGCAATTCGGACCTTTTCCTCTTGCGTCATCGAAGCGCCAGGACTCTGCTCGCCGTCGCGCAACGTGGTATCGAAAATGATCAACGACTCTTTCATGGCTTCCTCGCAAAAATGACGGTTGTAGGGTCTCTTGCCCCTAGGGCGAAGGGATTGGGATAAGGGGGGAGTGGGTGAGTTCGTCAGCGCGCAAGGCGCAGCAGAGGACCGAGCAGAAGCCCTGCCCGAAGGAGAATGTTTCGCGTGCGAGAGGGAATCGATGCACAAGCCATGGCGTAAATCTACCCACCTTTTTCGTTTTTGACAAGGGGGTGCCGCTTTTTCCACCAGCGCCACAGCGCGAGGAAGTAACCGCTCAGCGCGTAAGCAAGCGTCAACGCGAAGAGTACGCCGGGGGGGTAAAACGAGATGAACGCGAACACCAACGCCAGCCCGGCTGCGGCCAGGAACGGAACGGAGCGGCGTAGATCGATCGATTTCCCGCTCCAGAACAGAATGTTGCTTACCATGCTGAGGCCCGCGAACAGGGTGAGCACGCCACACCAAACTGCGGTGGTGGTGGGGTTCCAGGCAAGGTCGTGCGCCAGCCAGACGAAGCTTGCGACGAGCGCTGCGGCGGAAGGGCTGGGCAATCCTTGGAAGTAGTTCTTACCGACGACCGTTTGATTGACGTTGAAGCGCGCCAAACGCAGCGCCGCCGCTGCACAGTAGACGAACGCGAGGATCCACCCCGGTTTGCCCAAGGAGTTGAGCGCGGTGGCCAGCGCGAGGACGGCCGGAGCAACCCCAAACGAGACCATATCGGAAAGCGAATCGTATTCCGCGCCGAACGCGCTTTGGGTGTGGGTGAGCCGCGCCAGACGACCGTCGAGTCCGTCGAAGAGGATCGCGATAAAGATCGCGATCGCGGCTGCCGCCAGATCGCCATGCCACGACTGGACCACCGAATAGAAGCCGAAAAAGAGCGCAGCGGTGGTCATCAAGTTGGGCAGGAGGTAGATCGCCCGCCGCGGGTGATTCGGAGTCTCCTCGTCCGGTATCTCGTCAACTGGGTTGGTCATGGTTTTTCGGGTGCTTCCGGCAAAAGGGCGAGAATGGTCGAGGTGGCTTTCACCTTCTCCCCAATGGTGACACACACCTGGCTTTCCGGTGGCAGGTAGAGGTCGACGCGCGAACCGAAGCGGATGAAGCCATACCGTTCACCCCGCGCCAGATGTTGGCCAGGTTCCACAGTGCAGAGGATACGGCGGGCGATGAGGCCAGCCACTTGCACGCAGGTCAGTTCGTGTCCGTCGTCGGTTTTGAAGTGGAGGGCGTTGCGTTCGTTTTCGACACTGGCTTTGTCAAGCGCTGCGTTGAGAAATTTGCCGGGGTGGTACCAGCGGTTGAGCACAGTCCCGTCTACGGGGCTTCGGTTCGAATGGACGTTGAAGACGTTCATGAAGACGCTGACTTTGAGCGCCGGGCATTCGCGCCACGGGTCGGTGGTCGCTTCGATCGCGACGATGCGGCCATCAGCCGGGGAAAGGACGGCGCGGGGCGTATCCGGGATGGGGCGCGCCGGGTCACGGAAAAATTGCACGACGAAGAGAAAGAGCGCCCAAAAGGGGAGCGACCCGGCTTCCCACCACGCCGTGGTGACGAGCGCCACCACACCCGTGAGGGCGATGAAGGGCCAACCTTCACGTGCCAGGATGGGGTGAGGATAAGGGTTTTGTGCCATGAGTGAAGGATAGGTCTTGGGAGTAACTTGTGCTATTTTACTCGGAAAGTGTTCGAGAGGAGCGGATGGGATGCGCCTAGGAATTCGCGGATGGATTGCAGTTGGCTTGTTCGCTACGGCTACGTTGGCACAGGCCGCAGGCGGTGCTGCTTGGGGTTACCACGGTAAGCTCGGGCCCGAGCGGTGGGGGAAACTCTCCAAGGAGTATTTGCTTTGCGAGATTGGAAAGAATCAGTCGCCGATCGATATCGACCGCGTTCGGGTGTTGCGCACCGACCTGCGCCCGATCCAGTTCCAGTACGAAGCACCTTTGCCTTTGACGGTGGTCGATAACGGTCATACGATCGTTTTACCGGTGCCAGAAGGCAAATGGACCCTCACCGCAGAGGGTGAGACCTTTTCGTTGATCAACGTTCATTTCCATTCGCCCAGCGAACATGCGGATAACGGCAACCGCTATCCGCTCGAAGCCCATTTCGTGCATCGCAACGCCAAAGGCGCGCTTGCGGTAGTCGGGGTTTGGTTCCAAAGTGGCGACGAGAATCCGGTATTGGCGCAGATCTTGCGGTGGGCGCCAGAGCCGACCGAGGGTGCGCACGATGCGCGGCATGTGCGCCGCAAAGGGCATCAGGAGCGCAAACGGATCAGTAACGAAACGGTTGATCTGCGCGCGTTACTGCCGCGCAGTGAAGGGTTTTTCCGTTACAACGGCTCCTTGACGACGCCGCCGTGCTCCGAAGGGGTGCGGTGGTACGTGATGCAAGAGCCCATCACGGCGAGCGAGCCGCAGTTGCAGCGGCTGCGCGCGCTCCTCAACGAGAACGCGCGCCCGGTGCAACCGCTCAACGCCCGCCGGGTTCTGGAGTGACGCGATACGGGGTCACATCCCTTGGTAGATCGGACCCTCGCCCCCTTGAGGGGTCACCCAGTTGATGTTCTGGGTGGGGTCCTTGATGTCACACGTCTTGCAGTGGACGCAGTTCTGCGCGTTGATCTGTAAGCGCGGCTGGCCGTCCGTTTCGACGATTTCATAGACACCCGCGGGGCAGTAACGGGTTTCCGGTGACGCATAGACGTTGAAATTGACGGCGATCGCCTTCTCTGGTTCACGCAGTTGCAAATGGCACGGCTGGTCTTCGTCGTGGTTGGTATTGGAGAGGAAGACCGACGAGAGGCGATCGAAGGTGATCTTGCCGTCGGGTTTGGGATAGGCGATCGGGTGAAACGTGTTTGCCGGTTTGAGCGCTTCGTGGTCGGCTTGTGCGTGGTGTAGGGTCCACGGCGCTTTGCCTCGGAACACCATCTGGTCGATCCCAAAGAGCAGCGACCCAAGGTAAAGACCTTTGTGCATCAGGGGTTTGAAATTGCGGGCGCGATACAGCTCTTCCTTCATCCAGCTGGTTTCGAAAGCGGTTGGGTAGGCGGTGAGTTCGTCGTGCGCGCGCCCAGCTGCGAGCGCGTCGGCGGTGGCTTCGGCTGCGAGCATCCCCGACTTGATCGCGGTGTGGAGCCCTTTGATGCGTGAGGCATTGAGAAAGCCCGCGTCGTCTCCGATAAGCGCGCCGCCTGGGAAGACCAGTTTCGGGAGCGACTGGATTCCGCCTGCGGTCAATGCCCGCGCTCCGTACGCGAGGCGTTCCCCGCCTTCGAGCATCGGTCGAATCGCGGGGTGGGTCTTGAAACGCTGGAACTCTTCGAACGGAGAGAGGTACGGGTTCTGGTAGTCGAGACCGACGACGAAGCCGATCGCGACCAGATCCTCTTCCAGGTGGTAGCAGAACGACCCACCGTAGGTGTGGGGGTCGAGCGGCCAGCCCGCGGTGTGCATCACGAGGCCCGCTTGGTGTTGCTCTTTGGGAATGCGCCAGAGCTCTTTGATCCCGATGCCATATTTCTGCGGGTCTTTCCCATCGCGGAGCCGGTAATGGGCTTCGAGTTGCTTGCCGAGATGCCCGCGGCACCCCTCGGCAAAGAGGGTATAACGGGCCATGATCGCGATTCCCGGTTGGTAGTTGGGCCCTGGGGTTCCGTCTTTCTGGACCCCCATGTCGCCGGTAACCACCCCGATCACACGGTCGTTGTCGTCGAAAAGCATCTCAGCCGCGGCAAAGCCAGGGAAGATCTCGACGCCGAGCGCTTCGGCCTGTTCGCCCAGCCATTTGACCAAAAACCCGGCGCGAACGATGGTGTTGCCGTGGTTTTGAAAGCACACGGGCAGGAGAAAATTGGGGGTTTTGAACGCACGCTGCTCGGTGAGGAACAAGAAGCGATCTTCGGTGACGGGCGTCCCGATGGGGGCGCCGCGTTCGCGGTAATCGGGAATGAGTTCCGCAAGCGCGCGGGCGTCGAATACCGCGCCCGAAAGAGTGTGCGCGCCGACTTCGGCCCCCTTTTCCAGCACGCAGATCGACCAATCCTCGCCGCGTTCGTTCGCGAGCTGCTTCAGCCGGATCGCCGCGGCAAGCCCAGCAGGGCCCGCGCCGACGATGACGACGTCGAACTCCATCGTTTCGCGTTCCATCTTTACGCTCCTTACGCTACAATCTGTTCCATACGCTAGCGTATGTTGGCAAAAAAGCGTTCGAATGACAAGGGGGTAATCGACAATGAGCGAGGTAACTGCGCCCCAAGCGGGGGGTGGCCACAACCCGGAAGCCGCGGTGCGGCGGTTGGCGTGGGTGTCACGCATTCCGGTTCGTTGGGGGGATATGGATGCCTACGGGCATGTCAATAATACGGTCTATTTCCGATTCTACGAGCAGGCGCGTGTCGAATGGCTGGAGCACATCGGTTATCGTGTGCATCCCGAGGCCGAAGGGGCGCCGGTGATCATCAACGCCGAATGCACCTTTTTGCGTCCTGTGACCTACCCGGCGACGGTGGAGGTCAAGCTCTTTTTGGGAGAACCCGGGCGTTCGAGTGTGATGACGTGGTACGAATTGTGTTGTGTGGGTGAGGATCCTCTCTACGCCACGGGGTATGCCAAGATCGTTTGGTTCAATCCCCGCACCGGCCAATCGGTGCCGATTCCCGATGCGTTGCGGGAAAAATTGATTCATCCAGAATAAGATGAGGTAGGTTCGCAGACCAAAGGGGGAAATTCCATGAGCAAGGATGCAACCATGCTTTGGGCGCCAAGCCCGGAACGGGTGCAACACGCGCAGATCACGGCGTTTGCACATCGTGCCGAGCGTCGCTGGGGCGTGAATCTGCCGGACTATCGTGCGCTGCACCAATGGAGCATCGAGCACCCTGAAGCGTTCTGGGCGCAAGTATGGGACGATTGTGGGGTGATCGGCACACGGGGTGACGTGATCTTCGTCGAAGGGACGGAGATCACCGCTGCGCAGTGGTTTCCGGAAGCGCGGCTCAATTTCGCGGAAAATTTGCTGCGCCGCCGCGACGATACCCCCGCCCTCATCTTTTGGGGCGAAGACAAACAGACCCTGCGCTTCACTTGGGCGGAACTCTATCGGGCGGTTGCGCAGTGTGCCGCGGCGTTGGCGGAAGCCGGGGTTGGGCGTGGAGACCGTGTTGCCGCGTATATGCCCAACCATCCGCATACGGTAGTGGCGATGCTCGCCGCGACGAGCCTGGGTGCGATCTTCACTTCGGCGTCACCCGATTTCGGCGTCCAGGGGGTGCTCGACCGTTTTGGTCAGACCGAACCCAAGGTGCTCTTCACCGTCGACGGCTATTGGTACAACGGTAAAGCGATCGACATCCGTGCCAAAGTGGCCGAGGTCGCCGAGCGGCTTCCCAGTGTCGAACGGGTGGTGGTAACCCCCTACCTGAGCGTCTCCGGGGGGTTGCCAGCGGCAGAATTCGACGGGTCGCTGTCGTCGATTCCCCGTGCCGTTTCGTGGGCGAATTGGTTGACGCCACATGAGGCGGTGCGTGAAATCGCGTTCGTCCGGTTGCCGTTCGACCATCCGCTTTACATTTTGTACTCTTCGGGCACCACAGGTGTGCCCAAATGTATCGTCCATCGCGCCGGGGGGGTATTGCTCCAACACCTGAAGGAGCATCGGTTGCATACCGACGTTCGCTCGGGTGACCGCCTGTTCTACTTCACCACCTGCGGCTGGATGATGTGGAACTGGTTGGTGAGCGGCTTGGCGAGCGAAGCGACGTTGCTCCTTTATGACGGCTCGCCCTTTGCGCGCGAAGGGCGGATTCTCTTCGATCTGGCCGACGCCGAGGGAATGACCCAATTCGGCACGTCGGCGAAATTCTTGGATGCCGCGGCGAAGCAGGGGCTTGCACCGATCGAGACCCATTCGCTTTCGTCGGTGCGTACCGTGTTGTCTACCGGGAGCCCGCTGGCGCCTGAAGGGTTTGATTACGTCTATGAACGCATCAAAACCGACGTCTGTCTGAGTTCGATTTCGGGCGGCACCGATATCTGCTCCTGCTTCGTCCTGGGGAACCCAACGCTTCCGGTCTATCGTGGCGAGATCCAGTGCAAGGGGCTGGGGATGGCGGTCGCGGTCTTCGACGAACAGGGTAATCCGGTGGTCGGAGCGAAAGGGGAGCTGGTATGCACTCGGCCATTTCCAGCAATGCCGCTCGGATTTTGGCACGACCCCGACGGCAAGCGCTACCGCGCGGCTTATTTCGAACGGTTCCCGGGGGTCTGGACCCACGGCGATTATGCCGAAGAGACGCCACGTGGCGGTTTCATCATCTACGGGCGGTCGGACGCCACGCTCAATCCGGGCGGGGTGCGGATCGGTACCGCGGAGATCTACCGTCAAGTCGAAAAGCTTGACGAAGTGGTCGAATCGTTGGTGATCGGCCAGCGGTGGGGCAACGACGAGCGGGTGGTGCTCTTCGTGCGGTTGCGGGACGGCCTAACCATGGACGACGCCCTTGTCCAGAAAATCAAAGAGACGATCCGTGTGAACACCACGCCGCGACACGTACCGGCGAAAGTGGTTCAGGTTCCCGATATCCCGCGCACCAAAAGCGGCAAGATCGTCGAGATCGCGGTTCGTCAGGTGGTGCATGGCGAAGCGGTGAAGAATGTCGAGGCGCTGGCCAACCCCGAAGCGCTCGAATACTTCCGCAACCGGCCGGAGCTCGCCACCTGAGTTTCGGGTAGAATAGCGCTTTTCGCGAGCGCCTATTCGCTATGACCAAGTATGTGTTCGTCACCGGCGGCGTCGTCTCCTCACTGGGTAAGGGGATCGCCGCCGCTTCACTTGGCGCGATTTTGGAATCGCGCGGGATTCGTGTCACCCATCTCAAACTCGACCCGTACATCAACGTCGACCCTGGCACGATGAGCCCGTTCCAGCACGGCGAGGTCTTTGTCACCGAAGACGGTGCGGAGACCGACCTCGACCTGGGGCACTACGAGCGCTTTACGAGCGCTAAGATGAGCCGGCGGAACAACTTCACTACCGGGCAAATTTATGAGTCGGTGATTCGCAAAGAGCGGCGCGGGGAGTACCTGGGCAAAACCGTTCAGGTGATCCCGCATATTACCGATGAGATCAAGCTCTACATTCGTCGCGGTGCCGAAGGGGCCGACGTCGCGATCGTCGAGGTTGGGGGAACCGTCGGCGACATCGAGTCGCTCCCTTTTCTGGAGGCGATTCGCCAGATGGGGCAGGAGCTCGGGCCGCTAGGGGCGTGCTACATCCATTTGACGCTGCTGCCCTTCATTCCGACGGCGGGTGAGCTCAAAACCAAACCGACGCAACACTCGGTGAAAGAGTTGCGGGAGATCGGTATTCAGCCCGATATTTTGTTGTGCCGTGCGGACCGGGAAATCCCGGAAGCGGAGCGGCGCAAAATCGCGCTCTTTTGCAACGTCCGCCCAGAAGCGGTGATCGAGGCGCGCGACGCCGACACCATCTACCGCATTCCGTTGTTGCTCCACGAGCAGATGCTCGACGAGATCGTCTGCCACAAACTCGGAATTTTGGCGCGGCCTGCCAATCTGCGCATCTGGCAAGAGATTGTCGATGCGCTCAACCATCCGCAGACTGAGATCGATTTGGGGTTCGTGGGAAAATATGTCGATCTCACCGAATCGTACAAATCGCTCATCGAAGCGCTCAACCATGCCGGTTTGAAAGCGCGCTGCCGGATCAATATCCACTATATCGATGCCGAAGATCTCGAAGCACCAGGTGGGGAAGCGATCCTGAAGCAGCTCGACGCGATCCTCGTTCCCGGGGGGTTTGGCCGGCGGGGCACCGAAGGCAAGATTCGCGCCATCCAATTCGCGCGCGAGCAGCAGATTCCGTATCTGGGCATTTGCTTGGGGATGCAGTTGGCGGTGGTCGAGTTTGCGCGCCACGTTGTGGGATGGCAAGACGCCCACTCGACCGAATTCGATCCCGATACGGCGCATCCGGTGGTGGGGTTGATCACCGAATGGCAGGATCGCTCGGGGCAGGTGATCCGCCGCAGTGCGGACGCCGATCTGGGCGGTAC
The DNA here is from genome assembly GCF_003574215.1 of Hydrogenophilus thermoluteolus. NCBI lineage: Bacteria > Pseudomonadati > Pseudomonadota > Hydrogenophilia > Hydrogenophilales > Hydrogenophilaceae > Hydrogenophilus > Hydrogenophilus thermoluteolus. The sequence continues at coordinate 1,675,177 of NZ_AP018558.1, read as the reverse complement.
GATGCGGCTTGGTGGCCAGCCGTGTCGCGTGGCGCCGGGGACGCTGGCGCACGAGATCTACGGCAAAGATGAGATCGTCGAGCGCCATCGCCACCGCTATGAGGTCAATAACCGACTGTTGCCGGAATTGGAACAGCACGGACTCGTCGTTTCGGGCCGTGCGCCGGGTACGGACCTGTGTGAGATCGTCGAGTTGCCCCGTTCGGTCCACCCGTGGTTTTTGGGGTGCCAATTCCATCCCGAATTCACCTCGAATCCCCGTACCGGACATCCGCTCTTTTCGTCGTTCGTCGCTGCGGCGCTCGCGGCGCGGGAACGGGCAGGACGTCCGGTTTTGCTCCCCAAGGAGGCGTGATGGGTGCGGCCGTGCCGGGAAAAAAAGAGGGGCGATGATGAAACTCTGTGGCTTCGAGGTGGGGCTGGATCGCCCCTTTTTCCTGATTGCCGGGCCGTGCGTGATCGAGTCGCGGCAAATGGCGCTCGAAACCGCTTCGGCGATCAAGGCGATCACCGATCGCCTGGGGGTTCCGTTCATCTATAAATCGAGTTACGACAAGGCGAACCGCACCTCGGTCGCGTCGTTTCGTGGTCTGGGTATGGCCAAAGGGCTCGAGATCCTAGCCGAAGTGCGCGAGACCGTCGGCGTTCCCGTGCTCACCGACGTCCATACGGAGCGTGAGGTCGTGCCGGTTGCCGAAGTGGTCGACGTGTTGCAAACGCCCGCATTCCTCTGCCGCCAAACCGACTTCATTCAGGCGGTTGCCGCAAGCGGCAAACCGGTGAACATCAAAAAAGGGCAATTCTTGGCCCCGGAGGATATGCGCCACGTTGTCGCGAAAGCCAAAGCGGCCAATGGCGGTGCCGATACGATCCTGGTCTGTGAGCGCGGCGTTTCGTTCGGATACCACAATTTGGTGGTCGATATGCGCGGCCTCGCGATCATGCGCGAGACCGGTTGCCCAGTGGTGTTCGACGCCACGCATTCGGTCCAACTGCCCGGCGGGGGAGACGGGCGGTCGAGCGGCCGCCGCGAGTTCGTCCCGGTTTTGGCGCGCGCTGCGATCGCTGCGGGGGTGGCCGGGCTCTTCATGGAGTGCCATCCTGACCCCGACAAGGCCCTTTCCGACGGGCCGAACGCTTGGCCCATTCCGCGGCTCGAGGCGTTGCTGTCGACGTTGGTCGAGCTCGATCGAGTGGTGAAGCGCAGCCCCTTCCTCGAAAACGAGTGGTTACTTCGCTGAAAGGAGCCGAACATGGCGAAAGGGTATGTGGTTGTGGTGGCGCGCCGTGCCGACAATGACGCGCTTGCGCGTTATCGCGAACTCTCTGCGCAGGCGGTGGCCGAACATGGAGGGCGTTTCCTCGTGCGGGGTGGCCGCTTCGAGGTGCTGGAGGGCGCCTGGCAGCCGGTGCGCGTCGTCGTCGTCGAATTTCCCTCTTATGACGCGGCGAAAGCGTTTTACGATTCCGAAACCTACCGACAAGCGCGTGCCGCCCGCGAAGGAGTTGCGGAGTACGACATGCTCGTCGTCGAAGGGCTTGCGTAAGGCGCGGTCGGAACGAATACAGAGTAAAGGAGTGAAACCATGGCAGCAATCGTAGATATCGTTGCCCGCGAGGTGCTCGATTCGCGCGGCAACCCCACGGTCGAGGCAGACGTGTTGCTCGAATCGGGCGTCCTCGGGCGGGCAGCGGTTCCTTCCGGGGCGTCGACCGGTTCTCGGGAAGCGCTCGAATTGCGGGATGGCGATCCCAACCGCTATTTGGGCAAAGGCGTGCTCAAAGCGGTCGAAAACGTCAATACCGAAATTTGCGAAGCCCTGTTGGGGCTCGACGCCGACGACCAGGCGCTCATCGACAAGACGATGATCGAGCTCGACGGCACCGAGGACAAATCGCGCTTGGGTGCGAACGCGATCCTGGCGGTGTCGCTCGCGGTGGCGAAGGCCGCCGCGGAAGAGGCGCGACTGCCGCTCTACCGCTACCTGGGCGGCAGCGGCCTCAAAGCGATGCCGGTACCGATGATGAACGTGATCAACGGCGGTGCGCACGCCAACAACAGCCTCGATATTCAAGAGTGCATGATCATGCCCGTGGGCGCGTCGACCTTCCGTGACGCGTTGCGCTGCGGTGCCGAAGTGTTCCACCACTTGAAGAAAATCATCGACAAACGCGGCATGCCCACGACGGTGGGGGACGAAGGCGGGTTTGCGCCCAACGTGAAAAACACCGAAGAGGCGTTGAACCTGATTCTCGAAGCGGTTGCCGCGGCAGGGTATGAACCCGGACGTGACGTGGTATTGGCGCTCGACTGCGCAAGCTCCGAGTTCTACCGCGACGGTCAATACGTGCTCGAAGGGGAGGGACTCACGCTTACTTCGGAAGCGTTTGCCGACTACCTGGCGACCCTGGTGGACAAATTCCCGATCGTTTCGATCGAGGATGGCATGGCCGAAGGCGATTGGGCCGGGTGGAAGCTCTTGACCGAACGGTTGGGGCAGAAGGTGCAACTGGTTGGCGATGATCTCTTCGTTACCAACACCAAAATCTTGGAAAAAGGAATCCAAGAAGGCATAGCCAATTCGATCCTGATCAAGATCAACCAGATCGGGACGCTTACCGAAACCTTCGCTGCGGTGGAAATGGCGAAACGCGCGGGCTATACCGCGGTGGTTTCGCACCGTTCGGGCGAGACCGAAGACGCGACGATCGCCGATATCGCGGTTGGGTTGTCGACGATGCAGATCAAGACCGGTTCGCTTTCCCGTTCCGACCGACTGGCGAAATACAACCAGCTGCTGCGCATCGAGGAGGATTTGGGCGATACGGCCCACTATCCCGGTATCGCCGCGTTCTATAACCTGCGTCGCGGCTGAGTCTTGTTGCGGCGTCGTCGCACGCGGAGTGTCACGCGATGGTCACGGCGCTGCGGCGGTTGGCGATCCTCCTCCTGGTGCTCGGGTTGCAATACCAGCTCTGGTTCGGCGAAGGGGGGATCGTCGCGCGGCAACGTCTGGAAGCGAAAGTGGCCGAGCTGCGTGCGCAGAACGCCGCGCTCGAAGCCCGCAACGAGCGGCTGCGCGAGGTGATTCGGCAATTGGAAACGGGCGGCGAGGCGCTCGAAGAGACCGTTCGCCGCCAATACAACTGGATTCGCAGCGACGAACTCCTTTTCATGGTGCCGGAGCACGCCAGCCGCCCATGAAGAAGGTGCTTACAAGTTAGTCGATGCGGCGCAGGAACCGGCGGTAGCGGCGCGCCGCGTCGATGTAGTGCTGCGCGTTTTGGCGCAACGCAGCAACCTCTTCGTCGCTCAACGTGCGCACCACGCGGCCGGGTGAGCCGACGACCAGGCTGCGGTCGGGGATCACCTTGCGCTCGGGAATGAGCGCATTGGCGCCAATGATGCACTCTTTGCCGATCACCGCATGGTTTAGGATCACCGCGTTGATCCCGATCAAGGTGCCGTCACCGATCGTGCACCCGTGCAGCATCGCCATGTGGCCGACGGTGACATGGGCTCCGATCGTGAGCGGAACGCCTTCGTCGTTGTGCAGGATCGCGCCGTCTTGGATGTTCGTACCCGCCCCGATCGTGATCGGTTCGTTGTCACCGCGAACCACCGCATTGAACCAGATCGAGACGTCCGGGCCCAGCCGAACGTCACCGATCACTTCGGCGCTCTCGGCAATCCAGACGCCTTCCGATAAAATGGGTCTCTTGTCGTCGAGGGCAAAACAGGCCATTGTCACGCTCTCATTTTTTCTGAAACGCGCTTTATTATCCCATGAAACCGCGTTCGTGCTGAAAGTTGCGCATTATGCTTGCTTACCGTCATGCGTTTCATGCAGGGAATCCCGGTGACCTGCTCAAACATTGGGTGTTGAGCGAAGCGCTCGCGCTGCTCAACCAAAAAAAGAAGCCGTGGTGTGCGTTCGATACCCACGCGGGGGCTGGCGTCTATGCGCTGACGCAGCGCATTGGCGGTCGACTTCCGGAAGAGTGGCGCGACGGGGTCGGTCGCTTTTGGGCGGCGCAGGCAGAGGCCCCTGCGGCGTTTGCCACGTTTCGGTCCATTTTGAATGCATTCAATCCCGATGGCACGATGACGGTTTATCCCGGGTCGCCCGCGATCGCGCGCTTCTTGATGCGCGCCGATCTTCCCGATCGACTCTATTGCTTCGAGCGCCACCCCACCGACGGCGAAGCGTTGCGGCAGCTCTTTGCGCGTGACCCCAGGGTGAGCGTTACGCTTGCCGACGGATGGCAAGCAGCGGTCAAACGGATGCCGCCCCCCGTGCGGCGCGGGATCGTTTTCGTCGACCCTTCGTACGAAGGGGCGAAGGACTATGGTGCCGTCATGCCGTTCGTTCGCGAGGTGCGGCGTCGGTTTCCGCAAGCAGTGGTGATGGTGTGGTACCCATTGCTCAAGCGGTACGAAGTCCCGATTTTGGTGCGGCGGTTGCGCAACGTGCTGCCGGAGGACCACCTGTGGGTGGAGCTTGCGGTCACGGCGCCACCGAAAAGCGGGTGGGGGATGTATGGAAGTGGGCTGGTGGTCCTGCAACCCCCTTATGGGCTTCATGAGCGACTCCAGGAAGGGCTCACGTGGTTGCACGGGCTCCTGGCGCAACCCAACGCGCCCGAGCCACGGGTTGAGAGCCGAACGCGGTGAAAACGGATCCGTTGAAGCAGAGTAGTCAATGATGGCATCGAAGCAAAATCTGGCACAGCGCGCTTTGGCGCAAGTTGTGATCTGGCTGGGCGGGACGCTCCTTTGGCTGGCGGTTTATTTGGGCATCGATCACGTTTTTGCGGCGTTGGAGCCGAGCTACCGGGTCAAACCCGAAGGGCTGACGATCGCAATCGTAGGCCTCTGGTTCGCACTGACGCTGGCATTGCGTTCCGTGGTTGCCGCCTGGATGGCAGCGCTCTTTTTCGCAGCGGCGCAGTGGGGACAATTTCTGCACTACAGCTATTACGGTGCGCCCATTGCGCCGCACGAGCCGGTGCTGCTTTTCACTGAGTGGCGCGAGATCACGGTGGCGTTTTCTGGGCTGCTCCACCATTTTTGGGCAGCGCTGCTGCTGCCGCTCTTGCCGCTTGCCGTTTTCGCTGCAGTGCGGCGAATGAACCGGCGCTTCGGCGTGCAGGGGCGGTGGTGGCCAGGAATGCTTTTCTTGGCGTTGTGGTTGGTGTTACCGCTCAAAGCGTACCGACACCCCGAAAACACGCAGGCATTCTATCCGCGTCCCTACGGTTATGCGCTCAAAAACGCCTGGTTGGTCACGTCGTACGCGATCGGCGCAACCGCAGCGCATGGCGGGATTTCTGCACTGGCGGCGGCACAGTCAGTGAGTGGCGAGCCGTATCACGTACGCCCGATCGGCGAGGGGGTCGATGGGGTGATCGTCCTTGTGATGGGAGAATCGACCAATCCAAGCGTGATGAGCGCTTTTGGTTACCCGCAACCCACTACGCCGTTTCTGGCATCGTTGCGTACGTGCCCAACGTGCATCGTCACGATCGGGCAGTCCGCTGGGGTGGCAACCAAGGTGACGTTGCCGATGTTTTTCAATCTGCAGCGTGAGCCGTGGCGTAGTGACATTCCGGTTACCGGTAAGAGTAACCTGATCTCGCTGGCGAAGCAACATGGGTATCGTGTCGTGGTCGAGTCGGCTCAGACCAACAACCTGTTTACCTTCACACGGGCGGATTCGGCCGACCATTTCTGCACCGTGGATCGATGCGATCCCGAGCGTGCCGAAGCGGGGGTCGATCGCGTCTTACTCGAACGCATCGCCGCGGAACCATTTCGCGACAAAACCTTGTTGATCCTCCACACCCGCGTTGCGCATTCGGCGTACGACCGCTATCTGCCGCCAGGATGGCAACCGTTTCCCGTCGATACCTCGTCGCGCAGCGCTCAGATGCAGACGACCTACCGTAACGCTGTTGCCTGGTTCGACGAATTGGCACGGCAGATCGTTACTGCGGTACGAAGCAAAACGGACAAGCCGATTTGGTTCATCCTTACCGGTGACCACAACGAATTGCTGGGTGAAGGCGGCCGTTGGGGCCACGGGCAGCTTACCGCGCATGCTGGCGAAGTTCCCGTGGTGGTCGCCGCCTGGAATGGCGCCACGATCCCAGAACCTTGGCCATCACGGTTGCGTTGTCGGCCCACGCACTACGAATTGGGGCAGTTCGTCGCAGAGCTTTTGGGGTGGGAGGTGCACTCACCGGAGGAGTCGCCTCGGGTACTCTACACCAACGGTCCCGATCTCGGTGGGAAAGCAGGCTGGATCGAATTGACGCGTCGTATTGCGGAAGATGGCCGCTGCGACGTTGTCGAGCGTCTGGTGCCGTCGGGCCGGCACCCGTGAAAGGGGGAACGAACGGCGCAAATGACGCGGTTCGGGAACGCGCGCAAAAAGGCGTTATTCTTCCAGCACCAAGGGATCGGAGAAGACCAGCGTGCCATCTTTGCGCATCATCAAATTGTCTTGCGCGATGAGATCGGGCAACAGCCGGTACTGCTCGATAAAGCGCGCCAACGCGTCCAAGGCCTCAGTCAGTGTCTTGTCGAAAGGTGGTTGCGTTTGCACCATCTGCTGTAACGCGATTGCGCCCATTTTGCGGCTGAGTTCGCCCCACTGTTTGCACATTTCCCAATAGACGGCGGCCAAACGGCGCGCCAATTGGCCTGCTGGCGACTGTTCCGGCAGTGGGTAGAGTTTTTCCATTTCGAAAAGGTGCATCGGGTAGCCGAGCGACGAACGGCCGATGATACCGTGGTACGCATGGACGATAGGAAAATGAGGCCCTTGCGGGCGATCGTCCGCGGTGTAGTAGAGGTATTCGTCGGGATGGGTGACAATTTTGTACACGCGTTCAGGGCCCGCGTCGAGGACGATGCTGAAGCGACCTCGGCCGATTTCCCGTTTGCCGGAAAGGAGCGGGTGTTCCGGGACGGGGTCGGGGAGCTGCCCCTGTTCATGGCTTGGCGGCGCCAATTGGGGGTCACCGTTTGGGTGCGCCGCTTCCGGTTTTGTCGGTTGTTTCGCTTTCGGCGTCATGGTGCTCATCGCAACGGGAAGCTGTTTCGATCATATCACTTTTGTCGCCGGTTGTGGCGCGCGCGATGCGCAGCGTACGGCTCTCCGGGGTCTCCAGCGTCACTCGGCCCAAGCGGCCGTCCCGGAAATCCTGCAAGAAGACGAGGGCGGCACGCTCCCAGTCGATTACGCCACCTCGGGCGACGCAGCCGCGCCGTTCGGCAATCGCTTCCAAGATCGCCTCTGGGTGGGATGCGGTGATCAGAGTTTCGGGAAGGCCGTATCGTTTCGCAATGCGCTCGGCATAGCCCTCTTCCTGAAGCGTGGTGATGAGCGCGAGCGCCACTTCTTCTTCACGCACCGCATTGCGCCCGATTGCGTGGCATGCCGCGAGCATCCAGCCGTCGTGTTCGATTTCGATCTTCGGCCACATCATGCCCGGCGTATCGAAAATGGTCCGTAAGCCGTCCAGGTGGTAGCGCTGCACCGCCTTGGTCACCGCCGGTTCGTCGCCAACCTTGGCCGCTTTGCGCTTGAGTAATGCATTGAGCAGGGTCGATTTGCCCACGTTGGGAATGCCGACGATCATCATCCGCAATGGCTTGGTGGGATGATTGCGGTGGGGTGCCAACGATTGCGCGGCGGGTATCACCTGGCGCACGTCTGCAGGTTGGTGGGCGCAGAGCGCCAGCGTAGCCACACCGGCTTCTTGCTGCAGCGCCGCACGCCATCTTTCGGTGCGTTCGGGGTCGGCCAAGTCGCTTTTGTTGAGGAGCTTCAAGCACGGCTTTTGCCGACTGCGGCGAAGTGTCTCCAACAGTGGATTCCGGCTTGCTGCCGGAATGCGGGCATCGAGCACTTCGATGACGACGTCGACCTCGGCAAGCGCTTCCTGCAATCGCTTGCGCGTGGCGTGCATGTGTCCAGGAAACCATTGAATCGCCATAATCATCATCCTATCATTTCGTGTATACAGGAGGGCGTAGTATGCGCGTTTTTCTCGACACCGAATTTACTGATTTCACAGATCCGCGTTTGATTTCGGCGGGATTGGTCGCCGAGGATGGGCAGGAATTTTATTGCGAATTGGCAGAGGGTTGGGGAATTGCCGATTGTTCCCATTTCGTTTATCACTTCGTCCTGCCGCAGCTCGAGAATACCCATCGATTGACGCGGACCGAGGCGGGAAAAGCCCTTGTGGCGTGGCTGGTGACGCTTGGTGATTCGCTGACGGTCGTTTTCGACGTCCGAGAAGATTGGCGGCTTTTTATAGACCTGATTGCCCCCTATCGCGCCGCGAATCTGAAGCTCGCTGCGCACTGGCTCAATGATTGGACGACTCCGGTTGGTACGCGCCGGCACGCGATCTTGGAGTCGATCCTGTCGGACGAAGATCGGCGTCACCACGCGCTCGTCGATGCCCGAGCGTTGCGTGAAGCGGTTTTGCGGACGGAATCGGAATTCAAGAAACGCGGCTTTTAGCGCGGTGGTGGGTGCTGGCCAGTCTGATTTTTTGATGCGCCCAGCAGGATTCGAACCTGCAACCAACGGATTATGAGTCCGCTGCTCTAACCGTTGAGCTATGGGCGCACAGGAAGGCCGCCAAGGGCGGCCAGTGCGTGAGCGTAAGGGAGTCAGCTTTCGTTGTCAAGATAAGCGCGCAGGAGCTCAGCCCGCGAGGGGTGGCGCAGTTTCCTGAGCGCTTTGGCTTCGATCTGGCGGATCCGTTCGCGTGTGACGTCGAATTGGCGTCCCACCTCTTCGAGCGTGTAGTCGGTGTTCATTTCGATGCCGAAACGCATCCGCAGCACTTTGGCTTCGCGCGGGTTGAGCTGTTCGAGTACTTCGCGCATCGCTTCACGCAGGTCGGCTTGCAGTGCGGCGTCGATCGGTTGTTGCACCGACGTGTCTTCGATGAAGTCGCCTAAGTGCGAATCCTCGTCGTCGCCGATCGGCGTTTCCATCGAGATCGGGTCGCGGGAGATTTTGAGGATGCGCCGAATCTTCTCTTCTGGCATACCCATTCTCTCCGCAAGCACCTCGGGGGAGGGCTCTTCGCCGGTCTCTTGCAGGATCTGGCGGCTGATGCGGTTCATCTTGTTGATGGTTTCGATCATGTGCACCGGGATGCGGATGGTGCGCGCTTGATCGGCGATCGAGCGGGTGATTGCCTGGCGGATCCACCAGGTGGCGTAGGTGGAGAATTTGTAGCCGCGGCGGTATTCGAACTTGTCTACCGCTTTCATCAAGCCAATGTTGCCCTCTTGTATCAGGTCGAGGAATTGTAGCCCGCGGTTGGTGTATTTCTTCGCGATCGAGATGACGAGCCGGAGGTTGGCTTCGACCATTTCGCGCTTTGCTGCGCGCATCTTCGCTTCCCCTTGCGACATCCGTTTGAAGATGTCTTTGAGTTCGTCGAGCGGGACGCGCGCGCGCTCGACGATTTCGATGATCCGCTGCTGTTCGTCGAGCACGCTGGGGAAGACCCGCACCAGCGATTCGGACCACGGGTGGCCGGCTTCGATCTCGTTCTTGATCCAGTCGAGGTTGGTTTCGTTCGGAGGGAAGGTTTTGAGGAAGTGATCCCGCGGCATCGTGCCGATTTGCGTGCAGAGGATTTGGATCTGCCGCTCGTGCTGCCGCACCTGCTCGATGAAGCCGCGCACGATGTCGCAGACTTGCTCGATATAGCGCGCGGTAAAGCGGATGTGCAGCAGTTCGTGCGCGATGAGATCGCGCAGTTTCTGGTATTCGGGGTTTTGGGTTCCGCCTTGGGTGAGCGCAGCATCCAGCGCTTGGTACCATTCGCGGATTTTGGCGAAATGGGCGAGCGTCCCCTTTTTGAGGGTGGCTAGGTTCTCGGCCTGGATACGTGCTGCGCGCTCTTCTTTTGTCTCTTCTTCCTCTTCTTCCTCTTCGTCTTCGTCGCTGACGTCGTCGAAGGTGTCGTCGCTGTCGTCGGTTGCGTCGTCGTCGGACTCGTCCAGCGTTTCGTCGATGTCGTCGTCAAGGGATTCTGCGTCGTCTTCTTCGTCCGTGGTAGGCGGGACGATGTCGTCGAGGTTGTCGATGAGACCATCGACCACTTCGTCGACGCGCAGTTTGTCGTTTTCGATTTTTTCGACCGTTTCCAACATGAACGCGATGGTTGGCGGGCACGCGGCGATTGCCTGCACCATGCTCCGCAGGCCATCTTCGATTCGTTTGGCGATCTCGATTTCGCCTTCTCGGGTGAGCAGCTCCGAGTGCCCCATTTCCCGCATGTACATCCGCACGGGGTCGGTGGTGCGGCCGAATTCGCTGTCAACCGTGGAGAGCGCCTGTTCGGCTTGTTCGTCGAGATCGTCGTCGTGCGCGATCGCCGGCGCGGTATCGGAGATCAGCAATTCTTCCGGTGACGGGGCTTCCTCGAAGACTTTGATGCCCAGGTTGTTGAAGGTGGTGACGATCGCTTCGATCTGGTCGGCGTCGGTAATGTCGTCCGGAAGGTGGTCGTTGATCTCGGCGTAGGTGACGTACCCGCGCTCTTTGCCCATCGCCAGGAGCGCTTTGATTTGGTTGCGCCGTTTTTCGGCGTCTTCCGGGCTTTGGCTTGCGGCGACCGACTCGATCAGCGCCCGTTCGGTTGCACGTGCCGTTGTGGTACGTCGCGTGGATTTGCGTTTTTGGCCATTTTTGTTGGTTTGCGTCATAGCGCTTTTACCTCGAAAAGGGCGAAGGAGTGGTACCGGGATAACCGACCATTATAGCATGGAGTCGGACTAAATGCCTCGCGATTGCGTTTCAGTTGCCGCGCCGGTCATTTTGTGGGCGCTTGGCCTCGCGAATCAAAGTGTTGAGTCGCTGGCGTTCTTCGGCAGTGAGCATTTGGACACGGGCTTTTGCCATGAGTTCAGCGATTTCGCGTTGCAGGGTCTGGGCAGCGAGGGCATCGAGGAGATCGGCAAGCTCGCTTTCCGGGTCGGTGTCGTCGGGTGCGGATTCTTCGACGAGCGCCGCGGCATGAGATTCAAGCCGGGCGCGCAGGGATTCGTCCGATTGGAAATGGGAGAGGATCGCAGCAAGCGGGTGCTCCGGCGCGATTTCGCCGTGTTCGATCGCATCGACAAGCCGTTGTGCCGCTTGGAGGTCGGGATCTTCCGAGGCGTCGAGCCAGTTGACGGGAACGCGCGCGGCAAGCCGCGGGTGGGCAAGGAGCAGTCGTAGAAGACGCGTTCCCAACGTTGCAACGGTTTTGCGCGGTGTGGCGTGCCAATGCGGTTGCGTGCGTGTCCGTGTCCGCCGCGGTGCGACACGAGGCGTTGCCGCGGCCGCCCAGTCATCGAGTGGGATACGGGCGCGCTCGGCGATCTCCTGTTCGATCTGGCGCTTGAGCTCTGGGGCGGCGATGCGGGCAATGAGCGGTTGCGCGTGGTGGATAAGGCGCGCGCGTCCTTCGGGGGTGTCGAGTGACTCATTTTCCGTGAGCGTCTCGATCAGGTATTGGCTGAGCGTGCGGCTCTGTTGAAGGTGCTCGCGAAACGCGTCCGTGCCGACGCAGCGTACGAGGGAGTCGGGGTCTTCCCCTTCTGGCAAGAAGGCAAAGCGCAGCGTCACGCCGTCTTTGAGTGCTTCCAGGCTCTGTTCGAGCGCGCGCCATGCGGCACGGCGCCCCGCGTCGTCGCCGTCGAAACAGAAGAGGATCTCGTCGGTGAGGGTGACGAGCGTCCGGACGTGGTGCGGCGTGGCGGCAGTACCCAACACCGCAACCGCGTTGTCGATGCCGTGCTGCCAAAGCGAGACGACATCCATGTACCCTTCGGTTACGATCACGTGTCCGCGCGTGCGAATTGCGTCTCGTGCAAGCGCTAGCGCATAGAGTTCGTGGCTTTTGCTGAAGAGTGGGGTTTCAGGCGAGTTGAGGTATTTCGGTTCGCTTTGGTCGAGTACGCGGCCGCCGAAAGCGACCACCTGTCCGCGGCGGTTGTGGATCGGAAAGAGGATGCGGTGGCGAAAGCGGTCGTAGCGGCGTCCGTTGTCCTGTGCGATCACCAGGCCCGCTTTTTCCAAGAGGGGATCGTTGTAATGGGGAAAGATCGCTGCGAGCGCTTGCCAGTCGTCCGGCGCATATCCCAAGCCGAAGTGGTGGATCGCGTCACGCCCGATGCCACGGCGTTCCAGGTATCGGAGCGCTTCGGGGTGGCGTGCCAGTTGCTGCTGATAGAAGTGGGCGGCTTTTTCGAGGAGATGCAACAACTGTTCGCGTTCGTTGCGGGCCGTTTCCGCGGCTTTTGGGTCACCCGTTCGGGTTTTGGGAACGACTAAGCCGGCTTCTTGGGCGAGCGCTTCGACGGCATCGGGAAAGGAGATCCCCTCGTATTCCATCAAGAAGGTGATCGCAGTGCCGTGGGCGCCACAGCCGAAGCAGTGGTAGAACTGTTTGCTGGGTGAAACGGAAAATGAGGGGGTTTTTTCGCCGTGGAATGGGCAACAGGCAAAATAGTTCACGCCCGATTTTTTGAGTTTGATCCGCTTGCCGATGACTTCGACGATGTCGGTGCGCGCAAGAAGGGTTTCGACGAACTCAGGCGGGATCATTGCAGCGCAAAGCAAATCGCCACACTGAAGTCAGCGGCTCCTTCAGTGTGGCAGGCAGCAAAACGAAGGAAAAAAATGTGATCAGTACATTTTCGGGGGAAGCATCTGCATCCGCAGTTTTTTCTGGTAGCGTTTGATCGCGGCAGCGCGCTTGCGTTTGCGCTCTTCCGAAGGTTTTTCATAGAACTCGCGTTTGCGCAGTTCCGTCAAAATCCCCGCTTTTTCCACCAGACGCTTGAAGCGGCGGATCGCCACGTCGGCGGGTTCGTTTTCTTTGACACGCACGTAGGGCATGAATGTTTCCTCGAATCTGGTACCGGAAAGCATGCGATTATACCTGAGTGCGGCAACTGGGGGCAAGGCTTTTCACGGTGGGATTCGGTACAATCGCGGCATGAAACGGATTTTGGCGATCGAAACGTCGTGTGACGAGACCGGGGTGGCGCTTTGGGATGACGCTTCCGGGCTGGTTGCGCACGAACTGTTTTCTCAAGTGGCGTTGCACGCCCATTATGGCGGAGTGGTGCCAGAGTTGGCGTCGCGCGACCATGTGCGGCGGTTGCCGCTGCTCGTCGCGCGTGCGCTCACGCAGGCGCGCTGGACGCCGGCGGATGTGGATCTGGTCGCGTACACGGCGGGGCCCGGTTTGGCAGGCGCGCTTTTGGTGGGCGCAGCGTTTGCCGAGAGTTGGGCGTTTGCCCGCGGGGTTCCGACGATGCCGATCCACCATTTGGAAGGACATCTGCTTTCGCCGTTGATGGCTGCGCCCGATTTGGCGTTTCCGTTCGTGGCGCTCCTTGTTTCGGGCGGTCATACGCAGCTTTTGTGGGTCGAAGGCGTGGGGCGCTATCGGTTGTTGGGCGAGACGATCGATGATGCAGCGGGTGAAGCGTTCGACAAAACCGCCAAAATCCTGGGGTTGGGCTATCCGGGCGGCCCACAGTTGGCAAAACTGGCCGAGCAGGGGGATGCAACGCGCTATGCACTGCCGCGCCCGCTTATGCAGTCGTCGGAGATCGCGTTCAGTTTCAGTGGATTGAAAACCGCGGTGGCGCTTGCTGCCGAAACGATTGGCGACGACCCTCAGGCGAAGGCGGATCTGGCGGCGTCGTTTCAAGCGGCGGTGATCGACGTGTTGGTGGCTAAAACCGTGCGTTCGGTCGAGATGACGGGTGCCCGCCGTCTGGTTGCGGCGGGCGGAGTCACCGCGAATGCGCAGTTGCGCGCGCGTTTGGCGGCTGAGTTGGAGGCGCTAGGCTGTTCGGTCGTCTTTCCCCCGCCGCAGTGGTGCACCGACAATGGAGCGATGATTGCGCACGCTGCGGCGCAACGCGTCAGGTTGGGTTTTCCGGTGAAGACGGATTACCGGGTGATGATCCATCCGCGCTGGCCGTTGCCGCTTTAACGCCGATTTTCGACTCTGTCCCTTGCAAAAGATTGCGAATGTTTTGGTGGTGTCGTGCGATAAGTATCGCTGCGAGTACGGTGACGAGAGCCACTTCGGCTGGGGTGCGGTTGAGGAGCCACGCGAGCGGTGGGGTAAGGAGCGCCGCAATGAGCGCCGCCAGTGACGAGTAGCGGGAGACCACCGCGACGGTCAGCCAGATGAGCGCGGCGATGAGACCCAACAACGGTTGGATCGCCAACAGGACGCCGAGCGCGGTAGCGACCCCTTTCCCGCCCTGAAAACGAAGGAAATAGCTGAAGACGTGGCCCAGAAAAGCGCCGAGCCCTGCGGCAGCCGCCAGGGTGGGGGATTGCGTCGCAGCTTGTGCGATCAGTACCGCAGCGGCGCCTTTGCCAGCGTCACCGATGAGCGTCAAAAGCGCTGCTCCTTTGTGACCGGTGCGCAGCACATTGGTAGCGCCCGGGTTTTTCGATCCGAAAGTGCGCGGATCGGGCAAGCCGAAGAGTTTACTGGTGATCAGCGCAAAGGGAACGGATCCGAGCGCGTAGCCAAAGAGCAGCGCGAACAGGATGTGCCAACTCATCGTTAGCCGATGCGCAGCTCTTCACGCGAACGCCCAGAGGCTTCCCACTCTTGGAGCCATTTCGGTGGCAAACCGCGGCCCGTCCAACCTTTGTCGGGATCGGTAGGGTGGCGGAAGCGCCACGGCAGTTTGCGTTTCGGCGCGCTATTTTTGCGCCCCTTGCCACTCCGTTCGCGGGTCAACCGCTCCAGAAGCGTTTCAAAGGGAACGCCGAGCCGTTCGGCCATTTGCCGAACCTCTTCTTTGAGTTGTTCGAGCCGCTCATCTTGTTTTTTGACGATGGTTTTTTCGATATCTTTTTTCAGCTCTTCCAAAGCTTCGATGGAAAGGGCTTCGAGCGTTTCCAATGGGATATTGTGCAGAGCCATAGCGGAATTCCTTTTATAAATTGAACGAACGTTTCTATTTTAGCAAAACTGTTTGTTTTGACAAGCGCGTGAGGATTAGGCGCGGGGGTGGTGGCGATGGTAGAGCGCTTCGAGACGGGCGTGCGCGACATGGGTATAGATTTGTGTGGTACTGATATCGGCGTGGCCAAGTAACATCTGGACCGCGCGTAAATCGGCGCCATGATTCAATAAGTGGGTGGCAAACGCATGGCGTAGGGTATGGGGGGAAATTTTGCGCGGGTCGATCCCTGCTGCGATGGCATAGCGTTTGATCAATTGCCAACAGCGTTGCCGAGTCATCGCTCCGCCATTTTGGGTGAGAAAAAGTGCATCGGTGGTATGCGGTTTGCAGAGTTTGGGGCGCGCGTCACGCAGGTAACGGCTCAGCCATTCGCCAGCTAATTCCCCAAAAGGGATCAGCCGTTCTTTATTCCCTTTCCCCGTGGCGATGAGCCAACCTTCTTGGAGCCGCAATTGCGCCAAGTGCAATGTGACCAATTCGCCGACGCGAAGACCCGTTGCGTAGAGGAGTTCGAGTATCGCTTTGTCGCGTAAACCCAACAGGGTTTCCGGGTCCGGGGCCTGCAGCAGGTTTTCGACTTCGTTTTCGGTGAGGGTTTTGGGTAATCTGGGCGGCAAAGGCGGTTGGGTCAAAGTCAGGCATGGGTTGTGCGCCATTTTTCCTTCCCGGACGAGCCAGCCGAAAAATTTCCGCCAACAGGCGATCAGGCGCCGTTGCGAAGCTGTTTTACTGGGTTTTTCTGCCAGATAGGTGAGGAGCGTTACCGCGGTGACCGTGCGGAAAGTTTCATTGCGTTGTTCGAGCCATTGGGCAAAGCCGGTGAGGTCGTGGCGGTAACTCGCGCGGGTGTTTGCACTCAGCCCCTCTTCCCACCACAGATGGTCGATGAACGCGTCGATCCATTGTTGGGAGAGGGGGGTAAGCGTAACCGGTTTGGCGCGCGTCACGTTCGCGCGTTTTCGCGCTCGAGTAGCCATGCTTTGAGGTCGAGCCAGGCACCGGAATGACCACCGGAAAAGCCGATCAGCGCCCCGTTTTTGCCGACAACTCGGTGACAGGGAATCACGATCGGGCAGGGGTTTGCGCCACACGCGGCGCCGACCGCACGCGGGCTGGTAGACAAGTGCGCGGCAAGCGCACCGTACGTGCGTGTTTCACCGCAGGGGATGGTTCGTAACGCGTTCCAGACGCGTTGTTGAAATGGGGTCCCTTGTGGTGCAACCCGCGGCCAAAGTGGGGTTGCCGGTGCTTCGAGCCAGGTGTCGAGCCAGTGGCTGAGTTGATGAATCGCCGCAGGGGCGTTCGCTTGCGGACGAGACGGTGGAGGATCGGTGCGAAACGTAGCGGCAATCACGGTGCCGTCTTCGGTTGCCGCGATTTCCAGCCAAAAGGGGGCGAGTAGCGGCCGGGCTACAACCCACAGGGTGGCGTTGGGTTTTGGTTGGGGCGGCATCGTCGCCATCTCCGGGATCGGGTATAGCGACGATTGTACCGGTAAGGAAACGCGTCAGGAAGCGCTCCCTTTGAGGAGCTCGGTTTTGAGGGAATCTTGTGCGGGTTTCGGGCCGAGCCAGATACTCAGGAGCAGGGAAAAGAAGCCCGGTTGTTGAATCGGCTCGACCAACGGTTTGTCTTGAACGGTGATGTGCACCGTTCCGTTTTTGTCTTCGCTGATCAAAACGACGCTGTTTTCTTTGTATTCGCTGTGCGAAAGGATCGCTTGGCGCAAAGTGTCGATGCTGGCTTGATAAGCGGTGAGCGCTTCCTGCGGTTGATTCTGTTTCAGCCCTTCGATCAGCGCGTCCGCGAACGTGGCGCCCGAGAGGTCGCGCAGCAGTTGAATGCGGATCGCGCGTGGCGGGGGGCTGGTGAGCGCGGCTTCGGCCAGGGTGACCGGTTGCGGCAGATAGAGCCCCATCGCGTAGACGTGGAAGATGAACTTGCTGCGGATTCCTGCGCCATTGAGATGGAGCGGCGTGCCGTCGAGGGTGATCGATTCGGGGAAAGTGGCGCTGCCCAGCTTGATTTCCGCCTGCGCAGGGGCTGCGGCGAGCAGTACGTAAGAGAGAAATAGAGCGATGAGCGTACGAACCATTTTTCTCCTCCAACAAACGTTTGAATGAAATGGTATCGTAGCGCTCATCGTCGCGCAGGTCAACGATCCTCGCACCGGTCCAGGCTCAGCGTTTTCGCGTCAGCGGCGGATCGTGCCGTGTCCCAGTACGATCCATTTTTCGCTGGTCAGGCCTTCCAAGCCTACAGGGCCGCGCGCGTGGAATTTGTCGGTAGAGATACCGATTTCGGCACCCAATCCGTATTCGAACCCGTCGGCGAAGCGCGTCGAGGCGTTTACCATCACCGACGCGGAGTCGACTTCGCGTAAAAAGCGCATCGCCGCCGAGTAGTCTTCCGTGATGATCGCTTCGGTGTGGTGCGAGCTGTAGCGCGCGATGTGGTCGATCGCGTCATCGAGCCCGGTGACGACCCGAATCGCGAGGATCGGGGCGAGGTATTCGGTCGCCCAATCGGCCTCGGTGGCCGGTTTGAGCAGTTCGGCAGGAACTTGTGGCGCGGCATGCAAGAGGGACCACGCTTTCGGGCAACAACGCATCTCGACGCCGTGGCGCGCGAGCATCGCGCCGATCTCGGGGAGGTAGCGAGGGGCAACCGCTTCGTCGATCAAGAGCGTCTCTGCGGCGTTACAGACCCCGTAGCGGTGGGTTTTGGCGTTTTCGACGATCGGGACGACCCATTCGGGTTTCGCGGCAGCGTGCACGTAGACGTGGCAATTGCCGTCCAGGTGTTTGATCACGGGGACTTTCGCGGCTTGAGCGACCGCTTCGATGAGCCCTTTGCCGCCGCGCGGCACGATCACATCGACGTATTGCGGCGACGACACGAGGCGGGTGACGAGTTCGCGTTCGGTTCGTTCGATCACCTGCACGACCATGGCCGGGAGCTGGGCCGCAGCCAATCCTTGCTGAACGCACCGGGCGATTGCCTGGTTGCTGTGGATCGCTTCTTTCCCGCCACGAAGAATCGCCGCGTTGCCCGCTTTGAGGCAGAGAGCCGCGGCGTCGACGGTGACGTTCGGGCGCGATTCATAGATGATGCCAACCACGCCGAGCGGCACGCGCATTCGGCCCACTTGGATACCGGAGGGGCGTTGCCGAAGTTCGCGGATTTCGCCGACAGGGTCGGGTAGGTCCGCGATCTGTTCGAGCCCTTCGATCATCGCGTCGATCACTTTGGGGGAGAGCGTGAGGCGGTCGATCAGCGCGGGCGATAGGCCCGCTGCGTGCGCCGCTTGTAGGTCGTGTTCGTTAGCGGCGGTAAGGTCCGAACGCGCAGCGTCGAGCGCGTCGGCGATCGCGCGAAGCGCCGCGTTTTTCTGTGCGGTGCCCGCGCGCGCGATCGCTTGCGCGGCGGTGCGCGCGGCTTGCCCCAGACGGTCGAAATAGGCGTCGATGGTTTCGGTCATAGTGTGCTCCAGGTAACGGAAAAGTCGGCAGAGGTGCGCGTCGCGGGGTTGAGCGCGAGCGCGAGACGTTCGGCTTCGCACCAGAAGTCACCCGCTTCGACCCCTTTGGCGATCCGGTCGAGTTGTGCTACTCGGCGGAGCCACTGATGGCATTGTGCGGACTCCAATCGGGTGGCGCTGCGCAAGGCCTGCTTTTCAACAGGGCTGAAGAGTTTTTCGCTTTTCGCGATCGCATCCACCGCGCGCGGGTCCGCGGCTTCGCTTGCTCGAGCAAGCGCGCGAACGCCCGCAGCGAGCGCCCAGAGGACGAGCGCTTCGGCTACGCCTTCGTCGCGCAGCGCGGTGATCAGGCGGGCGGCGCGCGTTGCGTTGCGGGTAAGGACCGCAAGCCGCAGTTCGAACGGGTCGAAGCGGGCGACTTCGGCGACTGCTGCGCGGACCTCTGCTTCCGGTAGGGGGCCGGGTGGAAAGAGGAGGGCTAAGAGCACCAGTTGTTGTTTCGCGGCAAGCAGGTTTCCTTCACTGCATTCAGCCAAATAGGCCAAGAGTTCGCGCGAGGCATGCTGCCCTTGGGCGTGCAGCCGTTCGGCCCACCATTGGGGCAGTTGCGTGCGGCTCGGAGCTTGGGTTTCGACAAGGATCGCCCCTTTTTCGAGGGTTTGGTACCAGCGTGTCTTTTTCGTGGCCCAGTCGAGCGGGGGCAGAATCAGCAGGGTGACGGTGGCTTCCGGTGGCCGGTCGCAGAGGGCGGCAAACCAGAGGGGTGCCTCTTTGCCCTGCGGGGGGACCAGGAAGCGGAGTTCCAGCAAACGCGATTCGGCGAAGAGCGAGAGGCTCTCGGTTGCGAGTGTGAGCGTGGTGAGCGCATCCCCTTTGTCGATGACGACCCGTTCCCGCGCCGTGAACCCGGCTGCTTTGGCGTGCGTGCGAATCGCGTCGGCGGCCTCTTCGATGAGGAGCGGCTCATCGCCCGTCACCGCCCAGAGTGGGGGAAACGGGCTGCGGGTCAAGAGCTGTGGCAGGCGGGCAGCGGGATATTTCATGGTCGCGCCACAAGCCGACGGTCGACGAGCAAGAGGGCACGCCTGAGGAGTTCGCGCCGCATGTCGGTGAGAATCACCTGCTCCTCTTCAGCGCGGGCCGCGATGCGGCTGTCGTCGTAGCTGTAGTCCCGTTCGGCAACGAGGCGGGTTGGCGGCAGCCGCTCTTCGCCTGCGCGGTCGACGAGGCGAACGGTCAGGACGCTGCGCAACGCGTATTCGCGAACCGTCCCGCTGGCAGAGAGCGCGATGATCTCCCGCGCTTCTTCGAGCGGCCCCAAAACGACCGTCGCGTCCGCGGCTTTGGGGTCCGTGACCACCGTTGCCGGTGTGCCCGCGAGCATCTCGTGAACGAGCGGTTCGAGTGCTGCGGCACGGTCGAAACGGAAGTGGAGCGTGCGCTGCGCCAACCCCACGTAATGACGAGGGCGAAAACCGCACGCAGCGAGAAGAAGCGCCGGCACGAGCGCGACGCCGGTCAATACGCGGCGGCGCTGGGTCTCAAACGACGACATTGACGAGCCTTCCCGGAACGATGATCACACGCCGCGGCTCCTTCCCATCGAGTGCCGCCTGAACGAGTTCGTGCGCCAGCGTGCGTTCGCGAATCGTGGTTTCGGCGGCGTCGGACGGGACAGTGACTTTGCCGCGAGTCTTGCCGTTGATTTGCAAAACCAGTTCGATTTCGGCGACCGTGAGCGCGTCGGAATCGACTTCGGGCCACGGGGCGTCGAGCAGCGATGTGCCGAAGCCGCATTCGCGCCACAGGATCTCGGTGACGTGCGGGGTGATCGGTGCGAGCACTCTGAGGAGAATCGAGAACCCTTCGTGCGCGAGCGCCGCGCGTTCGGTTGCGTCACCATCGGGCAGGCGCTCGAGCAGGTTGAGCATTTTCATCGTCGCGGCTGCGACGGTATTGAATTGGAGTTTCGCCAGGTCACGGTTCGCCTGTTCCAGGATGAGGTGCAATTCGCGCCGTGCCGCAGCCAGGGGCGCGGCAAGTTGCCGCAGCGCCGAGCTGCGCGCCTCAGCGGTCGTGGGAAGCTGGGGCGCGATTTCGTTGCGGTAGCGAACGCCGAACGCCCAAACACGGCGCAAGAAGCGATGTGCCCCTTCGACGCCCGCATCGGACCATTCGAGCTGCGCTTCCGGCGGCGCGGCGAAGATGATGAAGAAGCGCGCGGTGTCGGCGCCGTATTGGTCGATGAGGGCTTGTGGGTCGACACCGTTGTTTTTGGACTTCGACATCTTCTCGATGCCGCCGATGGTGACCGGTTTGCCATCGACGCGGTGTACCGCGGAGATCGGTCGACCTTTGCTGTCGCGTTCCAGGATCACGTCGGCCGGATTGATCCAGGTTTTTTTGCCGGTTGTCGGGTCTTCGCGGTAGAAGGTTTCGGCAACGACCATCCCCTGTGTCAAGAGGTTGGTGAAGGGTTCCGAAAAGGGGATGAGCCCGAGGTCCCGCATCGCACGGGTGAAGAAGCGAGAATAGAGTAGGTGCAGGATCGCGTGCTCGATTCCGCCGATGTATTGGTCGACGGGCATCCAGTACTTGACCCGGTCGTCGACCATCGCCTGGTCGTTGTCGGGACAACAGTAACGCAGGAAATACCAACTCGATTCGACGAAGGTGTCCATCGTGTCGGTTTCCCGCCGTGCGGGTCGCCCGCATTCGGGGCAGGGGACGTTGACCCAGTCGGCGAGTTCAGCTAGCGGTGAGCCGCGACCGGTGATCTCGACCGATTCGGGCAGAACGACGGGGAGTTGTTCGTCGGGGACGAGTACCTCACCGCAGTGGTCGCAGTGAATCACCGGAATTGGGCAACCCCAGTAGCGTTGGCGTGAGATCCCCCAATCGCGCAAGCGATATTGGACCCGCTGCTGACCCAGCCCTTTTTCCGCGAGCGCGGCGATGATGGCGTCGAACGCTTGCTCCGACGTGAGCCCGGTGAAGGGGCCGGAGTCGACCAGTGTCCCTTTGGCCGCAAAGGTCTCTTCCCATGGGCCTCTGCCGTCGATCGTGCCGGTGAAGCCGTCGGGACGAATGACTTGGCGAATCGGCAGACGATATTTTTGCGCGAAGGCGTAATCGCGTTCGTCGTGCGCGGGCACCGCCATCACCGCCCCTTCGCCGTACGCCATCAAGACGTAATTCGCAACCCAGACGGGGAGTTTTTCGCCCGTGAGGGGGTGACGCACGAAATAGGGGGTGGGCATCCCTTTCTTTTCCATGGTCGCGAGGTCGGCCTCGGCGACCGACCCCCGGCGGCATTCGGCAATGAATTCGGCCAATTGCGGGTCGTTTTGCGCGGCTTTCGTCGCGAGCGGATGCTCGGCCGCGACCGCGACGTAGGTGGCGCCCATCAAGGTGTCTGGACGGGTGGTGAAGACAGTGAGCACACCGCTTTCGCCGATCGAGTCTTCGTCGTAGGGGAACCGAACCTCGGCGCCAACGCTCTTGCCGATCCAGTTCGCTTGCATCCGTTTGACTTGTTCCGGCCAACCGGGGAGCGTTTCGAGCCCTTGCAGCAGTTCTTCGGCGTACGCGGTGATGCGCATGTAGTACATGGGAATTTCGCGCTTTTCCACGAGCGCACCGCTGCGCCACCCGCGGCCGTCGATCACCTGTTCGTTCGCGAGCACCGTCTGGTCGACCGGGTCCCAATTGACCCAACCCATCTTGCGGTAGATCAACCGCTTCTGGTAGAGCCGTTTGAAGAGCCACTGCTCCCACCGATAGTATTCGGGACGGCAGGTGGTGAGTTCGCGTTGCCAGTCGATCGCAAAACCCAACCGTTTCAATTGCCCCTTCATATAGGCGATGTTGCTGTAGGTCCATTGCGCGGGGGGTACGCCGTTTTGAAGCGCGGCATTTTCCGCGGGCATCCCAAATGCGTCCCACCCCATCGGTTGGAGCACGTTGAACCCTTGCATCCGTTTGGCTCGGGCCAGGACGTCGCCGATCGTGTAGTTGCGCACATGTCCCATGTGGAGTTTGCCGGAGGGGTAGGGGAACATCGAGAGGCAGTAGAACTTCGGGCGGTTGGGGTCTTCGGCCACCGCGAAGGGTTGCGTGGCTTCCCACTCGTTTTGGACGGTCTGTTCGATCGAAAAGGCGTCGTACTTCTCTTTCATCGCGATTCCTTGCCATGCGCGTAAGAATCGAAGTATAGCGCGAAGGCAAGCGGCAAAAAAAAGCCCGCGCGAAGGGCGCGGGCGGGAACTCCATGGGTTAGATGGAGAGGGAGGGAGACAAAACCACTCAAAAGAAAGGAGGAGATCACCATGAAACAGTGTAATCGCGAATTTTATCGCATCAAAAGTGATAAGGCAAGAATTTCGGTTCAGTCTTTTTGAGCGTTTGTTCTTGTTCTCGCGATTTTTCTTGACGGGATCCCCACGTGAGCGGGGGCAGTAGGGCGGCTTGGGTACAATCGCGCCTGGTACGGCGAAAAGGATGCGTGATGACCGACGGTGTGCTCGACCGCCTGGATCCTCAACAGCGGCGTGCGGTGACCCTGCCGCCTGGCCATGCGCTGGTATTGGCTGGCGCCGGCTCGGGAAAGACGCGCGTGTTGACCCACCGGATTGCGTGGTTGATCGAGCGGGAAGGGGTCGATCCGGGTGCGATTCTGGCAGTCACCTTCACCAACAAGGCGGCGCGGGAGATGCGCGAGCGGTTGGCACAATTGGTGGTGCCAGCAGCGGTGGATGGGCAGCGGGGTGTTTGGTTGGGGACGTTTCACAGCATCGCGCACCGTCTGTTGCGCCGTCATGCCACCGAAGCCGGGTTGCCGACGGCGTTCCAGATTCTGGATGCGGCCGACCAGTTGGCGTTGGTGAAACGGCTGCTCAAGCGTTTGGCGGTCCCAGAAGCGATGGTGGCGCCGCGCGAACTCGTCGGGTTCATCAACGCCCACAAAGAACGCGGGGAGCGACCGGAGGAGCTCGCGCCACAAGGCGCGCGCGGGCAATTGTTCCTCACCTTGTGGCAGGAGTACGAAGCCGCGTGCGCGCGCGAAGGGGTGGTCGATTTCGCCGAATTGCTCTTGCGGGCGCTCGAACTGCTGCACCGCAACGAAACCTTGCGGGCGCACTATCGCCAACGTTTCCAGCACGTCTTGGTCGATGAGTTCCAGGACACCAACCCGTTGCAATACCGTTGGTTGCAACAGTTGGCATGCGATGTCGCTACCGGTGAGGTGGGGGCGTGGCTCTTCTGCGTCGGGGACGACGATCAGGCGATCTACGGCTTTCGCGGCGCGATGAGCGCGTTGCTGGCGCGCTTTCAGCAAGAATACCAAGCGGAGCTCGTGCGGCTCGAACGCAACTACCGTTCGGCGGGCAACATTCTGGCTGCAGCGAACGCCATCATCGCCAACAACGCGAGCCGGTTGGGGAAAAAACTCGTGACCGATCGCGGCGAAGGGGAGCCGATCCGCACCTTCGAGGCGATGGACGAAGGGCAAGAGGCGCAATTTGTCGTCGATGAAATCGGCGCACTGATTCGCGACGGCTGGAGTGCCGACGAGATTGCGGTGCTCTACCGCACGAATGCGATGTCGCGCGTTTTCGAGCATCACCTCTTGGCTGCGGGGATTCCGTATCGTGTCTATGGGGGGGTGCGTTTTTTCGACCGCGCGGAGATCAAACACGCGATCGCCTATTTGCGTCTTCTGGTGTTGCCGGACGACACCAATGCGCTCTTGCGGGTGATCAACGTGCCGGCACGGGGTATCGGGGCGAAAACGGTCGAACAGTTGCTCGCTGCGGCTGAGAGCGAAGGGCATTGGGAGGCCGCGGTGAATAAGCTTGGTGGTCGCGGCGGCGCGGCTGTCCAGCGCTTTGCGGCGCTCATCGACGAGCTGCGCGATGCCACCGCGACGTTGCCGCTTCCGGATGCGATCGCGCTCGTGATCGAAAAGAGCGGCTTACAGGCCCTTTTTGCCGAAGAAGCTACGCGTGATCGCGCAGCGCGCGAAGAGCGGCTGGAGAACCTGGCGGCGCTCGTTGATGCGGGCCACGAATTCGTCACCGAGATGGCGCGCGAAGGCATCACGGCGACCGGGCACGAGATGCTCACCCTGTTTCTTCAGCACGCCGCGCTCGAATCGGGGGAAATGCAAGCAGGGAGTCACGAGCGCGCGGTGCGTCTGATGACGGTGCATGCCGCGAAAGGGCTGGAGTTCGGCGCTGTTTTTTTGGTCGGGTTGGAAGATGGGGTATTCCCTCACGAAAATGCGCTCCCCAATTTTGGCGGCGACGGTGCCGGCCTGGAAGAGGAGCGGCGGTTGATGTACGTAGCGGTCACTCGTGCCAAAGAGCGGCTCTATTTGAGTTGGGCGGCAAGCCGGTTTTGGCATGGCGCAAGTCGTTACCGCCCGGTTTCCCGTTTCGTTACCGAGATTCCCGAAACGCTGTTGTTGCCGCTTTCGGGGCGCAAGCCGCGTGCGCCGGGATGGGACGCCGAGTCGAGCGCGGCGTCTTCCCCGCCATCTGCGCACACGTCGGGTGATCGGCCCGGTTCCTCGTGGCAGCCAGGACAAGCGGTTCGTCATCCCAAGTTTGGCGAAGGGGTGATTCTTCAAGTGGAAGGCAGCGGTGTGCACCAACAGGCAACGGTTCGTTTCGGCCCTAGTGTCGGGGTCAAACGGTTGCTCTTGAGCGTGGCGAAGCTCGAAGCGTTGTAAACGGGAAAGGTACTGGGGGTTGCCGGAGCGGCAGCAGTCAATAGTGCGTTACGACTGGGGAACGCGGGCTTCGATCGCGGCGAAGAGCGCAACCATTTTTTGCGTCAAGGGGTGTTTCGGGGCAAAAGCGATCAGGGGTTCGCGCCGTTCGTGGGACGTTTTCACCACCACCGACGAAGTCAAGAAGGGTTCCAATACCGGCAATCCCGATTCGGCAAGCTGCGCCACGGCGCGTTGCGTCACCCCGGCCCGCGTTTGGTACTGGTTGACGACGATGCCCAAGATGGCCAAGCGCGGGTTGTGGTCGATCCGGATTTCCGCTACCGTTTCCGCGAGTTGCAGCAGCGCCCGGCGCGAAAAATCGTCGCAGTCATAGGGGATCAGGCAGTGGTGGCCTGCGATGAGCGCAGAGCGGGTCAGGAAATTGAGGGCAGGCGGCGTGTCGAGATAGACGCGATCGAATGCCGGCGCCAACTGATCCAAAAGGTCACGGAGTTTGAAGATTTTGTAGCGGCTCTCCAGCTTGGGCAGGAGCGCTTCCAGTTCGGGATCGCTGGCGGCAACCGCCAGGTTGGACCACCGAGTGGGGTGGGCGAACGCTTCGCTGGGCCAGGGGTTGAGGCGAAAATTGAGCGTTTGATCGAAGTAATCGGCAAGCGTGGGTTTGGGCGACTCAATGGCACCCAGCGCGTAGAGCGTGGCGTTGCCCTGCGGGTCGAGGTCGATCAACAAGGTGCGATGCCCTTGTGCCGCAGCGATTGCCGCCAAATTGACCGCAAGCGTCGATTTGCCTACGCCCCCTTTTTGGTTGAAGATGACGAACCGCTCCATCGTACCCCTTCGTTACGCATTCACGCCGAACCGATTTTCCGGGAATGCCCCGTGAGGGTCAAGCGCGATTGCCCTTTGTCATCATAGATGTTCAGGCGCTCTTGACTGTGGAGCAACACGTCGAGCGCTTGCTGCACGAAATGCTGTTTCTCTCGCAGCAATACCCCGTTTTCTTGGTTGCGCTCCTGACATTGTCTGGCCAGTTGACACACTGCATGCCACGCGTCGGCAAGCGGCGGCAACCGTTGCCACGCGGTGAGCACCGCTTTCTGTTCCGACTCGGCACCGGCAACAGTGCTTGCCACCACCCGCAGCTTCTGGCGCTCGAACCCTTGAAGCTGGTCGGCGATGCGGTTTTTTTCCGTGACGGCCGCTTCGATCGCTGCGGGGTCGTTGCTGTGCAGGGCGCGCCGTTCGGCGTCGAGTGCCGTCAGAAAGCTTTTCAGCACCGCGATTTCCTCTTGGAGTATGCGCGCAAGGAGGGTCTGCTGGGTCGCGGTGGGCGCGGGCAGCTTCGCTTCGCTCATGATTCGGAATGGAGCAATGCTTCGACTTCACGCACCAAGCTGTCGGCAATTTTTTCCGGGTGGATCCGGAATTGACCGCTTTGAATCGCGGCGCGCAGCGTCTCGACTCGCTGCCAGTCGATTTCGGGAACCTCGTTCATCATCTGCTCCGCTCGCGCCAGAAGGCTCGCTCGGGAAGAGAGCGCAACGGTTTCGTCCGCCGATGCCGATGGAGGAGGAGGCAGACGACCCCCTCCTGGGCCCGGTTCCGGCTTGCGCGTCGATGGAGTCCCGCGCACTGAAGGGTCTCCGCCAGGTGGCAGAATTGGTTTGTCGATTTTCATCGGTTTCCCGTTCCTCGATTCCGGTATTCGCAGTTAACGGTTCACGCGGAAAATTCTTGAGCCGTTTTTCATTCGACGACCACTGCGCCGTCGGCTGTGGCGCTGCCTTCGATCACCTGGCGGTTGGGCAGCATCACGCGCACCGCTTCGCCTTGAGCGGCACTATTCATCGCGCGTCCTTCGGTTTCGACGCGGAAACCTTTGCCATGTTGGATCACGGTGACGTTTTGTCCGTTGCGCACGACAAGTGGTGCGACGAGCCAACTGCTTCGCAAAGGTTGCCCAGGTGCGACACTCACGCGCAACTCTTTTCCTACCGCCTCGGAAGTGGCGCGCACGACGTCTTCGGGTAGCGTGGTGAGCTCCCCTTCCACGGGTCGAACGTCGCGGGCGGTTACGGTTTCCCGGTGCCGCAGCGGGCGTGTGGTCACAAGATAGGTGCCGAAGCGGCGAACGTAGACCGGCACGTAGACCGTCCAGGGATCGGGCGCAAAACAGCGCAGTGTCACCATGATCTGTCCCCAAAGGCGTTGGCCGGGCGGAACGTCGACTTGCGCTGCGGTACAGGCCGGGCGGTTTTCCAATACCGATGGGGAGGCGATTTCAAACGTGACACGGTCCTCGATGCCGCGCAGTAACGGGGTAACCGCATCTTCGACCATCCGCGTCAGCTCGGTTTGTGACAGTACGGTCGGCTCCGCTTGGTCCGCTGCTGCGCGCGCGGGTGGCGCGCTTACGATGAGGGTGAAAAAAAAGAGAACGGCAACCTTTGCCGCGGCAAAACTGGCCAATTGCCGAAAAAAAGCCGCTTTTTTTTGCCGTTCGGATGGAACGCGGCGCGATATTCTGTCTGGCATGCAACCTGCTTGTGAAGTGGGTGGGTCGTTTGGAAGGAGCAGAGTCATGGTGGACAAAATGGAAAAGGTCTTGGCGTTTCAACGCGCCGCACTGCGGGTGCACAACCAACGCCAGCAGATGATCGCGTCGAATATCGCCAACGCCGACACGCCCCATTATAAAGCGAAAGATCTCGATTTTCGCGCTGCGTTGGGGGCGGTGCGAGAAAAACGGGGAGTTTCGGCTCCGGAACTGAAGCGTACGCATCCTGCACACCTTGCGGGCACTCAAGAAGCGGCGCTGCCGCTTGACGCCTTTACCGGCTATCGCACCGAACTCCAGAGCAGTGTCGATGGCAACACGGTCGATATGGATCAGGAGCGCGCCGCGTTTGCGGAAACCACCCTCTACTACGAAGCGAGTCTCAACTTCATCAACCGGTTGTTGCGGGGGATGCGCACCGCAATCACAGGGCAATGAGGAGCGTGAGCGATGAGTCTGTTGAATGTCTTTCAGGTGGCGGGTTCCGCGCTTTCGGCGCAGTCGGTGCGGTTGAATACCACCGCGTCGAACCTCGCGAACGTCGAGAGTGTGGTCGACGAAAACGGACAACCCTATCGCAGTAAGCAGGTAGTTTTTCAAGTCCGTCCGATTCAGGGTGAGGTGGCAAAAGGGGTGCGGGTCAAAGAGATCGTAGAGAGCGCCGCCCCTTTCCGCATGGTCTATGACCCACACAACCCGGCAGCAGACGCCAACGGGTATGTGCGCATGCCGAACGTCAATGTCGTGGAAGAGATGGTGAACATGATTTCAGCGTCTCGTTCGTACCAAAACAATGTCGAAGTGATGAATACGGCACGAGATTTGCTAAAGAAAACATTGTCGATCGGGCAGTAACGCCCACTTTAGATAACGTGAGGGGCGGTTCGCCCAAATTCGAAAAGGAGCCATATCATGAGCGTGATCAACACCAACATCATGAGCCTCAACGCGCAGCGTAACCTCTATAAGAGCGGGCTCGAGATGCAGACCGCGATGCAGCGGTTGAGCTCGGGGCTGCGCATCAACAGCGCCAAGGACGACGCTGCGGGGCTCGCGATTTCCGAACGGATGACCTCTGGGATACGCGGCATGACCGTCGCGGTTCGGAACGCCAACGACGCGATCTCGATGGCGCAGGTCACCGAAGGGGCATTGGGGCAGATCGCAGACATTCTGCAACGGATGCGCGATCTCGCGGTGCAATCGGCAAACGCGACGAACTCGGTGAGCGACCGCGATGCGCTGCAAAAAGAGTTCCGGCAGTTGCAGCTTGAAATCGAGCGTATTGGTCGGGATACCGAATTCAATGGTGTGAAGGTTTTGAACAATAGTGCAGCAACCGGGGCTTCTGCGGCATTTATTTTTCAGGTGGGTGCCAATTTTAGCGGCACGACCACAGCAAGTGGCTTCACGACCGAGGGTGTCTATACCGGGAATACGGTCGATTCGGTGACCGCCTCAGACAAGATCGCGATTTCGGCGTTCAACATCTTTTCCGGTGGCAACGCGTCGGCGATCAATGATGCTACGACGGCTGCTCAGTCGATCTCCGGCGTTGCCGAAGCACTTTCGGCAATCAGCGCAGTCGATGCGGCACTCAAAACGGTGAATGACATCCGGGCAACGCTCGGTGCAGTGCAGTCGCGCTTCCAGGCCACGATCAACAACCTGCAAAGCGCGATCGAAAACCTCTCAGCGTCACGCAGCCGCATCCGGGACGCCGATTTCGCGCAAGAGACCGCGGCGCTCTCGCGCGCTCAGATCCTGCAGCAGGCTGGGACCGCGATGCTCGCGCAAGCAAACGCCGCGCCGCAAAACGTCTTGCGTCTGTTGCAAGGCTAACGCCTAAGGAGTTGAGCCATGAGCGCGATCCCCGCTACGAGCGACGCAACCACAGCCACCCGCGCCGACGCCATTTTGGCTCGTCTGGGGGGGCGCCAAGGCAGCACCGCGTCGGCAACCGACGAGATGCAGAACCGGTTTTTGACGTTGCTGACCACGCAGCTCAAAAACCAGGATCCGCTCAACCCGATGGACAACGCGGAGGTGACCTCGCAACTGGCGCAGATGAGCACGGTTCAGGGGATCGAGAACCTCAACAAAATGTTCCAGCAGTTTTTGGATACCAACAGCGTTTCCGAACTCTCGGCGTTGGTGGGCCGCGGCGTGTTGATCGAAGGCGAGCGGTTGGAACTGACGCAAGCAGGGGGCGTGGGTGGTGTCGAATTGGCGCAACCCGCCGATCAGGTCACCGTGACCCTCTTCGACGCAAATGGCCTGCCCGTGCGCAAACTGGACCTGGGTGCGCTGGACGCGGGTACCCACAACTTCGTCTGGGATGGCCGTGCCGACGACGGTCAGATCGCTGCACCGGGCACCTACCGCATGGTAATCGAGGCAAAAAGCAATGGGGATCCGGTTACAGCAAAAGCGTTGCAGTTGGCGCAGGTCACTGCGGTGGTGCGGGGGCCGAATGGCGCCGACCTGCAGCTTGGCTCCGATGGGATCTATCGGCTGGATGAGATCAAACAGGTCCTGAGTTAAAGGAGAAGAACGATGGCCTTCCAGCAAGGTTTGAGCGGTCTGTCGAGTTCCGCAAAAGCGCTCGATGTGATCAGCCACAACGTCGCGAACGCCAACACCACCGGTTTCAAAGCGAATCAGACCGTTTTTGCCGACGTCTATTCCACCACGTTGGGGGCAAACCCCTACATGCAGGTGGGAAGCGGCGTGAGCGTGCCAGCAGTGCGGCAAAGCTTCACGCAGGGAAGCATTACCACGACCGGCAATGCGCTCGATATGGCGATCAACGGCGAAGGGTTTTTCATCACCAAGCGACCCGTTGCGAACGACCTGCAGATGTTCTATACCCGCGCCGGTGAATTTCAGCTCGACAAAGACGGTTACGTCATTTCGGCAAACGGCTACCAGTTGCTGGGGTATCCCGGGGCTGCAGGAGCCGGTGACCCGCAACCGATCCGGGTGCCGTTCGATGCGGGCAAGCCCGCTGAGACGAGCCAAGTCGAGATGACGTTCAACCTCGACGCGGGGCAGCCTGCGATCACCGCGACGTTCGATGCCACCAATCCGGATACCTACAATTTCAGCACTTCGGTGCAGGTCTACGATTCGCTGGGAATCGCGCACAACCTTACCTTCTATTTCCAAAAAACCGCGCCGGGCAGTTGGAACGTTTATGGTTCGTTCGACGGTGACCCTACGCTGGTCACCAATAACCCGATTGGGACGATGACCTTCGACGGTGCTGGCGCATTGACCTCTTCACCCAATCTGACCGTCAATGTCACTTCGCCGCTGTCGAACGGCGCCGATTTTGGTGGAAATGGCGACGGCGTGGTGGATGTCACGTTCAACGCCACGCAATATTCGCTGGCCTCATCCGTGACGACGCTCACCCAGGATGGCCAGCCTGCGGGGGAGCTCGCGAGCGTTTCGGTGACCAAAGAGGGGCGGTTACAGGCGCGCTACACCAACGGTGACGTGAAGGATATCGCCACGGTGGCGATCGCGACCTTTCGCAACCCCAACGCGTTGATCTCGATGGGCGACAACATGTGGGCGGCGTCGCTCGAATCGGGGCAGGCAGCGGCGGGGATTCCGGGGTCGGGCACGCGCGGTTTCATCTCTGGCGGCGCGGTGGAGTCCTCGAACGTCGATCTCACCGCGGAACTTGTCAATATGATCATCCAGCAGCGGGCCTACCAGGCAAACGCACAATCGATCCGCACGCAAGACCAGATCTTGCAGACCGTGATCAACCTGCGGTAAGGGTGAAGGGTAAGCCATGGACAGAATGATCTACCTCGCGATGACCGGCGCGAAATATACGCTCGAACAGCAGGCGGCGGTCGCGAACAACCTGGCGAACGTCGATACCCCGGGGTTCAAAGAGGCGTTGCATCGGCTCCGTGCGGTGAATGTGCAATCTCAAGCGCTCCCCAGCCGTGCGTTCGTCGTCGATGCCACCGTTTCAGCGCGTTTTTCCGAAGGGGTGCTGGAGCAGACCGGGCGTGCGCTCGACGTCGCGATCGCAGGTCCTGGCTGGTTCGCAGTGCAATTGCCTGATGGGGGCGAAGCCTACACCCGCAACGGTGCGTTTCAGGTTGACAACGGCGGAATGTTGCGGCTGCCGAACGGCCAAATGGTCTTGGGCGAAGGCGGCGCGCCGATCACCCTTCCGCCCGACCGTACCTATCTGGTCGGCAAAGACGGCACGATCAACGCGATCGACCCCGCGAACGGACAGGTCGAAGCGGTGGGGCGGTTACGGCTCGTCAATCCGCCGGTTACCCAATTGCAGCGCGGTGACGACGGGCTCTTTCGCCTGCCGGCCGGGACGCCGCCACCTCCTGAAGACCCCATGGTCTCTGTGCGTGGGGGGTACTTGGAAAAGTCCAACGTCGACGTGGTCGACCAGATGGTGCGGATGATTGCGCTCGCACGCCAGTTCGAGATGAATACCAAGGCGATCCAGGTTGCCGAAGAAGACGATCAACGCGCTACCGCGCTGTTGTCGCCGCGATGACCAAATTGGGCGGGAAAGTACCCGTTACTTTACCCGCTTCCGTTCGCCCGATTGGGCTATCTTGACCCCTGGCAGTTGCTAACAGGAGAACCGCGATGATCCGCTCGCTTTGGATCGCCCGCACTGGGCTCGACGCGCAGCAAACCCAGCTCGACGTCATTTCCCACAACCTGGCGAACGTCGGTTGTGCAACCTTTTTTCTGTAAATTTCCGTGGTGTTGGTCATGACGCCGGGGTTACGGGTTGAGGTTGAGATAGACCTTGCCGGTCATCCACTCGTCGTCGAGTTCGGCCAGCAGCGCCGAGACCAGGCGCAGGCAGGAATCCATGTTGGGGAAGATGCTGGCCACCCGGGTGCGTCGTCGCAGTTCCCGGTTGATGCGTTCCAGCCCGTTGGTGGTACGCAAACGGATACGGTGCGCAGCGGGGAAGTCGAACACCGTCAGGGATTCAGGAATCGCGGTTTCGGCCCACTCGGCCAGTTTCGGATGCTCCTTGCGCCAGGTGTCCAGGGCGGCTTTCAAAAGCCGCTCGGCTTCTGCCTTGTCCGGAGCATTGAAGATCGCGCGCAGTGTCGCGGCGACGTGCTTTTTCGCCTCCTGTCGGGTGACGAACTGGCCGGCGTTTTGCTGCAGATGGAACTGGCAACGCTGCCAGGGAACAGAAGGGAACACCGCTTTGCGGGCAGCTTTGAGGCCCGCATGATCATCCGCGATGATGAGCTTGATCCCGTGCAACCCTCTGGCCAGGAGGGATTCCAGGAAACGTCGCCAATTGATCTCGGCTTCCGACGTGGCCACCGTGCAACCGAGCACCCGCCGTTTGCCCGTCGCATCGACGCCGACGGCGATCAAGACGGCACAATCGACGATTCGCCCTTCCAGCCGCACTTTCTCGTAACGGGCATCCAGAAAGAGATAGGGCACTTCGCCCAGAGGACGCTCGCGCCAGGCCGCAAGCCCCTCGTCGAGCCTGGCGGCGGCACGGCTCACCTGGGCGGTGGAGAGCGAAATCTCCGGCCCCAGCAGGCGCTGCAGTACCTCGATCACCCGGCGGGTGGAGACCCCCTGGACGTACATCTCGGCCAGGGCCAGATGCACCGCCTGATCGGTGCGGGTGCCTTTTTCGAGGGCAGAAGGGTAGAAGTCGCCGCAACGCACCTGGGGCACCTGAAAGGTCAGCTCACCAAGGCGGGTGAGTACCGTCTTGGGTTTGTACCCGTTGGCGTAGTCACGCCGTCGCTCACTACGTTCATAGGGCGCCGCTCCAAGGAACTGGGATCGTTCGATCTTGGCGGCTTCATTGACGAGGATGCGCAGAGCCTCGCCGGCACCCTCCAGTCCGTGTTCGAGCAACACAGCATAAGCCATTTCCAAAGGATTGGTTTCGACACGCATCGCCATGATGGGCATACTCCTTTCTCGAAGTCATGGCGTCAGACCGAGCGCCGCGCACTTCCTGCCAGAGGCGCTAAACGGAATTTACAGAAAGGATGGTACACAACCGCGAACGTCAATACCACCGGCTACAAACGGCAGCGCGCGGTGTTCGAAGATCTGCTGTACCAGACGCTGCGGCAGCCGGGGGCGCAGAACACCCAACAGAACCAGATCGGCAGTGGCCTGCAGCTCGGAACTGGCGTGCGGCCGGTTGCCACCGAGCGAATCTTTTTACAAGGAACGCTGCAAAAGACCGACAATCCGCTCGATGTCGCCATTCAAGGGCGCGGTTTTTTGCAGATCCAGATGCCTGACGGCACCATCGCCTATACCCGCGATGGCTCGTTGCAGCTCGACAATCAGGGCAATGTCGTCACCGCCTCGGGCTATCCGCTCGCCGATGCGATCAACATCCCGGCGGACGCCTTGTCGATCACGATCGGCAAGGACGGCACCGTGAGCGTTCTGCAACCCGGCGCGGTGGCACCGACCCAGGTGGGGCAGATCCAGCTAGTGACCTTCGTCAATGAAGGGGGGTTACAAGCGCTCGGGGAAAACCTCTTCGCTGAAACCGCAGCGAGTGGCGCCCCTCAGATCAACGTGCCCGGAACGAACGGCGCCGGAAGCATCATCCAAGGGTATGTCGAAAATTCCAACGTCAATGTCGCCGAAGAGCTCGTGAGCATGATCGTCACGCAACGGGCCTACGAGCTCAACACCAAAGCGATTCAAACTTCGGACCAGATGTTGGGGCGGCTGACGCAACTGTAAGCAATGCGTGGGCATCACGAGAAACGAGCATGACGGCGCTGGGTATGAAACGGTATGGGGAAATGATCGTGTGGCAGAAAAAGGTCCTGCAGTGGGCGGCGCGGCTTGCGGTCGCTTGGGGGGCGGCGCTCCTTGCAGGCTGTGCCGCGCTCGATACCACGCCGCCTGCGATCGTGCACCAACCGATGACCGCGCGCCCACTGCCGATCGAGGCGCAACCGGCGCCCAACGGTGCAATCTTTCGTCCGCAGGTGGCGCGGCCGCTGTTCGAAGACCGCAAACCGCGCTACATCGGCGACATCCTCACGATCAACCTAGTCGAAAAAACCTCGGCGACGAAGAATTCGGCGGCAAGCGCGTCGCGCAAATCGGACAACTCCGCCAGTATCGATTCGCTCACGCGCTTACCGTTGAGCGGACTGACGGGGCTGGGGCTGACTGCTTCGTCGGATATGAGTTTGGAGGGGAAAGGGGCGGCTTCGGCCGACAACACCTTCAGCGGCACGATCACCGTAACCGTGATCGACGTCTTCCCGAACGGCAATCTGTTGGTTTCGGGGGAAAAGCAGCTGGCGATCAACCAAGGGCGCGAATACATCCGCTTTTCGGGCGTCGTCAATCCCGACACCATCTCGGCGCAGAACACAGTGGCGTCGACCCAAGTGGCCGACGCGCGCATCGAGTACGTGGGCAGTGGCTATATCGACGAGGCGCAACGTATGGGGTGGTTGCAGCGCTTCTTCCTCAACTTCCTGCCCTTCTGAGGAGGTGACGATGCGGTACGGGTTCGGTTGGAGAACGGTGGCGCGGAGGATCGCGGTGGGGGTTGCGTGTTGGCTCGCGTTCTTACCGGCTGCGCACGCGGCACGCCTCAAAGAACTGGCGACGATCGCTGGCGTTCGGGAGAACCAGTTGGTCGGGTACGGCCTGGTGATCGGACTCGACGGGTCAGGAGACCAGACGACGCAAACCCCTTTTACCGTTCAGAGCACCCTCAACATGCTGCGTAATTTGGGCGTGACGCTCCCTCCGGGCACGCGCTTGCAGCTCAAGAACGTCGCGGCGGTGATGGTCACCGCGGAATTGCCCCCGTTTGCCAAACCGGGGCAGCGAATCGACGTCACGGTCTCGTCGATCGGGAACGCGAAAAGCTTACGGGGTGGTACTCTGGTGATGACGCCGTTGAAAGGGGCTGACGGGCAGATCTACGCGATTGCGCAAGGAAACGTCTTGGTCGGAGGCGCCGGTGCGCAGGCAGGTGGTGCGGCGCAGACGATCAACCATCTGGCTGCCGGACGGATCCCGGGGGGCGCCACAGTGGAACGCGAAGTGCCGGTTGCACTGGCAACGAATGGCCCGTTGCGCCTTGAGCTCAAAACTACCGATTTCACCACGGCTGCTCGGGTCGTGACTGCGATCAACCAGAAGTTCGGCGCTGGTACCGCCGCCGCGCAAGATGGGCGGACCATCCTCGTCAACGCGCCGCACGACGCAAGTGCGCGCGTTGCGTTCCTTGGGCAACTCCAGGAGTTGCCGGTTACGCCGGCAACTGAGCCCGCGAAAGTGATCGTCAATGCCCGTACTGGATCGGTAGTGATGAATCAGGAGGTTCGGCTCAAGCCAGTGGCAGTCGCCCACGGCAACCTTAAGGTAACGATCCAAGAGGATCTCAAGGTCAGCCAACCGACCGCACCGCTTGCTGGCGGAGAGACGGTCGTTGCACGGCAGCAGTCGGTCAAGATCGAGCAACCCCCTGGCGTGCTCCACCACATCAAAGGTGGAGCGAATCTGGCCGAGGTGATCCAGGCGCTCAACGCGCTCGGAGCGACACCGATGGACCTCATCAGCATCTTGCAAGCAATGAAAGCGGCGGGCGCGTTGGAAGCCGAGCTGGAGGTGATCTGATGGCGGTATCTTCGCTTCCCGCGTTCGATCCGCGTGCGGTTGCCGCATTGCGGCGTGCCGCGCGCGGCGAGGACCAACCCGCAGCCATCCGCAGTGCGGCGCGCCAATTCGAAGCGCTGATGTTGCAGCAGATGTTGAAAGCGATGCGCGCGACCGTACCCGAAAATGGCCTCTTCGACTCCAGTGCGCGCAAGCTGTGGCAAGAACTCTCCGACCAGCAACTGGCCAGCGATTTGGCCCAAAGTGGGGGCGTCGGTCTTGCCGAGCTGCTGGCGCGGCAATGGTTGCCGAAACCGGGCGCAACCGACGATCCGGCAAAGGTTGCCGCAGAGACGGCGATTGCGGCAAATGACGCGCCGAATCGTGTGGCAGCACGCCGCGCTCCAAACCCGGAGCACGAAAGGAATACCCTGTCAGCGATCGCGTCCGCGTTACCGCCCGTGGTCGAGCGATCGTTCCGCCAAGCGGACGCTGCGAACGGGCAAACGGCTCCGGTCGTCGAACGATCCTTCATCGCACAACGCGATTTCGTTCAGACATTACTGGGGCTGGAACCCACGTTGACGCCGCTCGTTTCCACGGAGCCAGCTCCGGCATTGGTTCCGGTCGCAGCCGACGGCGGCACACCGCTGTTAGAAGGGCACGCGCAGCGTCAGGATCCAGCGAGGGAAACGACGCTGGATACGCACAGCGCCGAGCCGGAAACGACGGTGCCTGCTGCGCTTGTAGCCGTAGCGCCAGCGCCGTCCAATTTCGTCCCTTTGCCTGCCGATGCCCCTCCTGAGGAGCGGATCGCCCATTTCGTCCGCGAACTGCTTCCTGCTGCGCGCCGCGCTGCTGAAGCACTCGGTCTGGCTCCTGAGTTCGTGTTGGCGCAAGCCGCGCTCGAAACCGGTTGGGGCAGCGCGATGCTCCGCCACCCCGACGGTCGGCCGTCGAACAACCTCTTCAACATCAAAGCGGGAAGCGACTGGGACGGAGAGCGGGTGCGGGTGCAGACCACCGAATACCGCAACGGACGGCCCCAAACGGAGATTGCCGAATTTCGCGCCTATCCCTCGATCGACGCTGCGTTTGCCGACTATGTCCGGTTGATCGCGGAGAACGACCGTTACGCGCGCGTGCGTGGCGCGCGCACGCCCGAAGCGTTTGCGCAGGCGCTTGCCGCGGCTGGGTACGCTACCGATCCCG
Source organism: Hydrogenophilus thermoluteolus (assembly GCF_003574215.1). Lineage (NCBI taxonomy): Bacteria > Pseudomonadati > Pseudomonadota > Hydrogenophilia > Hydrogenophilales > Hydrogenophilaceae > Hydrogenophilus > Hydrogenophilus thermoluteolus. The sequence goes on along the minus strand of NZ_AP018558.1, from coordinate 1,637,514 downwards.
ACTACGCGCACAAAATTGTCCGGGTGGTTCGGAACGCGACATTACAAAGCACCGTGGCTGAGGTTGGCATGAACTTTGCTTGATTTTCTGCAGGGATAACGGCAGCAGGAGCGGTGCGATGGGGATGTTACAGATCGGCTTGACGGGGTTGATGGCGGCGCGCTATCAGCTCGATACCGCAAGCCACAACATCGCGAACGCCAATACCGAAGGGTATAGCCGTCAGCGGGTCAACCAAAGTACCCAATTTCCGCAATTTGTCGGCTTCGGCTACATCGGTAGGGGCGCGCTGTTGGTGGGCGTGGAGCGCGCGTACGACCAGTTTTTGCAGGGCAACCTTCTTGCTGCAACTACCCGCTACGCGCAGGCGCAACACTATCAGGAGCTGATCGCGCCGCTCGACAACCTCGTCGCGGACCCGGACGCTGGCCTTTCCCCTGCGCTGCAACAGTTTTTCGACGCGGTGCAGGAGGTCGCAGACAACCCGGAAAGCATCGCAGCACGGCAGTCGCTCCTTTCGCAAGGCGAAGTGTTGACGGCACGCTTTCGCCTCTTCGACGCGCGGATCGACGAGATTCGTCAAGACGTCGAGCAGCGCCTCGACGGCGTGGCGCAGCAGGTGACTGCTTTGGCGCGCAACATCGCCGATCTCAACCAACAGATCCTGCAAGCGTCGACCCGCGGTGCGGAAGCGCCCCCCAATGACCTGCTCGATCAGCGGGATCAATTGGCGAAAGAGCTTGCCGGGTTGATCGGGATCAAAACGGTGATCGACGACCAGGGGATGATGTCGGTGTTTATCGGTAGCGGCCAGACACTCGTGCAAGGGGTGGCAAGCGCTACGCTCGCTACCGAAGCCGATCCCGGCGATGCCATGCACCGTCGGCTAACCTACCAGTTTGGTGGTAGCGGGGCTCCACAGGTGCTGCCCGAGCGGCTTGTCACCGGAGGGGAACTGGGGGCGCTCCTGGCGTTTCGCCGTGAAGGGCTCGATCGGATTCAGGACCAATTGGGTTTCTTGGCGACCACATTGGCGTTGGCGTTCAATGCACAACACCAGCAAGGGTACGGCTTGGATGGCGTCACCAATCGCGATTTTTTCGGCGGAGTACCGTCAACTCAGACCTTCACCGGTGACCAAGGGAGCAACCTCACCGTAGGATGGGCAACGCCGCTCGATGTCGCGGCGATGCAACCTGCATCGTTCGAAATTCGGTACGATGGGAGCAATTACACCATCACGCGGCTGCATGACGGTCAGTCGCTTTATACCGGAGCAACGCTCCCGGCAACGTTTCAAGGGCTGACCCTTACTGGTACGTTGAATGCCGGCGAACGGGTCGTAGTGCGGCCGTTTCCTGCACAAGGGGGAACTTTGGCGGTAGCACTCACCGATCCCCGCGCGGTAGCCGCGGCGCAGGCCGATCCCACGAGCGCAACGGGTTCAGGGCCTGCCGACAACGTCAATATGCTGGCGCTTTCCAGCCTTCAGACGACGAAAACGCTCTTTGCCGATGCGTCGGGTATTCCCACCGCGACGTTTCAAACCACCTGGGCAAGCGCCGTGGCCGAATTGGGCACGCTTGCCCGTTCGGTGAAAACCGAAGCCACAGCCAGTAAAGCGCTGGTCGATCAGGTGCAGGCGACACGGGACAGCTACGCGGGCGTCAACCTCGACGAAGAGGCGGCGAACCTCATCCAATTTCAACAGGCCTACCAGGCGGCGAGCAAGACGATGCAGATCGCGCAGAAGCTCTTCGATGAAGTGCTCGCGATTGCTCAGTAACCAGGAGAACGGCTATGTTACGGATCGCAACCAACCAAGTCTATGACCGCAACATCTTCGCGATGCAGCGGGCGCAGACCCAAATGCATCAGACCCAATTGCAGGTGGCGAGCGGTCGCAAGATGGTCGTACCGTCGGACGACCCGGTACGTGCGGCGCGCAGTCTCGAATTGCAGCAGTCGCAGAGCGTGAACCAGCAGTTTCTCGAAAACATCGGCTACGCAAAGGACGTGCTCGGGCTGACCGATACCCGTTTGACGCAGATGAGCGACACCCTGCAATACATGCGCGACAAGTTCGTGCAAGCGGGAACGGGGGCGCTCGCGGCGTCGGACCGCGCGGCGCTCGCGCAGGATTTGCGCAGCCAACTGGCCAATTTGGTTGGGTTGGCAAACAGTCAGGATGGACAGGGAAACTATCTCTTCGCGGGCTTCAAAAACGATCGGCCGCCGGTCGCCTGGGGCGATCACGACGGCAACCCACTGACCCCCGATCGTTACTACTATCAAGGGGATGCGAACGTCAAGCAGATGCGGGTGGGCGCGGCGCGGCTGATCGACGCGAACGTACCGGGATCTTCGACCGGTGGCCCCGGGGGGCTCTTCGATGCCGATCAAAGCACGTTCGTTGCTGGCCCGCCCACGCAATACCCGCTGGCACGGTTTTTCAACGACCTCCAAGATGCGATCGACGCGCTTGATCCCGCTACGGCTGGCACCACCACCATCCATGCGTCGAGCGCCGGGATCGACGCGGTCGATCGCTTCCTGGCGCGCGTGCAACACTATACAGCGAAGGTGGGGTCACAACTTGCGGAACTCGATGCGCTCACCGAGATGGGGAAAGCGCTCGATCTCGATTACGCGCAGGCGCGCTCGCGCATCGAAGATCTCGACTATACCGAGGCGTTGTCGCGATTGGCGCAACAACAGATGGTGCTCTCCGCGGCACAACAGTCGTTCGTCAAGGTTTCCAATCTCAGCTTGTTCCAGTATTTGTGAGCGCGACGTCACGGCGCATGGGGGAGAGGGATGAGGCGGTGCTCTTTTTTCACGAAAGGGGGGTGGTGGCTCGTCCTCGTAGTGGGAGGGGCCGTGGGGCTTACCGGTTGTGCGCAGGAGCGGCTCACTTCTGCCGAGATCGCGCGAGAGGGCGCGGCGGTAGCCGGAAGCGCGCTGCTGCTCTCCGATTCCTCCCTAGGGGTTTCCGCTGCGAACGCTGCAACTGGCACTGGCGCTACCGCGGCGACTGCGTCCACTCCAACCTCGGCGCCGATCTCCCATCTCGGGCTTCTGCGGCAATTGGGCGGTGCGGCGCTGGTTGCCTACGCGCTCTACGATCCGCTCGCCCCCAACTGGACGATTACCGTGCAACCGGAATCGGAGGCGGTGGTCCGTCTGGTGCTGACGATGCGCTCGCTCACCACAGGGGGCAACGGCGAATCGTGGCGCATTTTCCAGCGCGCAGCGCAAAAAGTGACCGAGCAACGGGACGCCAAATCGTACCAGTTGCTTTCCTACGAAGAAGGGGTGGAATCGACGCGGCCGTTTGCGCAGCGCTACGCGGTCGGGACGTTGCGTCTCGTTTACTGAAAGAGCGGGCCACTAAGGGCGTGCGGAGCGTGGCGGCAAGGTTTCGATGAGCGGCACGGTCGGATAGCGGGTGGTGCCCTGTGGCGAGAGGGCGGTGGCTTCGCCGCGCAACAGGTACTCCAGCGCGCGGCGAACCGTTGGGAACGCCAGTTCGTCCCACGGCAAGCACGATAAAGGAAAAAGGCGAATTTCCAAGGTTTCAGCGCCAGGCACCCAGTCCAGGTCCAACAGGGTCGCGCGGTAGAAGAGGTGCACCTGATGGATGTGGGGAACGTCCAGCAACGCATGGAGCGCGTCGATCCGAACCCGCGCTCCCGCCTCTTCCCAGGTTTCCCGCATCGCGGCTTCGAGGGTGCTTTCGTTACACTCCATGAATCCGGCAGGAAGCGTCCAATAGCCGATTCGTGGGGCGATCGCGCGGCGACAGAGCAGGATCTGGTTGCCCCGTAGCGGCAACGTCCCCGCGACGATGCGCGGATTTTCGTAATGGATCGTCGCGCAGTTTGGGCAGACGTAACGAGGCAGATGGTCGAGCGGCGGGATCTTCCGTTCGACGGGATGGCCACAGACGGAACAGAAATTCATCGTGACGAAACGCGGTAACGGCGGTGCGCACAGTGTAGCAAAAAAACCACAAACCGAAATTGCCGCCGATTTTTTTCGCTTTTTCCCTTTTTGGGCGAGGGTGCTTCTTGCTATACTGTGGCGGCAGGAGGAGCGCCGACGATGCCAGCCCCAGACTTTGCCGAGGAAATTCGCGAGCTGAACCTCAACTTTCTCATCCTCGCGCAGCGGATGGCGCACGACAACGTTGCCGCAGCAGCCGTGAAGCTGGGTGTTGCAGAGGAAGACCTGCGGTGGTTGCAGACGCTCTCGCCTGCCAAACTGGTCCGGCTGGCGCAAGGGGCGATGCTCGTGCCGCAATTTCGCTTCGATGGTGCGTTGTTGAAACAATTGGCAGGTGACGTAGGGCGCGACGAAGCCGCAGCGCAGTTGCACGCGCTCATCTTGGCGCAAGCGAAACCGCGGAAAAGCCCGATCGTGGGAGACGACGATGGCGAAAAAACTTGAACAGATCGAAGCCGATGCGCAGGAAATTTTGATCGCAGCGGAATTGATCCGCCTGGGGGCGCGGATGCAGCTGCTGGAAGCGGAGGTGGTGCTGAGCCGCGATCGGCTGATGAAGCTCTACAAGCAAGTGCGGGGTGTCTCGCCGCCAAAAGGGATGCTTCCGTTTTCGACCGATTGGTTCATGAGCTGGCAGCCGAACGTCCATTCCACGCTCTTTGCCAATTTTTGGCAACAGGTGGCGGAAACTGACCACCGGCGGCGTTTGATCACCGCGTACCAACTCTATCTCGATACCGTAGATGCCGTTCAGATCGAGCCGGTATTGAGTATCACTCGGGCGTGGACGCTGCTGCGCTTTCTCAACGCCGAGTTGCTGCAACTCACGCCCTGTTCGCAATGCGGCGGCCATTTCGTCACCCACGCCTATGAACCGGCGAAAACCTTCGTCTGCGGACTGTGTCACATGCCGTCGCGCGCAGGAGCAGGTCAAGAAAATCGTAAGCACCGTTTGGCCGCTGCGCAACGTTCTCTCCCGGTGAAGAAAAACCGACGGCGCGTGGCGTCTGCAGTCACCGGTTGATAGCACTATCGGAAACGGCTAAGACCCGATGTTTCTCCTGATCGGCTACGTCATCATCTTGGCGTCGGCGCTGGGCACCTACGCGGTGCACGGTAGCCTTGCTGCCCTCTTCGTCCCAACCGAATACATTGCGATCGTCGGGTTGTTGATCGGGAGTTTTGTCGCGTCCAACAACCCCAGTTCGTTGAAAGCGGCGGTGGGCGGGCTTGCGGCGGTTTTCAAGAACTCGCCCTACACTCGTGCGTTTTACATCGAACTGCTGGCGCTGCTCTTCGAGATTCTCACCAAGGTGCGCAAAGAGGGGTTGATGGCGATCGAGCAGGACGTCGAAAACCCTGAAGGTTCGGCCATTTTTGGCAAGTACCCGTTGGTGTTGCACGACCACCATCTGGTGGAATTCATTACCGACTACCTACGGATGATGGTGAGCGGCAGCCTCAACGCGATCGAAGTCGAAGGGTTGATGGAGCAAGAGATCGAAACCCACCACATCGAAGCGCATCTGCCGGCGCACCTCATCTCGAAAGCAGCAGACTCAGTCCCCGCGTTCGGTATCGTCGTCGCGGTGATGGGGGTGGTGAACGTGATGGGTTCGGTGGGGGAGCCGCCCGCGGTGCTCGGGAAGATGATCGGCGGCGCGCTCGTCGGGACTTTCTTGGGGATCTTGGTTTCCTACGGTTTCGTCGGCCCCATCGCCAGCCAGCTCGAACTCAAGGTCCAAGACGGCAGCAAGCCTTTTCAGGTGGCAAAAGCGGTGCTGCTCGCGAGCATGAACGGCTACCCGCCGCAGATGGCGGTGGAGTTTGGCCGTAAGGTGTTGTGGTCGACGGTGCGGCCCACCTTCGCCGAGCTCGAGGAAGAGCTCAAGAACCGCAAGTAATCGGGTAGCGCGATGAGAGACGATACCCAACAGCCGATCGTCGTCAAACGGGTCAAGAAGGTCAGCGGTGGCGCGCATGGCGGCGCATGGAAGATCGCGTACGCCGATTTCGTCACCGCGATGATGGCCTTTTTTCTTTTGATGTGGCTGTTGGGCTCGACCGCGAAAGGAGACCTCGACGGGATCGCGCAATTTTTCCAGAACCCGCTCAGAGTCGCACGTGAAGGGGGGTCGGGCTCCGGCGATGCTGAGCGGATCATTCCGGGGGGCGGTGAGGACCTCTCCCGGCGCGTTGGGCAGGTGAAACGAGGGGACACCCCATCGAAAAGCACGTTCCAACGCGACGGTGGCGAGGGGTCTTTGCCCACGAAAGGCCGCTCGGACAACAAGAACGAATCCCCAGATGTGCAACGCGTGCAAGGTGCGACGAGCGACGCCGAGGCGCAGGAGCGGGAAAATCAGAAGCGGCGCGAACTCGCACAAATGGAGCGGGTGCGTTCGCTCCTCGAAGCGATGATCGAGGCTGACAACACTTTACGCGCGTTGCGCGACCAGATCCGGATGCAGATCACCGAAGACGGGTTGGCGATCGAAATCGTCGATGAGAAGAATCGGCCGATGTTCGCTTCCGGCAGCAGTGAGGTCCAACCGTACATGCGGGATCTGTTGCGCCTCATTGGACGGACGCTGAGCGGAATCGAGAACAAGATCATGATCGCAGGCCATACCGACGCGACACCGTTTGCCAACAACGGGCGCGGCATCTCCAACTGGGAACTTTCGGCCGACCGAGCGAACGCGGCGCGGCGGGAGTTGGTCGCCGGAGGACTGGATCCGGAGAAGGTCTTTCGCGTCGTCGGCATGGCCGACACCGTTCCGTTCGTGCCGGAAGACCCCTACGCGCCGCAAAACCGGCGCATCAGTATCATCGTCCTGAAACGCGAAGCCGAAGAGGATCTGCGCAAGCAGGCTTCGCAGATCACGGAAACGCTGCGGCGTGGGGTGGCGCGTGAATGACGAAGAATTGAACGCGCTCTACGCCGCAGAAAAAACAGAAACGATCTCGGCGATCGAATCCCTCTTGGCGCAGGCCGACCGCGACGGGTGGAGCGAAGCGATTCAGCAAGAGGCGGTCCGCTTGGCGCACTCCCTCAAAGGCGCGGCGGCGGCGATGGGGGATGAAGCGTTTTCGCGGCTCGCGCGCATTCTGGAAGACCGGTTGGCGAAATGGCCTGGAAAAGGGGCGGCGCTCGATGAACAAGCGCCTACGGAAGTTCACACCAACGACCCATTTTCTGCGTGGCGCGTTACTCTGACCCCAGCGCCGCACGTGCGCGCGAGCCGGGCCATGCAGGAGGAGCTTGTCGCGGCGCTTTCTGCGTTCGGTTCGGTTCGCGCGGATCCCGACCCTATCGCGGAAAACGCAACCACCTGGTCGTGGATCGTAACGAGCGCGGCTGCGGACAAACGCGCACTTCGCGATGCGGTCGAACTCTTTGCGGTGCCTGGCTCTGTCGCGGTCGAACGGCTTGCCGAGGAACGGGCGCAACCCGTCCCGCCGCCTGACGCACCCAACGCCATCGAAACACCATCGGTGCCCACCGAACCTCAGACGGGTGCGCCCCATCTCAGCGCCTCTCCGGCCACCGACGTGGCGGGTGATCTGGTCTGCGAACCGGGTGCGGAAGGTGCCCCCTGGCAGACGTGGTGGCGTGCGTTGGTGCATGCGCAGCACGCCGCGTCGTCGTTCCCTGAAACGGACGGCTTGGTGTATGACGCGGTGCGCACGGCCCAATTGCCGTTGTCTCTTTGGGTGCAAACGTGGCAGGGGGTATGGCGGACGCAATTGCCGGCGTGGTCGGTGACCCTCACCGGCGACGCGGCGGTGATCACCCCAGCGTTTGCCGAAGTGCTCGACCGCTGGCAACACGTCGCGCTCAGCGCGGCCAAGGCGTGTGGGGCGCACGGGGCGCTGCGTCTGACAATGCGGTGCTATCGCATGGGCGCGACGGTTCGGTTCGTCCTCTCCGGGGATCCGGACGGGGTCGCGACGGTGAAAGCGGCGTGGCTGTCTGAATTGCCTACCCAAGCCGCGTGGGTGGTCCGCGAGACCAACGACGCTTGGGAAATGGCGATGCCGTTTGCGCCCGCGATCTTGTGGGCGTTCTGGCTCACTGTGGCGGAGCAAGCGGTTGCGGTGCCCGCAGAATCGGTCGCGGCGTTTTTCCCGCAGATGCCGAAAAATGCCTGCCGGTTCGTGAACGGGCTGTGGTACCTCTCCCTAGCCGGTACCCCATACCCGTGGCGGCCGCTCATTCCTGAAACCGACCGTGCGCCGTTCGAATACCCTGTGGTGGTGGCACTGGCTTGCGGAACGCGGACGGTACTTACCGGTGTCGATGGTGCCGAACGGGCAGGGGGCGTGGCAACCCAACCGTTAGCCGATGGTGCGGCGCTCCAAGCGGGGTGGGTGGCGTTGGCAACTCGGGGAGAAGCGCTCGCTACCGTGCTCGATCCGGAGCGGTGGTGGGCAGCTTCCTGTCCGCGCTAAAAACCCTCAAGTTTTTTTCCTTGGTGCCGATAACGCTTCATGACAAGATCGTCATGGAGCGAAGCCATCATGGACTGGGAAGCAGTGTGGCAATACGTACGGCTTGCGGCGCTCAACGCCGACGCCGTCGCTGCACGCTACCCGGACGATCTAGCGGTCCGTGCGTTGCGCACCGATTTGCAAGCACTGGAGCGGCTGTTGGTGACGACAGGGGCAACGCACCACGGTCTTCAAGGCGATGCGGAATCGGCCCGACTGCAGCGCAACGACGATGCCGCGCACGCATCCCTCGACAAAGGCAATGCGCGCTTAGCAAACACCCCGCGGCGGCCGGTGAAAGTGCGCGCACGCGGGGTGTTGGACGGCAGTGAAGATTGGGATCGTCTCGTCGACGACTAATCTTCGCACTGCAAGAGCGCTGGGTTCTCTTCCCCCGCGGTAACCAGGCGATCCAAGAGGTTGATCACCTGCATCGACGCCTCATTCATTCGCGCGAGTGCGGTAACCACCTGATCCCAGTTGTGCTGCGCGTACGCGGTAAGAGCCGCTTTGGCCGCGTCGTGTACCGAACGGTGTGGCGCTTCGAGGTCGCGAAAACCGGGGAAGTGGCTGAAGCAGTGGTGCCCTTTCCCTTCGTAGTACCACTTGCCCAACCGGCACGCTTGATGGCTGGCGAACTCGTCCACGCTTTTTTGGCTGTTGCCCAGGATCACCTGATAGACCTCGAATTTGTACACGATGTGGTCGAGTTTCGCGATTTCGCAGAACGCACGCAGCGCCGAGAGCGCCGCTTCGCGGTGGATCGTTTCGATTTCATTCCCCAACGCCTCTACCTCTTGCGCCGTGGTGCGGCTCTCTTCGCTATAGCTTTGGGCGCGTTCGGCCAACGCGACGATCGCAGTGCGGCTTGCGCTGCTGTCGTTGCGGATCTGCTCGACCAGTCGTGCGATATCGGAAGTGGCCACTGCGGTGCGCTCGGCGAGTTTGCGTACCTCGTCGGCGACCACCGCAAATCCGCGCCCCTGTTCACCGGCGCGTGCGGCTTCGATCGCCGCGTTCAACGCAAGTAGGTTGGTTTGATCGGCGATCTCACGGATCAGATTGACGATGCCGCTGATCTGCTGCGCCCGCTCGTCGAGCGCGCCGATCTTGGTCATCGCCTCTTGCGATGCCTCAGCCAACTTCTGCAGATTGTTCGCGATGGTACGCACCACCTGTTCCGTATGCACGGCAGCTTTTTCGGCATGCTCGGCCTGATCCTGGTCGGCCTCTGCCGTTTCGGCCAGCGTCACGAAACTGCTGCGAACGCTCCCGAGCGATTGCCCAAACGCAACGAACTCTTTGAGGACGCGGCGAAGATTCTCTGCTTCTGTACGGCAAGCGTCGGCTTCGGCACGTGCCTCTTCTGTTTCGCGACGTGCTTCCTGAAGCGCTTGCTGGGCGCGCGCCAGTTCATCGGTGAGCGCAGCGATCCGCGCTGCTTGTTCTTGAATTTTGGTCTTGTTGCCGAACATGGGGGGCTCCTCGTGTTCCGAACGGATGGAATTATTATCGACCAAAGCGCAAAAAACTTGAGGAAAAATTGCGGCCTTTTTTTCGTCCAATTTGCCTCAAGTTTTTTTCTGATCCGTCGTAATATAGCACTATCGCGAAGTGACAGCGCGCAAGGAGCCCATCATGACCGACCTGCTCAAACGCATCGATGAGCGCACGAAACTTGCAGGCACCAACAAACTCGAAATTTTGCTGTTCACCTTGGGAGTGAGTCAAGCCACGGGGCGGCGTGAGACCTTTGGGATCAATGTCTTCAAGGTCCGTGAAGTGATGAAGACCCCGCCGATCACCGCAGCGCCGGAAATGCCCAAAGCGGTGAAGGGGATGGTGAGTTTGCGTGGCGTGTTGGTACCGGTGGTCGATCTGGGCGAATATGTCGGGGTGGAACCGGGCAGCGAACGCAACATCATGATCGTCACCGAATACAACCAGCACGTGCAAGGGTTCCTGGTGGAATCGGTCGACACCATCTTGCGGCTCGATTGGTCGCAGATGCGGGTGCCGCCCGATATGCTCACCGCGAAGATGGGGGGGCTCGTCACCGCGGTGACGGAACTCACCGATGGGCGCTTGGTGATGCTGCTCGACGTGGAAAAGGTGCTTTCCGATACCACCGGTGGGGTCGAAGCGGAAGCGGATCTCTATGCCGGTATCGAACCCCTACCCGATGCGGACCGCTTCACGATCTATTACGCCGACGATTCGGCGATCGCGCGCGAACAGGTCGAACGGACGCTGCAAAAGCTGGGCGTCCGGTACGTGGAAGCAGTCAATGGCCGACAATGCTGGGAGAACCTGGAGCGTGCCGCGGAACGGGCGCGTACGCTCAAACGACCGGTGAAAGAGCTCGTCTCGGCGGTGCTTACCGATATCGAAATGCCGGAGATGGACGGTTTCATCCTCACCAAAAAGATCAAGACCGACCGCCGCTTTGCCGGGATTCCGGTCCTGATGCATTCGTCGCTTTCCGGGATGCAGAACCAACATCTAGGCAAATCGGTTGGGGTCGACGAGTATGTGCCGAAATTCCAGCCGCAAGAATTGGCGGCGATTCTGCGGCGCGTTTTGTACGAAGCCCATGGCAAACGGGAGGGCTGAGCGATGAATCTTCCTGCGAAAACGGTCATCGAACCGGAACTGGTCGAGGAGAAGTCGGAACACAGTGCATTCGAAGAGATCGAGGCGCGCGCCGGGTTGGCTGGCTCGAACCGTTTCGAAATCCTCCTCTTTTCGCTGGGGACGAGCGAAATCTTTGGCGTCAATGTGTTCAAAGTGCGTGAGGTGATGAGCACCCCGTTCATCACCCGCGCGCCCAACGTGCCGCCTGGTGTCGAAGGGTTGGTGAGTCTGCGCGGCAACGTCATCCCGGTGGTGTCGTTGGCGAAGGTGATGGGGTTGGCGCCGATGGACGACCGCCTGGCACCGACGATGATGGTTGCCGAATACAGCCAAAAGACGTTGGCGTTCCTCGTCGAATCGGTGGACCGCATCATCCGCGTCGAGTGGGGGCTGGTGCGCGAACCGGAAAACGTCTCGCAGCAGGTCCACGGGATGATCACTGCGATCACCGAGCTCCCAGATGGCCGCATCGTCTCGATCATCGACGTCGAATCGATTCTGGCGCGGGTCTTTGGCGAAGAGGTGGTCGGGACGATTTTGCCGATTCCCGAAGGGCACCGCTACCACGTCTTCTTCGTCGATGACTCGGGCGTTGCGCGTAAAAAGATTGCGGAGGTGCTCGACAAACTCGGAGTGAAGCACGCACATGCGAACAACGGCGCAGAGGCGTGGGCGCGACTCGAAAGTATGGCCAATTTTGCCGAACAAACCGGCCAAAGTTTGCGCGAACAGGTCGATGTGATTTTGGTCGACGCCGAAATGCCGGAGATGGACGGTTATGTGCTGACCAAATACATCAAGGCCGACCCCCGTTTCGAAGGCATTCCGGTGATCATGCACTCCTCGCTCTCGTCGCAAGCGAACCGGGCGATGGGCGAACGGGTGGGTGTCGACGGCTATGTGGCAAAATTCGACGCCCATGCGTTGGCCGAGACCCTCCGGCCGTTACTCACACGATGATCAAGGAGTGCTGATCCATGGACAAAAACAAAATCCGTTTTCTGGTGGTCGACGATTTTTCGACGATGCGTCGCATCGTGCGCAACCTGTTGAAGGAACTGGGGTACACCAACGTCGAAGAGGCTGAAGACGGCCAGGTGGCACTCAACAAATTGGAAAGCCAACCGTTCGATTTCGTCATCACCGACTGGAACATGCCCAACATGGACGGGCTGACGCTGCTCAGAAAGATCCGCAGTTCCGAAAAGCTCAAACACCTGCCGGTGTTGATGATCACCGCAGAAGCGAAAAAGGAGAACATCATCGCGGCGGCGCAGGCGGGCGCTTCAGGATACATCGTCAAGCCTTTCACGGCAGCGGTGTTGGCGGAAAAGCTCGACCGCATCTTTGCGAAGCTGGGCAAACAGTAGCGCGTGGAGCAAGACGATGAGTAAAAAACACGAATCTGGCGACAGCGACGAATTGCAAGCGTTGTTCGACAGCATCGTCGGCGCTGCTGCGCAGAGCTCGGAACCGGAAACGGAGAGTGGTGACAGCGATGAACTGCAGGCGCTGTTCGATACCGTTGCCGAGCAGTTTCAAGCAAGCGCCGAGGCGGATTCGGATGCTTCTGACCCAGGCGAAGCAGCCGAACCGCCCCTGACACCCGAGCAGCGCGACGAACTCTACCGCCGCATCGGAAAGGTGGCGCGGCAACTCCATGAGGCGCTCAAAGAGCTTGGGTGTGAATCGGTCGTCGCGGAAGCAGCGCAAGCAGTTCCCGATGCCAAAGAGCGGCTGCGCTACATCGCGCAGAAAACTGAAGAAGCTGCGGTCAAGGTCCTCAATGCGGCCGAGATCGCGTCGCCGTTGCAAAAAGAGTTGGAGAGCAAAGCGCAGGCGCTGCGCGCCCGTTGGGATCAGCTCTTTGCCAATCAGCTCTCGCCGCAGGAGTTCAAAGCGCTTGCGAAAGAGACGCATGCGTTCCTTGCGCTTACGGAAGAGAACGCGCACCTCACCGCCGAGCAGCTCATGAACATCGTGATGGCGCAGGATTTCCAAGACCTTACCGGTCAAGTGATCAAAAAAGTGATCGAGATCGTCGGCCGGATCGAAACCGAACTGCTGCAGATCCTCATCGAAGCGATGCCAGAAGAGCTGCGACAGAAAAAACACCAATCGGAAGGCGACGAAGCCTTGCTGAATGGGCCGGCTGTTCAGAAGGGGGAGGGCGTTTTGTCGTCCCAAGAAGAGGTGGATGATCTACTGAGTAGTCTCGGCTTCTGACGGCTCGGGACAGCGCAGAAACAAGGAGCAGAGCCATGAGCGATTTTGCTGGTATGCAGGACCTTCTCCAGGATTTTTTGGTCGAAGCGGAAGACCTGCTCTCAGGCGTCGATAACCGTTTGGTCGAGCTCGAAAAGAACCCGCACGACAAAAATCTCTTGAACGAAATTTTTCGTGGGTTTCACACCATCAAAGGGGGTGCGGGGTTTCTTGGCGCGAACGAACTGGTGACGTTGTGTCACCTGACCGAAAACCTCTTCGACAAGCTGCGCAACGACGAACTGTCGCTCACGCCATCGCTCATGGATCTGATCCTGGAAGCCACCGCCGCCGTCCGGGACATGTTCTCCTATTTGGAGCGCAGCGTGCAACCGCCGCCCGCGGAAGAGTCACTACTCGAACGGTTGCGGGCCGCGCTTGCCGGGAAACTGCCCGAACCCGCAGGTGGGGGTACCAAAAGCCAGGCCGATGCCGTAGATTCGGGTAAAGATGGGGGCAGTGAACCCGATTGGGAGTTGCTGCACCAAGTGGTTGCGGGGGAAACAGCGAACGAGTCCAAGGCGACGCCGAAGCCAGACGACGCCAAAGCGCACGACGGCAAAGCGGAAGCAAAAGCGGCGCCACCTGCGCCCAAGCGCGCGTCCGTCCCTGCCCCGGTGCGGCGGCCAGCCGAAAATCGGGACCAGGGAATCCGCATCGAAACGTCGCGCCTCGACCAGGTGCTCAACCTAGCGGGCGAAATCGGGCTTACCAAAAACCGCTTGACCGCGTTGCGTAGCGACATCCTGGCGGGGAAAACCGACCCCGATACCCTTCATGCGCTCGACGTTTCGGTCAATCAGCTCGATCTCTTGGTTTCCGACCTGCAAAACGCGGTGATGAAAACGCGGATGCAGCCCATTGGGCGGTTGTTCCAGAAATATCCGCGTATTGCGCGCGATTTGGCACGCCAGCTCGGCAAACAGATCGAACTCGTGATCAGCGGTGAAGAGACCGAGATCGACAAGACGATGATCGACGATCTTTCGGATCCGCTCATTCACCTCATCCGCAACGCGGTGGATCACGGTATCGAATCGCCGGAAGAGCGCATCGCTGCCGGGAAGAAACCGGAAGGGACGATTCAACTCTCCGCGAAACAGGAAGGGGACCATATCCTGATCATCATCGCCGACGACGGCAAAGGGATGAGTGCGGAAAAGATTCGCGCGAAAGCGGTCGAGAAAGGGTTGATTTCGGCCGACGAAGCGAACGGGTTGGACGACCGGCAAAGCCTCAACCTCATCTTTCTGCCCGGTTTCTCCACCGCAGAGAAGGTCTCCGACGTCTCGGGGCGCGGCGTGGGGATGGACGTGGTGCGGACCAACATCACCAAATTGAACGGCACGATCGACGTGCAATCGGAACCGGGGCGCGGGACGACCTTCATCATCAGCCTGCCGCTCACGCTCGCGATTCTGCCGGTGCTGCTCGTCCGCCTAGGCGAACAACCCTTCGCAGTGCCGCTCTCGATGGTGCGCGAAATCCTTCCGATTCACCTCGACGAGGTGCGCGAGGTAGGTGGACGCTCGACGTTGGTGGTGCGGGGCGAAGTGCTGCCGATTTTGCCGCTTTCGCTGCTCCTCAATTGGCCGATGACCCGCAGCCCCAATTACGGCGTACTGATGCAAATGGCCGAATTTTCGTTCATCCTTGGTATCGACAGCTTCGCTGGGCGGGAAGACGCGGTGATCAAGTCGCTCGAAGATTTCCGACCCAAAGGGGTTGCGGGTGTGACGATCCTCTCCAACGGTCAGATCGTCCTGATCCTCGACATGAAAGAGCTCTTCGAAACCAGCACCGGCCGCCAGGGGGTGAGCAAGAAAGAGCTGGAGAAATACGCCCAACCCCCCGAAGCGGTGATGCAGCCGGCCTAACCGGCAACGATCGCCAACAACCGCGCCTGGGCTTGCGCAAACGCATTGAGCCCCGCGCGCTGCAGATCGGCGCCGATCGCCTCGAGGTCGATACCCAGCGTCTGCAAACGTTGCAGATGCTGGTGTGCTTCGTCGACGTGGAGCGCAAGTGTGGCTTCGTCCGCTTTGCCGTGATCGAGCAGCGCTTCGAGCGTGGCGAGTGGCAGGGTATTGATCGTTTCTGGCCCGATGAGTGGTTCGACGTACAAAAGATCGGAATAGGCTGGGTTCTTGGTGCTGGTGCTCGCCCACAAAACCCGTTGCGGGTGTGCAGCAAAAAGGGGATCGGTAGCCAACAGGCTGCGATACGTGGCGCCGATCGCTTTGGCCATCGCAACCGCCGTCATCCCTTGCCACTCCGGGTGCTCCGGCGCCCGTTCCGCCAGGAGGGGATCGACCGCGCTGTCCATTCGCGAAAGGAAGACACTCGCGACGCTATACCCCGGGGTGATGCCTAGCGCTTGCGCCGCGGCAGCCGCTCGGCGGTAGGCGTCGACGACGGCCTGCCATTGACCCGGAGAGAAAATCAGCGTGACATTGACGCCGATCCCTTCGGCGACGAGCGTTGCCATCGCGTCGATCCCTGCAGCGGTTGCCGGAATCTTGATCAACACGTTGGGTTCGGGAATGCGCGCAAGGAGCCGTTTCGCAGCAGCGATGGTGCCGTCACGGTCGTGGGCCAATGCTGGGCTCACTTCGATACTGACATATCCGGCGCGACCGTTGCTTTCGTCCCAGGTCGCGCGAAACTGTTGACAGGCGCTGAGCACATCGGCGGCTACGAGCAGTTCGAGCGCCGCTTCCGGCTCCAGGTCGCTTTGCCGCAACGCCGCGAGTTCGTCACGGTACGCGTCGCTTTGGCTGATCGCTTTTTCGAAGATCGCCGGGTTGGTGGTAACGCCAGTGACCCCTTTCGCTTGCCACGCGCGCAACGTACCATCGAGGAGCCATTCCCGTGTCAATTGATCGAGCCAGATCTGCTGCCCAAGCGCATCGATGTGCGCCAAAATGGGATGCCGGTTGCTCATGGTTGCCCTTCGCGTAAAAAAGCCCCGTTGCCGGGGCGATGTTCAACCGAAACGGGGTGCGGTCACGCCGCGTAGTTTTGCTCCGCGAACGACCAATTGACCAGATGGTCGAGGAACGCGGTGACGAAATCGGGGCGACGGTTGCGGTAATCGATGTAGTAGGCGTGCTCCCAGACGTCGATGGTCAAAAGCGGCGTATCCCCCGTGGTGAGCGGAGTTCCGGCAGCGCCCATATTGACGATATCGACGCTGCCATCGGCTTTCTTCACCAGCCACGTCCAGCCCGAACCGAAGTTGCCGACGGCCGAGGCATGGAACGCTTTCTTGAATGCGTCGAAGCTCCCCCATTTCGCTTCGATCGCTGCTTTGAGCGCGCCGGAAGGCTCGCCGCCGCCGTTTGGCGAGAGGCAGTTCCAGAAAAACGAGTGGTTCCAGGTTTGCGCCGCGTTGTTGTAGATGCCGCCAGCAGGAGCCTTCTTGACGATCTCTTCGAGCGGCATGTCTTCAAATTCGGTCCCTTTGATCAGATTGTTGAGGTTATTGACGTAGGCCTGATGGTGCTTGTCGTGGTGGTATTCGAGCGTTTCAGCGCTCATATAGGGTTCGAGCGCGTTTTTCGCAAACGGGAGTTCGGGAAGTTGATGGATCATCGTTTGGCCCTCCATGGGTTGGTTGAACAGTAAAGCCTGACCATTCTACTCGGTATTTTCGCCACCGACAACCTCTGCTAACGCCCGGGCGTCGGCAAATTGGATCGCGATCCGTTCCTCGGTTTCCAATTGCGCGGCGCGGGTAATGAGCCGTCCGCTTTCGGAATCGAACACCAACGCATAACCGCGTGCCAAGACCGCGGTGGGGGAAAGCGCCTCGAGGCGGGCAGCGAGCGTCTCCAATCGCCGCTTCGGCTCTGCCAAATCGAACGAGGCGGCGCGTAACCTGTCACTGCTTGCCGACCAAGCCCTGCGATAGGGGGCAAGCAGCGCGAGCGGGTGGGGAAGGCGTTGCGCGATCGCCTCGAGCGCCGTGCGTTGGGCCGCGAGTTGCGCGCGCGGGTGGCAGAGCCGCGCGGCGGTGGCCTCGAGCGTTCGGGCTGAGCTGCGCAACCGTTGGGCAAGCGCTTCACGCAGCGCGGCGTAGCGCTGCTCGAGCCGTTCGCGCCGTTCGCGGATCGCGAACGCGGGCGAGAGCCGTTTCAGGTCCCGTTCCCCCCAATCGAGCTGTTGATTGACCTGCTGCCACTGGATGCGAAACGCACGCTTGAGCCGCGCGTCGAGTTCTTGGATCTGGGCGGTGCCTTCGCTCCACCCTTGCGCGATCAGCACCGCCGCACCGGTTGGGGTCGGCGCGCGCGCGTCCGCGACGAAGTCGGCGATCGTCGTGTCGGTCTCATGTCCAACGCCGCTTACCACCGGGATCGGGCAGGCGGCAATCGCGCGGGCAACGGCCTCTTCGTTGAACGCTGCGAGATCTTCCGCGGCACCGCCGCCACGAACCAGCAACACGGCTTCCAAACGAAGTGCCGCCGCACATTGCGCCACGGTGGTGAGCGCTGCGACGATCGCATCCGGCGCTTGAGGGCCTTGCACCAACGTGGGCACGAGCACCGCAGTGATCATCGGCGCGCGCGCCGCAAGGGTGCGCAACACATCCTGCAACGCGTCCGCTTGCGGGCTGGTGACGATCGCAATGCGGCGCGGAAAGCGGGGCAACGGCCGTTTGCGCGCCGCATCGAAGAGCCCTTCGGTTTCCAATTTCGCCTTCACCGCCAAAAACCGCTGAAACCAAGCGCCGGCGCCGGCGGCACGGATCTGTTGCACATCGAGCTGGTAGGTGCCGCGCGGCGCGTAGGTGGTCAGTTGCCCGAAGACTTCGATCGCGTCGCCATTTTTGGGAAGCCCCCCCGTCTCGCCCCGCATCATCCGTTCGGCGCGCGATCGCCACAACGTGCAGGCAATCGCCGCGTTGTCGTCACGCAGTGTGAAGTAGTAGTGCCCAGATGGCGCGCGGCTGAAGTTGCTGACCTCTCCCGTGACCCAGAGTGGGGTCGGAAACGCGGTGGCGAGCGATGCGCGCACCGCTTCGGCGAGGTCAGAGACGGTCCAGATGGGTTCGGACATGGGGCGTTTACCTTGGCAACCGCAGTCGTTGGTGGTATTTTGTCACACATTTTCGATAGCCATGCTCGAGGAGTGCGTTCGTGGGTAGTTTTTCCCTGCTTTCCTGGCCGATGTGGCCACTCATCGTCGCGTCGGTCGTTGGCTTTGCGATCGTTTTGGAGCGGGCGGTGGCGCTACGCAGACGGCGCATCAACCCGCCCGGACTACTCGAATCGGTGCTGAGCGCGCTGCGCAGTGGCGAATCGCCCAACACGCTGGCCGTCAAATTGATGACCCACTCACCCTTGGGGCGGGTGCTTGCGGCCGGGCTCCGCAACTACGCGGCGCCCCGTGAGGTGATGAAAGAGGCGATCGAAGACGAAGGGCGCGTGGTGGCCCACGAACTCGAACGCTATTTGACGACGCTCGGAACGATCGCGGTGATTTCTCCCCTTCTGGGTCTTTTTGGCACGATCGTCGGGATGATCGAGATCTTTGCCTCCCAAGGGGCCACCGCGAACCCGCAACAACTGGCGCACGGCATTTCGGTAGCGCTCTACACCACCGGTTTCGGGCTCATCATCGCGATTCCCGCAACGATTTTCTGGCGCCACTATCGCGCGTACGTTGACGACCTCATCCTGGAGATGGAGCAGGCGGCGGTGCGCCTCATCGAAGTGGCGCACGGTGAGCGGGTCGACGGGTAGGCGTCGGGAGGTTTGGTGATGCGTTTCACTACCCAGGCTTCGCGCCGCGACGCCCCCGAGCTCAGCTTGGTGCCCCTGATCGACGTGGTGCTTGTGATCCTCATCTTTTTGAGTGTCACGACCACCTTTTCGCAAGTGGGGCAGCTGCGGATCGACCTCCCCGAAGGGGAAGCGCAGACGGCGCAGGAGCCGGAAACGATCCACGTCCAGATCACCGCGCACGGGCAGGTGTTCGTCGAAGGCGTCGCAGTTCCGACGCAAGACGTTGCGGCGCTCCGTCAAGCGTTGGTGCGCCAAGCCCCAGCAAAGAGCGACCCGGTGGTGGTGATCGAAGCGGACGCGGCAACGCCGCACCAGCGCGTGATCGACGCGCTGCGCGCCGCACAAGAGGCGGGGTTGGCCAAAGTCACCTTCGCGGTGGAACAACCGCAGTGAGGTGCTGTGGCGTGCGCGGGGGAGCACCGCGCTGGTGGCAATCGCGTGGCTTTGCGGCGCAGGCGCTACTACCGCTTGCGGCGTGCTATCGCCTTGGGTTTCTTGCGCACCGCGCCTGGGCGCAACGCCACCGGCGGCGCTTTCCGGTTCCGGTGATCGTCGTTGGCAACCTGACTGCGGGAGGGAGCGGCAAAACCCCCGTGGTGGAGGCGCTCGCGCGTGCGTTGCGCGAACGGGGGCGACGCGTCGCGGTGGTCAGCCGCGGTTACCGCAGTGACGTCACCGCTCGTGGCGGCTGCGAGCGGGTGAGCGGCTGCGATCCCCGCCGTCACGGCGATGAACCGACGCTGCTGGCGCAGACGACCGGGGTGCCGGTGGTCGTCGGACGCGACCGCCCGCATGCTATTGCCCATCTGCTCGCCACCGAGCCGCATCTGGACGTGATCCTAGCCGACGACGGCCTGCAGCACCACCGGTTGGCGCGACAATTCGAGCTGGTCGTGCTCGATCCCGCAACACTCGGCAATCGCTGGTTGCTGCCGGCTGGGCCGCTCAGGGAGCCCCTTGACCGGTTGCGCTCCGTTTCGGCGGTGCTTGTGCGCGGTGCGGCAAACGACACCGAGGCGCGGGCAACCGTACGTGCGTTGTTGGGGCGTGACGCAATCCCTGCCACTTGGGCATTGACGATCGAACCCGTCGGGTTGCAGCCACTCGCCGCTTGGCGACGGGGGCGCAAAGGGGATGCCGAAACCCTTATACCGCTTTCCGAACTCGCTGGGCGGCGCGTTGCCGCGATCACCGGTATCGCCCATCCCGAACGGTTTTTTGTCACGCTCGAAGCGCTGGGAGCAACGGTAGCGCGCCATCCGTTTCCCGATCACCACCGTTTCCATGCGCATGACCTCCCCAAACCGGAACCCGGGGTTTGGCGCCTTTTTACCGCGAAAGATGCGGTAAAATGCGCCGAATGGGCCGTGGCGGACGATTTCGTATTGGTCGTTCGTGCCCAGGTGCCAACCGAACTTGTCGACCGAATCGAGGAAACGATCGATGGATCCGCAGCTTCTGGACGTCCTGGTCTGCCCGCTGTGTAAAGGGAAACTGCTCGTGCGCAAACAACCGCTTGCGCTCGTCTGTCCATTCGATCGTCTGGCCTATCCGGTTCGCGATGGGATTCCTGTGATGCTTGCCGAAGAGGCAGAGCCGCTCAGTGAAGCGGAGGTTGCCGCGCTCAAAAAGGGCGTAGCTTCGGCAGCACCCCCCTCGGAACCACGCCCCGAAGCGGGGGCGCTGTGACGCCGTTTCAGATCGTCATCCCGGCTCGGTTTGCTTCGAGCCGTCTTCCTGAAAAGGCGCTTGCGGACGTTGCGGGCAAGCCCCTCGTGGTCCGCGTCTGGGAGCAAGCGCAGCGCGCGGCAGCCGAATCGGTCTGGGTGGCCACCGATCACCCGCGAATCGCCGAAGCGGTGCAACGGGCTGGTGGTGCCGTGGTGATGACGGCGCCAGAACACCCTTCGGGTACGGATCGTTTGGCAGAGGTCGTCACGCAGCAACGTTGGGGGGACGAGACGATCGTCCTGAACTGGCAAGGGGACGAACCGCTACTGCCGGTTGCGCTCGTTCATGCGGTGGTCGAACGGTTGGCCGCGCATCCCGACGCGGCGATCGCTACGGCAGCGGTCCCGGTGACAACGGTGCGCGAATGGCGTGACCCCAATGTGGTCAAGGTGGTCTGCGATCGCAACGGATACGCGAACTATTTCTCGCGGGCGCCTCTTCCTTGGGTCCGGGAAGCAGACCCCTTTGCGCTCGATGCGAACGCGGCACCACCCGTCCCCGTTTGGCGTCATATCGGTCTCTACGCCTACCGTGCCGGGTTTTTGCGCCGTTTTGCAACGTGGGGCGAAGCCCCGCTGGAGGCAGCAGAGAAACTCGAACAACTGCGTGCGTTGTGGTACGGCGCCCGCATCGTCGTCCATTTCGCTGCTGAAGCGCCGCCGCCAGGGGTCGATACCGCGGAGGACTTAGCGCGGATCCGTGCGTTTTTCGCGCAATCGCGCAGGAACGAGTTTGGGTAATCGAGAAGGAGGGAAACGTTATGCGTTTGATTCTTTTGGGGCCGCCTGGAGCCGGTAAAGGGACCCAGGCACAAGCGATCTGTCGCCACTTCGGCATTCCGCAGATCTCCACGGGCGACATGCTTCGCGCCGCGGTCAAAGCGGGGACGCCGTTGGGGTTGGAAGCGAAAAAGGTGATGGACGCCGGCGGACTGGTCTCTGATGAGATCATCCTGGGGCTGGTGCGCGAGCGGCTGCAAGCGCCCGATTGCGCAAATGGTTACCTCTTCGATGGTTTCCCGCGCACACTCGCACAGGCCGAGGCATTGAAGCGCGACGGCGTGCCGCTCGATGTCGTGCTCGTTTTTGAGGTGCCCGATGAGGAGATCGTAGAGCGGATGAGCGGTCGGTTGGTCCATCCCGCATCAGGCCGCACCTACCACGTGAAATACAACCCCCCGAAACAGCCCGGCGTCGACGACGTCACGGGCGAACCGCTCATTCAGCGTGACGACGACAAAGAAGAAACCGTGCGGGCGCGGCTCAAGGTCTACCATGAGCAGACGAAACCGCTCATCGACTACTACACTGCGTGGGAAGCGAGCGGCGATCCTGCCGCACCGAAAGTCCGGCGCGTCAATGGCGTCGGGCCGGTGGATGAGGTCACCGAACGGGTGATTGCGGCGCTCCTTTCGTAACGTCTCGGCTTTGCGCGCGCCACCCCCGGCAATTGCCCCCGGATTCGTGTCTGGGTGGTGGCTGGGGGTTCGGCGCGGGGTCATTGCCCGCAATGGGCGTCCGGTTGCCAAGCTGGTACCCATAGATATGGCGTCAACGGGCAAACGCATTGGCGTTGCCAAGGGCAAATTCGAGGTGCCAGACAACATCGACGCCCACAACGAGGAGATCACGCGTCTGTTTTTGGGTGGGCAACAGCCTTGAACCTCTTGCTTGATACCTACGTCGCCCTTTGGGCGATCACCGATAGCCCAAAGCTGCCAAAGCAGGCACGCGAGCTGACAAGATGGGTGCAAGAGTTTTAGTCTCGCGGCAAGAGATGCCGCTCGTCGGCAAAATCCTACCGTTCGTCGGGAGCGCTCTTTTCTTTCTCTGCGCGGCGCGCTAAGCTGTTCCGCAAAAGCTTTCGAACAGACTGCCGATGGCTAAATCCTTTCATGCCCGCCGCTTCGCTTTCGCGATGCGTGGTGTTACCCTGGTGGAACTGATGGTGACCATCGCCGTGGCGGCGATCCTGCTTGCGGTTGCCGTGCCCGGGTTTCTCCAGATCGTCCAAAGCAACCGCCTGACATCGGCGACCAACGAATTTATGGCTGCGATCAACTTTGCCCGCTCGGAAGCTATCAAACGCGGGCAAAGCGTGTGGTTGTGCAAAACCGCCGACGGCGCCGCGTGCACGCTGAGCGGAAATGAGTGGGAGACGGGTTGGATGGCGTTTTTGGACACCAATAAAGACGGTAAATGGTCCCCTGGCGACGAAATCTTGCGCGTTTGGCCGGGATTGCCTGAAGGCTACACCTTAAGGCCTAACAACAACTTCAGCAACTATTTGCGCTACGACCCCAGGGGCACAGCCAACAACATGGGCACTTTCGCTGTGTGCTACCAAAATCAAACCGTAGGCGCTAGAGCTATCGTTATCACCCGCCTGCGCCCCAGGCTGGGTAGCGATAGGAACGGCAACGGCATTCCCGAAAACGACTCAGGCGATATTGCCAGTTGTTATACCTCATGAAACGACAGCGCGGTTTGGGCCTAATTGAAGTTTTGATCGCCGTCCTGGTGCTGGCCATCGGCCTTTTGGGCGTGGCAGCGTTGCAAGCCAACGCCCTCAAAGCTAACCAAAGCGCCTTACAGCGCAGCCAGGCGACAATGTTGGCTTATCTTATGCTCGATGCCATGCGCGCCAATAGGGATGCAGCGACCGCAGGTGGCTACAACCTCGGCACGCCAGGCAGCCCCGACACCCCCGAATGCAACCCCCCCAGCGAAAATGACCTTATCACCCGCGATCAGGCGTATTGGCTAGGCAAGCTCAAGGAAAACTTGGGAAATTCCGCCTGCGGCCTCATTGCCTGCACGGCGACGAGCTGCACGGTCAAGGTATTCTGGGACGACAGTCGCGCTGGTGGGTCGACCACTCAAATCATCGAGGTGACGAGCCAGCTATGAACGCGCGCGGTTTCTCTCTAGTCGAGCTGATGGTCGCTCTGGTTTTAGGGCTGCTGCTGATCGGCGGAGTAATCGGCGTGTTTTTGGCCAACCGTGAAGCCTACCGGCAGAACGAAAACCTTGCCCGCCTGCAAGAAAGCGCCCGTTATGCCTTTGAAATCATGGCGCGCGATATACGCGAAGCGGGCGGAATTGCCTGCGGCAGCAACCTACCTACCGCCAACGTGCTCAACGGCGCTGCCGGCAGCTGGTGGTCGAACTGGGGTGACGGCATCCACGGTTTCGAGGGCACAGACAACACATTCCCCAAGGCATTTGGCGCTGGTGCCGCTGATCGCGCATCAGGCACAGACGCCGTCATCGTACATAGTGGTACGGCCAATGATGGGGTGTATATCACAGACCACCAGCCCACCTCTGCCCAATTCAAAGTCAATACCACCACCCACGGGATCGTCGATGGCGATATCCTCTTGGTGTGCGATTACAAACAGGCGGCGATTTTTCAGACGACAAATGCCAATTCGAGCAACGACACCATCGTCCACAACACCGGTAGCTCAGTTTCCCCAGGCAACTGCAGCAAATATCTCGGTTATCCAGTACCCCCCAATTGTGGGCAACCTCCTGGTAACCCTGACCCTCCCAGTTATCCATTCACCAGCGGGGGTTTCATCAGCAAGCTCTCCGCGAACGCCTGGTATATCGGCTGTAACGGCAGAGCGAATTGCAACGAACCAGCAGGACGCTCGCTCTACCGCCTCAAGCTGCAAAACAATAACGGCACGGCAGGAGGCATTGCCGAAGAAGTCGCCGAAGGCATCAGCGATATGCAAATTCAATACCTTGCCCGCAATCCAAGCGGCGGCTTGGACTCCCAATACCGCGACGCCAATGCCGTGCCCGATTACGACGGCGACGGCTTACCTGATTGGAAGAACGTGGTTGCTGCAAGGGTCGAGTTTACCTTTCAAACTCTAGAAAAAGTCGGCACCGACCTGCAACCTGTCGAGCGCAAATGGTACACCGTGGTCAACTTGAGAAATCGCGTGCCATGAGAAAGCAATCGGGTGCGGCTTTGATTGTTGCCTTGGTGCTGCTCGTCCTCGTTACCTTGCTCGGGGTCGCGGGCATCCAAACCGTAGCGCTGGAAGAAAAAATGGCTGCCAATACTTTCGACCGCAACCTTGCCCTGCAAGCGGCTGAAGCTGCCCTAAGGGTCGGCGAAGCGGTGGCCGAGGCGCAGTCGAAAACCGTTCCGCCCAACAGCGGGTTTCCCAGCTATACCGATGCCGACAACAGTTGCCCTACGTCGCCCTCGGCCATCAACAACTGTGTGAACGGCCTGTGTCCAACACCGGACAAAGACTGCCCTGAGCGCTGGAAAGCATCGAACTTTACCGGCTGGGCCAATGCCAGTGTGAGCTTGGGAGGGCTCGCGGGTACCCCGCAGTATTTCGTGGAATATCTCGGCTCTAACTTCCCCTGCACCGACGGTGGCTCTTCCGATCCCAAAAACTGCAAGCGCTACCGCATTACCGCGCGCAGCAATCCGGGGACGGGGCGGGCGACGGTGATGCTGCAGTCGGTGTATGCGACGGATTGAAGGAGAGCAAAATGCGCAAAGTGCTTTTCCTTTTGGGCATCATCTGGCTAAGTGAGTCCTTGGCAGCAACGATCCCAAACGTCCCGCCTTTCGTGTCGACTTCGGCTTTTGCCAATGTGATGATCGATATGTCGGTGGAAACCCCTATGGGAGGGGCCGCTTACGCCGATCAGGCGGGCAATCCTCCGGGGTGCACGGGCAGAAACCAGGTGGATGATAATGGTAATATAGTCGAAGTTGGCGCTTGCTTCTTCCCCAGTTACACGTATCTGGGCATTTTCGATCCCAACAAATGCTACAGCTACAGTAAGAGTGGTGGCATTTTCCTTCCCGGTGGCGCTGCCTCATTGCCCAACCACACCTGCAGCGACAGCGCCAAATGGAGCGGCAATTTTCTCAATTGGGCGACGATGACTGCCATCGATCTGTTCATCTGGACGATGACTGGGGGGGATCGTGAGATTGATGACACGACCCAGACCGTGTTACAGCGTGCAAGAGCTATTGACAACGCAAGCTGGTTCCCGGTCAAATACATCGCCAATGCAAAGGGATACACGCCCTGGTCAGGTCCCTTGTATATCACCAACCACAGTGCTGGCGGATATCAGTTCAAGGCTGGGACCAGTTACGGGGGGAGTAATAAAGGCACTTTTAATGTCAAGGTCAAGGTCTGTGTTCCGGGCAAAGGGCTGGAAGCCAATTGCAAGGGTTATACCAGTGGCGGCACCACCGTCTACAAGCCTGAGGGGCTCATCCAGCGCTATGCCGACAAGATGCGCTTTGGCGTCTTTGCCTATACCAACGACAACTCCAAATCCCGCGATGGCGGGGTGCTACGCGCGCCGATGCGCTATGTGGGCGAGAAGCAGATGGATGCGAGCGGCAACCTCGTGGCCAATGCCGCCAAAGAAATCAATCCCGCAACCGGACAGATTTATCCAAACCCCTTGGGGGCCTCGGGTGGCTGGAGTGGGGTGATCAACTATATCAACCGCTTCCACCGCGACGGCTACAAATCGTACGATCCGATCGGCGAGATGTTTTACGAAGTGATCCGCTACTTCAAAAAACTTCCGCCCACACCCGAATACGCAGCGGGCGCGCCGGGGGGAAGTTTTCCGATCTACACGACCTGGAACGATCCGATCCAGTTTTCTTGTCAGAAGAACTTCGTCGTCGCGATCAACGACGCCAACCCCTGGCTCGACAAAAAGATCCCCGGCACCTTTTTTACCTGCGACAAGGCAAAACAACCGGGAATGCCGGCTAGTTTCACCGCTAACGACTGCGGCGAGCCCAGCAATCCCGATTCCTCGATCAACGTCTCCACGCTGACTCAGCAAGTTGGTGAGATGGAAGGTCTTCATACCACCTGGACACAGATCAACGCAACCGGCAGCGATACGGTGGGATACGTTTTCGGGGTTTCCAGCAACGCTGGCAACTGCAACAACGGAAAAAGCGTTACGGTTACTAACCTAGCCCAGGTGATGGGAACCTGTCCTTATGCCCCAAAACAAAATTCGTACTACATTTCGGGGCTTGCCTATTACGCCAATACGACCGATTTGCGCCCGGATCTTCCCGGGAAACAGAGTCTCAATAGCTTTTTCATCGATACCCAAGAATATTCCCTTAATCCCCTCAGCGGCAACCGTAACATGCTCTACCTTGCCGGGAAATATGGCGGATTTACCGATTTGAATGGCAACAATCGTCCCGATTTGCCCGCCGAGTGGGATGTCGACGGCGATGGTATGCCAGACAACTATGTGTTTGTCTCTGAACCCAGTAAGCTGGTCAAAGGGTTAGAGCGGGCGTTTAGTAACATTTTGGAGAAATCGGGTTCGGCCAGTAACGTGACGGCGAATTCGACCCAATTTGCCAATGAATCGTTGATTTTTCAAGCGTTGTTCAATAGCGGGATCTGGTCCGGCGACCTCCTTGCTTATCCAATCAGCAGTTCAGGTGTTGGCGCCACACCCACCTGGAAAGCATCGGAACACATTCCTGCTCCGTCAGCACGAAAGATTTATACCCGCTCGGGGGGCAATGCCGTCGAGTTTTTCTGGAGCAATCTTTCATCTGCGGATCAAACCGCACTTGGCAGCGCCGATGTGCTCGACTTCCTGCGCGGCGAGCGCAGCAAGGAATTGCAAAACGGCGGGACGCTGCGCAACCGCGCGATGAACAACATTTTAGGCGATATCGTTCACTCCTCGCCCTTCTACGTCAAAGACACCGATACGGTTTATGTGGGCGCCAACGACGGCATGTTGCACGCCTTCAACGCCTCGTCGGGAGAGGAACTGTTTGCCTACATCCCCAGTGCCCTGATTTCCAAACTCAAAAACCTGAGTCAGCCCACCTATACCCACGACTATTTCGTCGACGGCGATATCGTTGTTTCAAACCGCAGTCAAACGGATGGTAAGAATTACTTAGTAGCCACTTTGGGCCGCGGCGGCAAGGGACTGTTTGGGCTTGATGTCACGAACCCAAACGGGTTTTCGCCAGTCGACGTCAAATGGGAGTGCTTCGACAGCGGCGGCACGGTCGTCGCCTGCAACGGCGATCCCGACCTTGGCTATATGCTCGGCCGCTCGGTGATCGCAAAAATGAACAATGGGGACTGGGCGGTTATCGTCGGCAATGGCTACAACTCCACGAGCGGCAAGGCCGTTTTGTATATTTTCGATCTAGCGACAGGGGCGGTGATCAAAAAGATCGACACAGGGGTCGCGGGCGACAATGGTTTGGCTCCGCCCGCGGTGGTCGATGAAGATAACGACGGCGATGTGGATGTGATTTACGCTGGTGACCTCAAAGGAAACGTTTGGAAGTTCGACGTCAGCAGTACGAATACCAACCAGTGGAAGTCGGCTTTCATGAGTGGGGCAACCCCACAACCTTTCTTTGTCGCGATGGATTCTGCTGGGAACCCGCAGCCGATTACCGCACAGATTACGGTTGCGGTGAATCCGGTACCAGACGATCCCAATTACAACAAGCGTTATCTCTTCTTTGGTACAGGGAGTTATTTCCGGAGCGGCGACCCTGGTGATACCCAGGTGCAAAGTTGGTACGGGCTGATCGATGAGGGGACGCCAATTACCGGTCGCTCTGATCTGAAGCAGCGATCGATCGAGAGCGAAGGAACCTTTGACGGGAAACCGGTTCGGACCTTTGGCGCGGCTTCTGCAGGTGATATGGTTGGCAAAAAGGGCTGGTTCGTCGATTTTACGACGCGGCCCGGGGAACGGATCGTGACCGCATCGAAGCTCTTTACCGGCGCGGAGCCGGTATTGATCGCCAGTTCTATCATTCCCAAGAGCGATCCCTGTCTACCCGGTGGGGATGGTTTCGACAATGCGATCAACCCCTTTACCGGCGGGCGTCTGACCTACGGTTTCTTCGACCTCAATGACAACAAGGATTTTTCGGATGACACGCTCAACGATAAGCCGATTGGTGGGGTCGACTTGGGTGTTGGCATGCCGAGCGAGCCGGTGATCGTGGGTGATCGCCTGGTTGTAGGCGGCTCGAGGGGAACGGTGGAGTCTGTGCGGATCAACGTGGGGGTTCAACCATTCAAAGGGCGAATTTCTTGGCGTGAGATCATTTTAGAAAATTGAGAGGAACAGCATGATATTGGGTGATCGAAAGAACCGCGGCTTCACCCTCATCGAAGTGATGGTGGTGGTGGTGATCATCGGGATCCTGGCGGCGATCGCTTACCCGAGTTACCGCAACCACGTGCTCAAAACCCGCCGTTCGGCGGCGCAAGGGTGTTTGGTGGAGCTTGCGCAGTGGATGGAGCGCTTTTACACCACCAACTTGCGGTATGACCAAGACAGCAGCGGCACTGCTGTGTCGCTTCCCAACACGCAGTGCCGTCAAGATCTGGCCGACTACTATACCTTTTCCTTTTCGGGCAACCCCACCGCAACCACCTTTACGCTCCAGGCGGTGCCGCAGGGGGCGCAGGCAAGTGATTCGTGCGGCACGCTGACGCTCAACCAAGCTGGGGTGCGTTCTCCCACCACTGCGGGGTGTTGGAGCCGATGAAAAAACGAGCCGGTGTGTGAAACGCCCCGCGGGCGGTCGTTTCGACCGCCCGCGGGAAAGCGAAGCGTTGGGTTGAACCGTGCGCTTCAGCCGCACGCCCCCACCGCGCCGCACGCGGTGCAGAAGTCGCAGCCGTCTTTGCGGATCATCGTCTGGTTGCCGCATTCGGGGCAGCGTTTGCCCTGCATCAACTGCGGTTCGTCGTCGCGGTGCGGCTGTTGCATCAAACCCATCTCTTGCACCGGGTAGCCACGCTCGTCGAGAATGCCCAGCATTGCGTAGCGGTGGATGATGAGTTGTGCAACATACGAGACGGTGCTCGGATAGTTCGTCTGCCGCCGCTCGCCCGGCACGAACGCGATGAAGTCGCCGAGCGGTTCGGGGTAGTTGAGCAGTTTGCGCAGCTTCATCCCGATCCACGCCGGGTCGATCACCCGCATGTCGAGTGACAGAATACGGGTGAGCCCATCGAGCGCGCGCGGATAGTTGCCGGCGAGCCAGACGGCGTAGGGGCGGGTGACGGTGCCGTTGCCGTCGGGCGCCGGCAGGGTGATCTCTTTGAGGCCGAGCACGAAGTCGTCACCGGTGGTGGGGTTTTGTACGTCGACGGTCCAGGAGAGCGTCCCGTCGGCACCGGTGCGCGGCTCATGGCGCGAAAAGAGGCAATCGACTACTGGCGTGTGGCTGCCGAAAAGTCCTTCACCGGCGTCGAGGTCGGCAAACGCGCCCAGACGCTCACAGCGGTAGCGGATCACTTCGGCAAACGCTGCGACGACGCTGGGAAAGCGCCGCGGTTCGCCGTTTGGCGGAAAGCGCATTTCGAAACTTTTGTCGCTCGCGATCGTCGCCAGGGTGTCGAGTTTCATCTTGAGCCAGGCGCGGTCGTTGGCGCGCATGTCCATCGAAAGCGTTTTCGCAACCGCCCCAAGGCCCCGTGGCTGGTTCGCGCCATTGACCCACACTTCGAACGGGAATGCCCCTTGCTCTTGTTCGATGTGGCCGACAAAGAGCGCGAACTCCCCTTCCGGGGTGTTGAGCATGTAGCACCACGCCGGGTTGCCGTCGGGAAGCTCCGGACGGCCCGGCCAGCGCAGGCTCGCAAGAACCGGGGCCGGAAGCTTCGCGAGCGAAAGCCGCCGGTTGGCATCGGCAAACGCGATCGCTTCGGCGTTTGCGGTCGCTCCGCTTTGGGTTTCGGCTTTCTTCGGTTCGACCGAAAGCACCGCCCCCAGAACCGAGTTGGGGCGGTAGGTCGCCAGCCCTTTGAGGCCCGATTGCCACGCCACCAAATAAAGGTCTTGGAAATCCTCGTACGGGTAGTCTTCGGGGACGTTCACCGTCTTCGAAATCGAGGTGTCGATGAAGGGTGCTACTGCTGCGACCATCGCGGCGTGGTCTTTTGCGGAGATTTCGAGCGCGGAGCGGAAGTATTCCGGCAGGTTGTTGACGTCACCCCCCAGGTGCTTGTAGAGGCGCCACGCGTGGTCTTCCACCGGATACTCTTTGAAGGTGCCGTCCGGTTGCCGTTTGCGCCGCGTGTAGGTGTAGGAGAAGGGCGGTTCGATCCCGTTGCTGGCGTTGTCGGCAAACGCAAGCGAAATCGTGCCGGTAGGAGCGATCGACAGGAGGTGCGAGTTGCGGATGCCGTGTTTGCGGATCTCCGCTTTGATCGCTTCGGGTAGCCGCGAGGCGAAATTGCCGCCAGTGAGGTAGAGATCGGGGTTGAAGAGCGGAAACGCCCCGCGCTCTTTCGCAAGCTCCACGCTTGCGAGATAAGCGGCGTCGCGCATCCGTTCGGCAATGCTGGCTGCCATTTGCCGCGCTTCTTCGCTGTCGTACTTGAGCCGCAGCATGATGAGCGCGTCCCCAAGCCCGGTAAACCCGAGCCCTACTCGGCGTTTGCTCATCGCTTCGCGGTGCTGCTCCGGGAGCGGCCAATGGGTGACGTCCAAGACGTTGTCGAGCATGCGAATCGCAACGCCGACCACCTCTTCGAACGCGGCGAAGTCGAAACGCGCCTTTTCGGTGAAGGGATCGCGCACGAAAAGGGTGAGGTTGATCGACCCGAGGTCGCAGCACCCATAAGGGGGAAGGGGTTGTTCGGCGCAGGGGTTGGTCGCTTCGATCCGCTCACAGTAATAGAGGTTGTTGTCGGCGTTCATCCGGTCGATGAAGAGCACCCCCGGTTCAGCGTGATCGTAAGTGGAGCGCATGATCTGGTCCCACAGGTCGCGCGCCCGCACTTTGCGGTAGACCCAAAGCCCGTCTTCTCGTTGGTACGCGCCCTGGGCCAGGTACTCTTCGCCCGGTTCCGCCTTATGGACGAGCTCCACTTCGCGGTCTTCGACGACGGCGCGCATGAAGTCGTCGGTCACGCCCACGGAGATATTGAAATTGGTGAGATCGCCGTGGTCTTTCGCGTGGATGAACTCTTCGATGTCGGGGTGGTCGCAGCGCAGCACCCCCATCTGCGCACCGCGCCGCGCGCCAGCCGATTCCACCGTTTCACACGAACGGTCGAAGACGCGCATGTACGAGACCGGGCCAGAAGCGTTCGATTGCGTTCCTTTGACGCGCGCCCCCCGCGGGCGAATGCGGGAAAAATCGTACCCGACACCGCCGCCACGGCGCATCGTCTCTGCGGCTTGGGCAAGCGCGGTGTAAATTCCAGGGTAGCCATCTTCCACTTCGGTGACCGAATCGCCTACCGGTTGCACGAAGCAGTTGATGAGGGTCGCTTGCAGTTTCGTACCCGCGGCGCTGTTGATGCGGCCAGCAGGGATGAAGCCGTTTTCTTGGGCCCAGAGGAAACGTTCTTCCCAATGCTTACGGCTTCTCTCTTGTTCGACGCTCGCAAGCGCCCGTGCCACCCGACGACGAACATCTTCGATCGAGCGCTCGCCGTCTTTGGCGTACTTCTCTAACAAGACTTCCAACGAAATCTCTTGCGGGGGAAGGTTGGCAACGGTCGGTTTTGCCGTGGCACGGGTAGACATGGTGGTTTGCTCCCAAGATAATCGAACGACAAAAAGGTCGAGCAAAGGATCGGTGAACCAGTCTAGCGTCGACAATGCGGGCTGTCAACCCGGAAGGCACTAGGGATAGTGATCAAAGAATAATATAGGCGCTATATATGTAATCGGGGGCGAAAATGAAAAACGCTGTCACGATAATGAGTTGGAACGTCCAGTGGGGTCGAGGCGCCGATTGCCGGGTCGATTGGCATCGGATCATTGCGGAAATACGCCGCATTGCGCCCGATATCGTCGTCCTGCAGGAGGTGGCACAGCACTACCCGGAGTTACCCGACAACGACGATGCCGACCAGGTGGCGATTCTGGCCGCCGCCCTTCCTGAGTACGCGGGGTGTTATGCGCCGGGGATCGACACCGCGCGCAGCGACGGGCGGCGCAAACGCTTCGGCAATTGGCTGGGAAGCCGCCATCCGATTCGGGCGTGGCGGTCGGTTGCGCTCCCGGCGCCTCCGGCCACCACAGCAAAATGGTTGCCGCGTACCGCGGTGGTCGCGGAAGTCGCGATCGCGGGGCGGATGCTCACGGTGGTGGGAACCCACCTCGAATATTACTGTGCGCGACAGCGGATGGCGCAGGTCGAAGCCCTGAAACGTATGGTCGTGGAATCGGTGCCCAGCGGGGAGGCGCAGACCGGCGACGCTCAGGCAGGAGGGAGCCGAAAGGGGATTGTGCCGCCCGCCGTACTCGTCGGGGACTTGAATTTTTCGCCACAATCCCCAGAATATCGCGCGTTGGCAGCGGGAAACCGCTGGGTCGACGCGTGGACGGTCGCGCACCCCGGCAAGCCCCATGCGCATACGGTGGGTTTGCACGGCGCACCGTGGCCGGACCACCCGTACTGTTGCGATTACGCGTGGGTGACGCCCGATTTGGTGGCACAGGTGGTAGCGGTTGAGGTATGCACGGAGACTGCTGCCAGTGACCATCAGCCGGTGGTTTTGACCCTTTCCTGGCCGGAGTAACACCGATGAGCAAAGCGTTCGTCAAGGAGTCGGACGAAGCAGAGGATCTCGAAGTGCCGGAGGTAGCCGCAGTGGCCGGTTTCAAGAACTATATGACGCCGGCGGGTTATCGGGCGTTGCGCGATGAGTTCGAGCATCTGGTGAAAGTCGAGCGACCGCGCCTCGTGGAGGTGATCGCGTGGGCCGCAGGCAACGGCGACCGCTCCGAAAATGGCGATTACATTTACGGCAAACGGCGCTTGCGTGAGATCGATCGCCGCATACGCTATCTCACGAAACGGTTGGAAAGCGCCGAAGTGGTCGATCCGGCGGCGCGGGAAGCCACCGACCGCGTCTATTTCGGCGCGACGGTGACGGTTTATGACGTCCAAACCGAGACGGAAGAGACCTGGCAGATCGTTGGTGTGGACGAAGCCAACCCGAGTGAAGGGAAGATCAGCTGGATTTCTCCGCTTGCCAAAGCGCTTTTGAAGCGCGAAGTGGGTGACGAGGTTCGGGTTCCCGTTCCCGGTGGGGTGCGGGTGCTCGAGATCGTCGATGTGCAGTATCGGGTATGAATGAGTCGAACAAGGAGTGTTTGGTGATGAACGCGAACGAAACGGTGACGAGTCAGGCGCAACCCGCGGGTAAAACGCTCCCGTTTCAGGCCGAGGTGCAGGAACTGCTGCACCTGGTGGTCCATTCGCTCTATTCGAACCCCGAAATCTTTTTGCGCGAGCTGATTTCGAACGCCTCGGACGCGAATGACAAACTGCGGTTCGAAGCGGCAACGAACCCAGAGCTCTACGAAGGTTCGGGCGAGCTCAAGATTTGGGTCGATTATGACAAAGCCGCAGGAACGATCACCGTGCGCGACAACGGGATCGGGATGAGCGAAACCGAGGTGATCGAAAACCTGGGGACGATCGCCCGCTCCGGGACAAAAGCGTTTTTCCGCAACCTCTCTGGCGACGCGCAGAAAGATTCGCTGCTGATCGGGCAGTTTGGCGTCGGGTTCTATTCCGCGTTCATCGTTGCCGATTCGGTCACGGTGCGTACCCGTAAAGCGGGCTTGCCGCCAGAAAGCGGTGTCGAGTGGCGCTGTACGTTGAGCGGCGATGAGGCGTCTGCGTACACGGTGGCGCCGCTGACGCGTGCCGAGCGCGGTACCGAAGTGATCCTCCATCTGAAAGAGGAGGCGCGTGATTTCCTTTCCCGTTGGCGGCTCACTGAGCTCATCCACAAGTATTCGGAGCACATCCTCTGGCCGATCTTGATGCCGAAAGAGGAGTGGGACAAGGAGAAGGGCGAATACCGTCGAACCGGCGAATGGGAGCAGGTGAACCAGGGAACGGCGCTCTGGGCACGCGCAAAGAGTGAGATCACCGACGAAGAGTATCGCAACTTCTACCGCCACGTGGCACACGACTTCGACGAGCCGCTCGCGTGGCTCCATGCCAAAGTGGAGGGGAAACACGAATATACGCTCCTACTGTACCTGCCGAAGCACGCGCCGTTCGATCTCTGGGACCCGAAACCGAGTCATGGCGTGAAGCTCTACGTCAAGCGCGTGTTCATCATGGAGGACGCGGAGCGGCTCTTGCCGCACTATTTGCGCTTCGTGCGCGGGGTGGTCGATGCTGCGGATCTGCCGCTCAACGTGTCTCGGGAAATGCTGCAAGAGGCCAAAGCGCTCGACGCGATTCGCGGCGGGATCACCAAGCGGGTGTTGGGCTTGCTGGAGCAGCTGGCGAAGAACGAACCGGAGAAATATGCCACCTTCTGGAAAACGTTCGGACGTGTCCTCAAAGAAGGGATCGGTGAGGACCACGCCAACCGCGAGAAAATCGCCGCGCTGTTGCGGTTCGTCTCCACGGCAAGTGAAGGGGACGAGCCGACCGTCTCTCTCGACGATTATCTGGCGCGGATGAAGGAGGGGCAGACGAAGATCTACTACCTCACCGCCGATTCGCTCGCGGCGGCGCGTCATAGCCCCCACCTTGAGCTCTTCAAGAAGAAAGGGATCGAGGTGCTGCTCCTTACCGACCGGATCGACGAGTGGTGGACGGGTTACCTCACCGAATACCAAGGCAAGCCCTTGGTGAGCGTCACGCGGGGCGCGGACGAAATCGAAGCGCTCGATGACGCGGAAAAAACCGCGGTGGAGAGCGCTGCGAAGACGCACGACGCGACGCTCAAGCGGCTGGAGGAGGCACTCAAAGGCAAAGTGAAGGCGGTGCGCCCTTCGGCACGGCTGACCGAATCTCCTGCGTGCCTGGTGGTCGAGGAAGGGGGCATGACGCTGCACTTGAAGCGCATTCTGGAGGCGGCGG
This sequence comes from Hydrogenophilus thermoluteolus, assembly GCF_003574215.1. Classification (NCBI taxonomy): domain Bacteria; kingdom Pseudomonadati; phylum Pseudomonadota; class Hydrogenophilia; order Hydrogenophilales; family Hydrogenophilaceae; genus Hydrogenophilus; species Hydrogenophilus thermoluteolus. Next base: position 1,601,701 of record NZ_AP018558.1, on the reverse strand, counting down.
GGCAAAAAGCGCCCGCGGTCGAACCGGTGCTCGAGGTCAATGTCGACCATCCCCTTTTTGCGCGGGCAGCCAGCAGCGAAGGGGATGCGTTCGCCGAATGGGCGCAACTGCTCTATGAAGAGGCGCTCCTGGCCGAAGGCGGCGCGCTCGAAGATCCCGCCGGCTTCGTCAAGCGCGTCAACCGGTTGTTGGTTGGATAACGCCAAACCGGCCGCGGGTACGGCTTACGTTCAACGCTGCGCGGCCGGCAATCGGCGCGCCGGAGCAATCACGATCATCCGCCGCGGAGCTTACGCATCCGCTCCGCGGGGGTGATGATATCGGTGAGGCGAATCCCGAATTTCTCGTTGACGACCACGACTTCACCCTGCGCGATCAACGTGCCATTGACGAGCACGTCCATCGGCTCACCCGCCAGGCCGTCGAGCTCGATCACCGAGCCGTGCGCCAACTGCAGGAGGTTGCGAATCGGCATTTTGGTGCGGCCCAGTTCGACGGTGATCTGGACCGGGATGTCCATGATCATCTGAAAATCGGAGAGGTTTTCAACTTTCTGGTTTGGGCCGCCGAAATCGGGGAACAGCTCTTTCGCGGGTTTCGCGGCATAAGGGCTTTCTTCGGCAGACGCACCGCCTTCCTGTTCGGCAAGCGCGGCAGCCCATTCGTCGGCAAGCGCCGCTTCATCGACGCCGCCTTCGCCGTTTTTGCCTTCGGAAGCGGCTTCTTGCGCGGCCTGCTCTTGCATCGCCGCTTCCCAATCGTCCGGCGTGACCTCTTCTTCGCTTGCCGTTGTCTCTTGTTCCGGCTCTTGCGGGGTTTTGTTCTCATCGACCATGGCCTTTACTCCTCGGTGCTTTCGGCTGGCTCATCCACTTCCTGCGGCGTGCCGTTTGGCGGCTCGTCTGGCGGTTCCTCTTCGGCTACGAAGTGGTGGATTTTCACCGCATAGTGTTTGTTCCGCGTTCCGTAATGGCCCCGAATCACCGGAACGCCGTCGCTATAAACGGTAACCAGCTCCGGGATTTCGATCGGGATCACGTCACCGACGCGCAGATCGACCAGATCGCCCAACGTCAGTTGCCCGTGACCCAAGACCGCATTGAGCGTCACTTCGGCTTCGACAAGCCGCCGCGCTAGGTTCCGTGTCCAGCGCGAGTCGTGCGTCATCTGGTCGCTTTGCATCGTCGAGTAGAGGAGATCGCGTACCGGTTCCAGCATCGAATAGGGCCAGCAGACGTGGAGGTTGGCCTGGCCGACGCCCAGATCGAGCACGAACTGGGACGCGACGACGATTTCCGACGGCGTGGCGATGCTGGCAAATTGCGGGTTCATCTCGGAGCGGACGTAGCCGAGTTTGATTTTATAGACCGGCGCCCATGCCCGCTGGTAGTCTTCGAAGATGACGTTGAGGAGCCCCAGGATGATGCGCTGTTCGGTGGGACTGAAATCCCGACCTTCGATGCGGGTATGGAAGCGGCCGTCACCGCCGAAGAGGATATCGACGATGAGGAAGATCAGGTTGGGTTCCATCACGATCAAGCCGTTGCCACGAAACGGTTTGGCTTGAACGAGGTTGAGGTTGGTGGGGATCACCAGATTGCGCAGGAATTCGCCATATTTTTGGACGTGAAGCGCGCCGACCGAAACCTCGATGTTGCGGCGAACGAAGTTGAAGAGACCGACCCGAAGGTAGCGGGCGAACCGTTCGTTGATGAGCTCCATCGTGGGCATGCGCCCACGAACGATCCGCTCCTGGGTGGCGAGGTTGTAGGGGCGAATCCCCCCTTCTTCCTCTTCGGTGGGGGTTTCCGGCTCATCCTCCTCGCCGGTCACGCCCCGCAGGAGCGCGTCGACCTCTTCTTGCGAGAGAAATTCGGAGGAACTGTCCACGAAACCCCCCTGTGGTGTTACTGGATGATGAACGAGCGGAAGAGCACCGCCTGAACTGGGCCGCTGGGGCCCAGTTGCTGCATGTCACGCGGGCGCGGCGGGTAGCCCAGCACTTGGTTGATCGTGTCGCGAATGTCCATCGCCAACTCTTCCCGCCCTTTCGGTGTCGCAAGTTCGGAAGGCAATTTGCTGGAGAGGAGCAGATTGACGCGGTGGAGGATCTCCGGCATGAACTGCTTGATCGCCGCGTCGAATTGTTGGTCGGCAACGCGCAGCACGATCACTACTTGCAGGTAACGTTCGCCTTCGCCGGGTGCGAGATTGACGACGATGGGATCGAGCGAGATGAAAACGGGCGGCTTTCCGGGGTCGACGACGACGGGCGGTGGTGCGGCAGGGGCGTTCTGTTTGGCAGCCGGTTGCGCGTGTTCGACCGCTGCGGCCTCGTCGCCGTGGCTGTCACCCCCTTTCTTTTTGAGCAGCAGAAAAGCCATGAACCCCATGCCCGAAAGCAACAGGATGATCAAGACGATCAGCAAAATGATGACGAGTTTGCCTTTGCCCGATTTCGCCGGAGCCGCTTCTTGGCCATTTTCCTCTTTGGGTGCCTCTTTCGCCATGGGTTGCTCTCCTTTCGTCAGAGACCATCATAACCGAATTATCGCGCACCCGAAGGGAAAAAAGCGCCCGAAAAGCGGCGTAATCACGCCCATGCGTCAAATGCGTTGCGGCCAGCACGAACGGTGGGCGACAGCAGCGGCGGGCGGGACGATTCCGGCTGCATGGTGAGAACCGATGTGCTCAGCGCCGATTCGCTCGGCCAGGCGCTGCGTGCGTGTTGGGGGTTTTCCCACGGCGTCGAGCCGCCGTGATCGGCGCCGTTACTGGAAACGCTCGATTGGCCGAGCTGGATGCCGGACTGTTGTAAGAGCTCCCGGAGCCGCGGTAGTGCCTGGTCGAGCGCATCCCGCGCTGCTTGGGTCGCGGCGACGAAGTGCGCGGTAAGGTGGTCTTGGTTGAGTTGCAGCGATACTTCGAGTCTCCCCAAATGGGGTGGATTGAGTTGGAGTTCCACTTTATGCACCCCTTGTCCGGCGTGCCAGACGAGACGTTCTGCGGTTTCCATCGCCCATTGCGCCGGTTGGTTTAACGGGGAGCGAATCGTTTCGAATGCGGCGCGTGGCACCGTCGATGCACCGGGTGTCGCGAATGGGTTTTCAGCCAATCGACCATCCGCACGCGCCAGGGAGTCTGCATTCCCTGAGGCTTGCGTCAGGCGCTTTTCCAGCCCCAGTTTATCTTCGATCACGGTGCGCTGTGTCTCAAGCGCGTCAGCGGGCTGCGCATCGTTCGGCATCAGTGGCGCCGTCAGCTTTTCAATGCGCATATTCGGACTGTCAGCGGGTTTCAGAAGCGCCGAAAGCGCTGTGGGGGGCGCACCATCTCCGTCGCTTTGCCGCCACTCCCGTAACAGGCGTTGCCACAGCGGGGTTTCGGCAACGCCCGAGGACAAGGTCGATGTAGGTTCGGTATCGATGTCGAGGTTCGCGAGCCATTGCGCCAAACCAAGGGGCAGTGCGGGCACGTTACCAAGTACGGCAGCGCCTTTTCCAGGCAAGGCATTTTCTAGTAGCGCTGCAGCTTCACGCCACCCTTGCGCGGCTTCGTGCGCACGCAGCAGGGTCAGGAACCGTTCGCGCAACGCACGGTCGTCGGCAAAAAGTTGCGCGAGGGTTTGGCGCAGGTGCGCCATTGCGGCGTTGTTTTCGTTGGATTCACTGGGCTGTACATCTTGTACCGCAAGCGCTGCATTTTGCTGTTCCAGCATCTGCTGGATCTGTTTCAGGAGCGGCACGCCTTGCACTTCTGTTTGCGCAGAAAGCGCGGAAAGCATCGCGGCAAGTTTCGCCGCGCTGTCGTTGCTCGCGGCAAAAAGTGTCGCGCTGGCTGTTGCCGGTGCGTCCGGTTCGGAAGGTTGGGTCGATCCCTGTTGCGCAGTGGATTTATGCTGCGCAGCAATCCAGGTGGCGAGCCATTGCGCAAGCGCTTGTGCAAGTTGCGTCGAATCCGGGTTTTCGGGATTCGACGCTCCTTCGGGTCCGCTCGGTTCGGCCCGGTGGGTGCCAGAGTTGGCGCTGTTTTCGGCGTTCGGGGTGGCGCTTGTGCGTTTCAAGAGTTGCGCAAAAACCGAAAGGACATTTTCCGGAGTGGCTTGGCCAACTCCGCTCGATGCCTCACCGGCAGCAGCGCGGTTTCCTGGACGCAAGTTCTGGATCACAGGGCTTGTGGTTGCAGCGATACTCATCGGTGGGTTCCTCCCTTGTCGTGCGTGCGAATCGCACGCAGGCTTGCCCATTCGTCGAGCAATTTTTGTGCCGACTTCTCTTCCTGCGCTTTTTCGGCGGCGGTTTGTCGTGCGAGCAATAGGTCGAACGCTTTGCGTTTGCCCATCGCCGCTTGCCACGCCGCGCGGGCCTGCTCCACTTCTTGCGCGGCGTGCGCTACTGCGTCTGTTTGCAAGTTGATCGCTTGATCGAGCCGCGCCAGGAACTGGCGCAGGTTCTCAAGGAGCGCAAACGGGTCACCGCGCTCGAGCGCTGCACGGTACTTATCGCGATATTCGTCACGGAACTGTTCGAGCGTCTGCAGCTTCCTTTGCGCTTCGGCGCACGCCTGGTTCGCGGCGCCGAACCGTTGCGCAGCACGGGTTTCCGCTTCTGCCAAAAGGTCGCGGAGCGTCGTGAGGGTTTGCCGTTGGGTCATGCCAACACGTCAGCCAGTTGTTGCACGGTGCTTTCGAACGTCGCGCGTTCCCGCATTCCTTGTTGCAGGAAGCGTGCCAGTGCCGGTTGTCGCGCGATCGCTTCGTCGAGTTCCGGATCGTTTCCTTTCTGGTACGCGCCCACCGAGAGGAGGTCACGCGCGTTGCGGTAGCGGGACCAAAGCCTTTTGAAGCGCGTCGCCAGTTTGAGTTGTTCGGGGGTGACCACTTGCGGCATCGTCCGTGAGATCGATTGGTCGATCGCAATCGCCGGATAGTGCCCTTCGTCGGCGAGTTCGCGGGAGAGCACGATGTGCCCGTCGAGGATGCCGCGCGCGGCGTCGGCAATCGGGTCTTGAAGGTCGTCGCCTTCGGTGAGAACCGTGTAGAACGCCGTGATCGCGCCTTCGCCTTCTCGCCCTTGGCCAGCGCGTTCCACCAGTGCGGGCAAGCGAGCGAAAACCGACGCGGGATACCCTTTGGTCACCGGCGCTTCACCGATCGACAGCGCGATTTCGCGCTGCGCCATCGCGAAACGGGTAAGCGAATCCATGATCAAGAGGACGCGCAGTCCCTGTTCGCGAAACGCCTCTGCGATGGTCGTGGCATAGGTCGCGCCTTGGATGCGCACGAGCGGATTGGCATCGGCAGGTGCGGCGACAACCACGGCGCGTGCCAGCCCTTCGGGTCCCAGGATGTCGTCGATGAATTCCCGCACCTCCCGACCGCGTTCGCCGATCAGTCCGACCACGACGACGTCGGCGTCCGTGTACCGGGCCATCATCCCCAACAGGACCGATTTACCGACCCCCGTTCCGGCAAATAGGCCGATGCGTTGCCCAGAGCCGACGGTGAGCAATCCGTTGATCGCGCGGATACCGACGTCGATCGGTTGGGTGATCGGCTTGCGTTCGAGCGGATTGATCGGGCGGGCGGCAAGCGAGCGGGGCACGACGTCGAGGAGCGGACCGCGGTTGTCGAGGGGGCGGCCGTTACCGTCGACGACCCGGCCCAAGAGCCCAGTGCCGACCGGAAGGTGCTTGGCGCGGTCGGTGCGACGGCGTTTGGGATGAAGGATGCGGTCGGTACGAAGTGGCAATGGGGGGGAATCGGCAACGGTGATTGCAGCTCCTGGCATCGCGCCGTAGAGGGGTTCGGTGGGCATGAGGTAGAGCGTCTCGTCACGAAAGCCGACCACTTCGGCTTCCGCGCTGGCTCCATCGGCCAGTGCCACGCGACAGGTGGCGCCAACCGGCAAGCGGATCCCCTCTGCTTCGAGGATGAGGCCGCTCACGCGGGTGAGCTTACCGGTTGGGGTAAGTGCCGACGTCGTTTTGACCTCTTCGGTCAAGGTCGCCAGCATCTGCGCAAGCGGCGCTGCAAGCTCAATCTTCACGTCTGTCATCGGAGGGTTCCCAGGTTGCTGCTGTGGGGTAGAGCCGCGACACGATTCGACGCCAACGGCTCGCGACCGTACCGTCGATAAGGAACGAATCGCCCTCTACGCAAACGGAGCCGTGGGCGAGTTCCGGATCCGGGACGAAACGGACGGCTTCGGACGGTGTGAGGTTCTTTGTCACGAGGGCGTGATCGTCGGGGTGGAGTCTCACGGTGACGGGACGGCGCAATTCCGTTTCCAAAATCTGTCGGGTTACCGCGACGACCGATTCCGGTTGGGTTCTGAGGTTTTCCATCACCACAGCACGGGCGATTTCGATCGCGAGCGCCGTGACCGGTTCGGCGAGTTGCTGCGGCAATTGTTGGGTGGCTGCCGAAAGTTGGGTAACGATTTTCGTAAGCGCATCGGTTTGCGCCTCCCACTTGGGCGACCATTCGGCGTATGCAGCCGCTTTTCCAGCTTCTTGCCCTTCAGCAAAACCCGCAGCGTACCCTTCCTGGTGGCCCGCTTCGCGCCCTTCGTTTTCGCCTTGCGCGAATCCAGCCGAGTGTCCCTCCTTGAACCCGGCTTGGTAGCCTTCGCTTTTCCCTTGCGCGAAACCAGCGCGGTACCCTTCGTCGAACCCCTCTTTGCGTGTCGATTCGATGAGCGCTTCCAGGTCGCTCGCGGTCGGTAGGGACGATGAGTAGGGCGTTGCATCGGACGGGTGCTGGGACGGAGGCGCCACGGCGTTCCCGCCGGATCGCGCACCGCGTTCCGGTTCGTCGAACGAGGGAAGGGGCAGGGGCGGATAGAGGCCGCTGGCTTGGTGACGTTCGATACTCATACGCAATTAGAGGAACCCTTCGTCGCCCCCTTTGCTCGGGAGCATGATTTGACCCTCTTCGGCGAGTCGCCGCACCACTTTGAGGATCTCTTTCTGTGCCGCTTCGACTTCGGAGACCCGCACCGGGCCCCGGCTTTCGAGGTCTTCGCGCAACATCTCCGCAGCGCGTTGCGACATGTTCTTGAAGATCTTTTCGCGCAATTCGGGCGATGCTCCTTTGAGTGCCAAGACCAGCTGATCGTTCGCCACTTCGCGCAACAGCGTCTGGATGCTGCGGTCGTCCATCTCCAGCAGATTGTCGAAGACGAACATTTCGTCCATGATCCGCTGCGCGAGATCGGGATCGTATTCGCGCACCGCGTCCAGGACTTCGGTTTCGATCTGCGCACCGACGAAGTTGAGGATTTCGGCAACGTGACGCACGCCGCCAGCGGCTTTCCCCTTCGCGCTCGACGAGGCGTTGGCGAGCAGCTCCGAAAGGGCTTCGTTGAGCTCTTTGAGCGCCTGCGGTTGCACCCCTTCAAGGGTTGCGATGCGCAGGATCACGTCGTTGCGCAGCCGTTCCGGGAAGCGCTTGAGGATTTCACCCGCGAAATCGTAGTCGAGATGGACCAGGATGGTTGCGATGATCTGCGGATGTTCGTTCTTGATGAGGTCGGCGGCGGTACCAGGGTCGAGCCATTTGAGACTTTCGATCGCCCCTGTGTCGGATCCCTGCAGGATCTTGCCGATGATGTGGCTCGCTTTGTCGTCCCCGAGCGCCTGGGTGAGCATTTGGCGGATTTGTTCGGGATCGGGTTCGATCGGTGCCCCTTTCTGGAAATGGGCGATTGCTTCGTCCAAGAGCGCTTCGACTTCTTCCCGGGGTTTGGGTGGTAGCGAGGCCATCGCCATCCCAAGGGTCTGCACTTCACGCGGCCCCAGGTGCTTCAAGACGGCAGCGGCTTCGCTTGGCCCCAGGGTGACGAGCAACGTGGCCGCTTTTTCGATTGCCGGGTTGTCTTTGCCGCTCATGACTTCTTCTCCTCACCCTCGAGCCACTCTTTGATCAGGTTGGCCATCAGTTTCGGGTTGGTTTGGGTGAGCTCGCGCAGCGTCGCCAGTTTTTCTTCGAAGGGGTCGGCGGGGGTCAATTGCGACAGGTGGACGAGGGCATCAGGGGTTTTCCCACCTTCCCCGCCAACCAGGGTGCTACCGGATTGCGCAGTCGGTGCGCCACCTTGCGTTTCAGCAGTGGCGGCACCGCCTGCGGCATGGGAGGCAGCAGCCGTTCCCGCTTCCTCTTCGGTCTTTCCTTCGTCTTTGGGGGGTGCGACCGCGCGGAGCAACGGCCGGATCACCCCGAAGTAGATCAGGGTGAGTGCGATGACTACCGTGAGGAAGCGCAAGAGTTCGCGCACGATTTCGAGCATTTCTGGGTCTTCGAGGAGTTTTTGCCACCACGCGCGGTTGTCGGTCTCGGGTAGATCGGAAAAGAGCACGCCACGAACGGTAATGGTATCACCCCGGTTCGGGTCGAAACCCAACGCACTTTTTACCAGTTGTTCCAGTTGTTGCAATTCGGCATCCGACGGGATGACGACCTCTCCCTCTTTCGTCTTTTCCCGTTTCTGGTTGACGACGACCGCAACGGCCAGTTTCTTGATCGCGCCTTGCGCTTTTTGCACGTGTTCGATGGTGCGATCGAGTTCATAGTTGATCGTTGCGGACCGTTCGCGTTGCACGCCGGTAGCGCTGCCCGTTGGCGGGACTTCTGGGTTGGTGATCGGGGCGGTGGCGGGCACAGGGGGTTGGTTGGTGAGCGCGCCAGGAACGCCTTGAGGGAGTGCATCGTTGCCGAATTTTTCGTGGATCTCTTGGCTGCGGATCGCCTGATTCGGCGCAGGGTTGGGGCGATAGGTCTCAGCGGTCCGTTCGATGCGGTCGAAGTCGAGCTCCAACGAGACTTCGGCGCGGAAATTGGGTTTGCCGACGACGGGCGCCAAGAGCGATTCGATCCGCTCACGGTAGCGGTTTTCGAGTTCGTGGCGATAGGCCAATTGTTTGGCGCTGAGCGTTTGCGAGAGGGGGTCAGGCGCCATCGTCAACAATTTGCCGTTTTGATCGACGATCGAGACGTCCGCAGGATCCATGTTGGGAATACTGGAGGCGACCAAGTGGCGGATGCCAGCGATCTGAGTTTCGTCCAGGAAACGTCCAGGGCGGAGGTGGAGTACGACCGACGCCGTCGGTTTTTGCTGATCGCGCAGAAAACTCGTCCGCTTCGGGATCGCCAGATGAACGCGCGCTTGCGTCACCGCAGCCAGGGTGGCAATCGACCGGGCCAGTTCGCCTTCGAGTGCACGCTGGTAATTCACCTGCTCGGCAAATTGGGTGATCCCCAATTTTTGTTGATCGAGCAGCTCGAAGCCCACCGTTCCCCCTTTCGGAAGCCCTTGCGCGGCAAAGCGCAAGCGCAGTTCATGCACCTGCTGGGCCGGGACCAGGATGGTGCTACCGCCTTGCGCCAATTCGTAAGGAATGTTTTGCTGCTTGAGCTGCTCGACGATCGCGCCGCCGTCCTGGGGGTCGAGGTTGGAGAAAAGCACGGCTTGATCGGCGGGTTGAGACCAGAGCCAGACGCCGACCAGCATTGCGAGCGCGAGCGCCAGCGCTGAGCCTGCGGCCAATTTCTGTTGCGGGCTCCATGCCGCGACACGGTCGACGAAAGGTTGCCACGGGGCAGGTTTCGTTGCCGCTTCCGGTGTTCCCCCTTGGGCTGCACCGCCAGCCGCATTCAAACCGATTTCAGCGGTTGCTTCGGCCATGATCCGTTGGTCCTGTGACGTCTCTTTGTCATTATTGTCGTCGACTGCCACGCCCGGCAGCGGGCGAAAAAGCGGCAAAAGTCGCCGGCAATTGTTGCCGGAGTGTGCGTTCGGCTACAATGGCCGACATGACACAAGCACCAAGCGCCTTTTCTGTGAAACAGCCGGACGCCGCGGGTATGACGCCGGAACAGTTGGCTGCGGCGTTCGCGGAATTCATGCGTGCTTCCGACCGTCTCACCGCGGCGTATGCTCAGTTGGAGGCGCGCGCGGAACGGCTCACCGAACGGCTCGACGTCTTGATGCAAGCGTTGCCGGTGGCGGTGGTGGTGTTGAACGCCGAAGGGGAGGTTGTCGAAGCGAACGAAACGGCGCGGCAATGGTTCGGAACGGCGCTCACAGTTGGAACCGCCTGGCAGCGCTTCGCGCAGCAATTGCGGCCGACTGAAGCCCCTGACGAGGTCTTGTGGTCGGCGCCGGATGGGGAGAAACGGCTGACGCTCACCTGGTCGCAGCTCCCCGACCAAGGCGGGGAGCTCGTCGTGGTGCAGGATGTCACCGAGGCCACTCGGCTGCGCGAAGCGATGGCGCGGCAGGAGCGCTTGGCAGCGATGGGGGAGTTGGTTGCCGGGCTTGCCCATCAGTTGCGAACCCCGCTTGCTGCGGCGCTGCTGTTTCTCGATCATTTGACGACACCTGGGCTCGACGAAGCGCGTCGCATTGAACTGGCAGGGCGGGTCAAGGCACGGTTGCACCGTATGGAGCAATTGATTGCCGATATGCTGATTTTTGCCCGCGGGGGGCTGAAAGCGCGGGAACCGATCTCGCTCCCCCATCTTTTTACGCAGTGGTGGTCGACTGTCGAGCCCTTAGCCCAGGCGCAAAAAGTCGTGCTCGAACGGTTGTTCGCACCGCAAGCGGATGCACCGGTGGTGATCGGCGACGAACGGGCCCTTTTAGGGGCGTTGATCAACCTTGCCGAGAACGCCCTTGCCGTGCAACAAGGGCAGGCAGCGGCATGGGTGGGTCTGGGGGCGCGTGCGACTGCAGACCAGTGGGAAATCGTCGTTGCCGACCATGGGCCGGGCATTCCAGACGCTTTGCGGGCGCGACTCTTTACCCCTTTTTTTACGACGCGTCCTGATGGCACCGGGTTGGGTCTGGCGATCGCGCACGAAGTGGTCACCGCGCACGGCGGAACCATCGAGGTGCGTTCGGAACCGGGCGAAGGGACCACATTTATCGTTCGACTCCCTTGTACCGTGAGGAGCCGTGATGTCTGAGCATTCGCTCCCGATCCTAATCGTCGAAGACGACCCCGATTTGCGTGAAGCGCTGGAGCTGATCCTGACGGCGCAAGGGTATCGGGTGTTGGTGGCTGCATCCGGACCCGAAGCGCTCGAACTACTCGATCGCCATGCCGTGGCCATGGTGGTCACCGATCTCAAGATGGTGCCGATGGACGGGTTGGCACTGCTCGATGCGGTCCGGCAAAAATTGCCGCACTTGCCGGTGGCGCTCATGACCGCGTATGGAGACGTTCCTGCAGCGGTACGCGCGATGAAAAGCGGCGCGTGTGAATTTCTATTGAAACCGTTCGAAAGTCGGCAACTTTTAGCGGTGATCGAACGCTACGCGCAGTGGGGCGGCAGCGCCGTGGTTGCCGACCTGATCGCAGAGGATCCGAAAACCCAAGCGGTGCGCACGCTTGCCGAACGCGTTGCCGCAACCGACGCCACGGTTCTGCTCACGGGGGAATCGGGCGTTGGGAAAGAGGTGTTTGCGCGGCTGATTCATGCGATTTCCCTGCGCAAAACCGGGCCGTTCGTCGCGATCAACTGCGCGGCGATCCCCGAATCTTTGCTCGAAGCGACGCTCTTTGGTCATGAGAAAGGAGCCTTTACCGGTGCGGCCACGGCGCAGCCCGGAAAATTCGAGCAGGCGCAAGGGGGAACGATCCTGCTGGATGAGATTTCTGAAATGCCGCTCTTGCTGCAAGCGAAGCTCCTTCGGGTACTGCAAGAAAAAGAGGTCGAGCGCTTGGGCGGAAAAAAGGCGATTCCGCTCGACGTTCGGGTCATTGCCACCACCAACCGCAATCTGTCCGACGAAGTCGCGGCCGGGCGATTCCGGGAGGACCTCTTTTACCGTCTGAACGTGTTTCCTATTGCGATCCCGCCGTTACGCGATCGGCCCGCGGATATCGTTCCCTTGGCGCGCTATTTTCTTTCGCGCCTGGCTGCGGAATGGGGGCGGGTGGTTCCCGGGATCACCGAAGAAGCGGAACGAATCTTGCTTACTTATTCGTGGCCGGGCAACGTGCGTGAACTCCACAATACCCTGCAACGCGCGCTGATCCTTGCGCCGGGTAACGTGATCGACGGGAAGACGTTGCGCCACTGTTTGCCGAACGATGCCCCAGTAACAGACGGCCTTGATCCGGTAGAAAAACGCGCCACGCCCCAATGGGTAGCGGGCAAGCAGGCCGAAGGCGATTCCCTGCCGCGGCGTGATACCCGGACGAACGAAAATGGCCAAAGTGCGGTATCGTTACGGGATTGGGAGCGGGAACAAATCTTACGGATCCTTGCCGAAGAGGGAGGGTCCCGAAAACGGGCGGCGCAACGGCTGGGCATGCCCGAAAGGACGTTGCGTTACCGGTTGCGGAAGTACCGCGAAGCGGGGTTCGACGTCCCCGAAGCCTGAGGAGTCAGACGATGGACACCAACGCGATCAACCAATTGCTCGCTCAAATGCAACAGGCACAAGCGCTCGCGAAAGGGACATCGGCTGCGCAACAGCCAGAAGCGGAGCGTGGGACGACCGATTTTGCCCAAGTCCTGGACCAAGCGCTCAAAGAGGTGAGCGCGCAATCGGCCGAGGCGAAAGCGCAAGCCGAACGGTTCGTTGCGGGGGACCCCAACGTCAATCTGGCCGACGTGATGGTCGACCTGGAAAAAGCGTCCCTTTCGTTCAATCAAATGGTTCAGGTGCGTAACCGGTTGGTGAGTGCCTATCAGGACATCATGAATATGCCGGTTTGACGTGGGGCGCAGGTTTTCCGCGCTACAGGGCAGCTTACGAGCAAGGCAGCTGCAAACAACGAGCTAGGAACGTATCAGGAAACGCGATTGTCGTGAAGGCGCATTTCGCGCTGAACGGTAAAGATATAGCGCTGCAATGCTTTTTCGACAGCGGGTGGCAGGTTGATGAAGCGACACCCCGCTCGCTCCACGTACTGCCCCAGGCGGTTGGTGACGTGGTAGACGTTACGCACTTCCAAGGAAACCACGAGCGGTTCGACCGTAGGGATCACCAGAATCGAATCGTGAAAGATGTGACCCGGCACGACCTTCAACGAAGCGGGCGGGATGAGGATCGCCACACCGCCATTGCTGACGTCGAGCACGCGAAACGGGACGAGGTGCGGTGGCGCACCGGGCGGAGCGGTATTCACTTTACACACGACGTTGTGGGATAGTGGTACATGGACGCGGAAATATTCGCGACGCTGCAGCCGGAGGATTCCTGTTGGTCGTGGCGCTTGAAAGGCGCGCGTGCCTTGGTAATGCGCTAAACGCAACGATTCGACCGCGAATTGGGTCAATATGCCGTCGAGTTTTCCCTGGCAAACCGCCGGTTTTTCCACTACGCTTTGGTTGAGCGCTTCATTTTGGCTGAGATCGAAGAACAACGCGTGGTCCGCCAAGCCAACGATCTGGGTGGGCATCACATAGCGCTGCGCGACGAAAAGACCGAGGTTCGTCCGTTGCTGCCATAAGTTGCGCAAAATGAAATCGATCTCTTTCGGATGCGTGACGATGTGATCGGCGTAGCGATCGAAGTCGACCAAACGCAACGGTTCCTGGGTTGAACTCATGATCTTCGTGGTTGCGAACGTATCGTTATTGGGTGTTCTTGCCGCATTTATATCACAATTTGTCCATGATCCCTTTTTTCTGCTGCTCTACACGGTACACCCATGCCAAGAGTTCGGCAACCGTGACATAGAGCTCTGGCGGAATGCGCGCGTCCAGGTCGAGCCCGATCAGGAGCTTCAACAGCTCTGGGGATTCATGGACGAAAACTCCCGCTTCTTTGGCTTTCTCGATGATCTGTTGCGCGACGATCCCTTGACCTTTGGCGACGACACGGGGCGCATCGTCGCCCGGTTGATATTTGAGCGCAACCGCGGCGGGGCGGGAAGCAGCTTGGGAGCGGCTATCGCGGGTATCGTTTCGTTCGGCCATCAGACGGTTTCCGCATCAATAAACGGGCGCCACTCGATCTTCTGCACCGGAAGTTCGTCGCTTGCGAACGCCGCAAGCAGTTCGTGCATCCGCGCTTTGAGGAGCGTTGCCGTCTCTTCGGACGCGGCAGCAATTGCGACCTGCATTCCTTGCGGTGCGAACTCGACCCAGAATGCAATCTTGCCCAGCGTTTCCGAATCAAGCATCAGTTTGGAGCGCCATACTGGGGACGGCTCGTCTGCCTCGGAGCCGGAGTGGCGGCTGTCGCGGTTTTCGTCGCGGATCTCCCAGCGAACCTCGGTTCCAGGCCATGCAGAAAAGAGGAGGTCGACACGGCCAAACGCCAGCGCGTCGAGTTGTCGTTGGACGAGTGGCAGCAGACGCTCGGGAATCGGCGTTTGCGTTGAGGACGCGGCAGACGACTGACGCAGCGGTTCCTGGGCAGTTGTCTCGGTCGATGCCCCGGCTGGGAATGTTTGCGCGGTACCTGGAGCAGCGCGGGTTGAGGCGGCCGCTGGGTTGGTGTCCGCGTTGTCATTACCCAACTCCACACCCAAAAGGCGTTGGACCAATGCCAGGAGCTTGTCCGTAGGGGAGGTTGAGCGGGGTGTTGCGGCTTGAGCAGATGCCGCAAGCGGGGCAAACGCACTCGCGAGCGCCGATTGCATCGCGGTACGCTCCCGTTCGATCGTCGCCTCCTGACCGATAGGGACACGTTGGGTCTGAGGTTCGGCTTGCAATTCGGTAATCGGATAGTGGCCTTGGGCCCACCGTGCCAGATGGGATTCGTAAAAGAGACCAGATTGGCGGACGGTATCGGCAAGTTGAGAAGGTAAAAGCGGCGCGTGGGTTTGCTGGAGTCGGGCATCGACAGGGGATAACACCGAGCGGAGCGCCGTATATGGCGGTGGGTTTTCGGGCGTGTTTTGAAGGGCTGCCGAGAAGGGGTAGCGCGCCAAAGTGGGGGAAAATGATGGATTTTGTGCAGTGGCTTGTCCTGAAAGTGTGGGGCTTTCTGGTGGTGTTCGTAGCGAAGTAGGGGAGCTGCGTGCCGCATGCTGCGCGGCGGTAATCTGCGCTGGCGTGTGGGATTGCGCTGCGGGCGCTGCCTGCTGCGCGGCGCTAGGTTGTGCAGGCGTGTGGGCTTGTGCCGCGGGTGGTGGCGTTGCGGTTGGCTGAGGCGTGGTTACCGGATTGGGTCTTGCCGCGGATGAGGATGAAGGGGCGGCAATCGATACCGGAAGCGGTTTTTGGGGTTCTGCGGTCGTGATCAGTTGGCGAAGCAGCGCCGCGGTTTGTGAAAATTGCGTTTGCGCCGCTGGGTTGCTCGGGGGAGCATGCGGTGGCGTGCTCGGAGCGGGGGCAGACGCTTCTCGGGCCCAGACCTGGTTTCCTTCGCGGCGCATCACCACCAGTTCCAGCGTGTCACCCGCTTTCAGCGGACGATCCATCGCCAAGGTCATCTCTTGGTCTGCCACCAAGGCCAAGAAGGTACCGTTGGGCAGCGGCCGCTGAATAGTGGCTTGGAAACGTTGACCTTCTTGCAAGGCGCTCGGCAGTCCAATCGCGGTGGGACTGACCGGTGTGATGCGGTGTAGCGCCTCGACGCGCGGTGCTGTCGTTTCCGGCGTCAATTCCTGGCTGAAAAGACGGATGCGCGCGGCCAGATCTGGAGGGATCATCTGGGATCAGGAGGGAGAACGTTCCATGCGGTGAGTAGTTTGCACAGACTCTGATAAGCAGGGTCGAGGTGTGTGCGCGCTTCGTTCAGCGCCTCCTGTGCCGCAAGCAACGCGGTGCGGCGCTCCTTTGCATCGACGGATGGTTCGCTGCTCGCCCTGCGATCCGCTTCGATGAGTAGGGGTAGTTTTTTGGCAATGGTCTCCGCTTCTTCCCACGCGTTGCGTTCGAGCGCCTCCCGCAGCGCTTGGCAGTGTTCCGCTAGTGCATGATGTGGCGCGGTGTTTCCAGACGAGGCGTATGTCACCGTATATCCCTACGAGGTTGCGTAGGTCTTTTTCCGCGCTTCTTCAGGCATTTCGGCCCACGCGTCCCGAATGGTACGCAACAGGTTGGCCGCCTCTTTGAGCGGTGCAGCATTGTTGAGTGCGTTGGCGTGGGTGAGGCGCTCCGCGATGTAATCGTAGAGCGCAGCCAGACGGTCGGCCAGTTCGCCACCGGCCTCGAGATCCAACGCGGCCTTCAGACCTTCGATGACGATCGCGATCGCTTTGTTGATCGCAGCTGCGCGTTGTGGAATATTGCGTTGTTCGATCGCCACTTCCGCTTGTGCGATGGCCATCAGCGCGCCATCGAAAAGCATCAGGATCAAGCGATGCGGGTCCGCCGTCTGGACGGCGGTTTCGAGGTCGACCTGCTGGTAGGCGCCGACACCGGTATTGCGATTGAGCATAATGCGGTTCCTAGCCGTTGTTATTGAACCGCGCCAATTGCTGCGTCAGGTAGATGCCGGTTGCGTTCATTTGCCCGACGATGCCATCCATTGCGTTGAATTGGCGCAAATACATCTCCTCGATGCGAGCCAGACGATTCTGCAGCGCTTCGTTCTGTTTGTCAATGAGCTTAACCGACTGCTGTAGCCCCTTCACCCGTAAGTCGATGAGTCCGGAGCTTTTGATATAGTTTTCGGCAAGTGCGGCGCCACGCGTCGAAAGCCCCTCGGTGCTGCCCACCCCTGCAAAGAAACTCGCTACATCCCGCCAATAGTTGGTGAGGGCGTCGGTGAGTATGCTGTCATTGACTTTCATCCGACCGGTGCTGTCGAATTCCACTCCAAAATCATGCAACCGGCCAAAGGCGCCCAACCCCGCGATCTCTTGTCCAAGCACTTGCCGTAACTGGTTGCGTAACCCCCTCAAGCTCGCATCCCCATAGAGGGCGCCGGGGCTCTTCTTCTCGGCGTCATAACCGCCCAGGGTATCGATCTTCGTCATCAGACTGTTGTAGGCATCGGCAAGTTTTTTGATCGCGTTTTTCGCCGGATCGAGATCCTGCGTGACAGAGAGCGTTTTGCTTGTATTGGAGGCGCCTGTGAGCGTTAACGCGACGTGGTCGATCACGTCGCTGATCTGGTTGCTGCTGCGGGTAATGCTGATTCCGTTGACCGTCAACTGGGCATCTTGGGCGCTTTGCACACGATAGAGTGTGCTGCTCGAGTTGGTGGGAAGAGTGTTGGGGTCGGAGAAACTGAGTCCCGCAAGCGCTCCAGTGCCGGTGAGGGTAAAAGCGTTGGCTGCACCGGTCTCCTTGCTGGAGAGAACAAGCTGGTTCACTCCGCCGTTGTTGATGATTGTCGCCGTGACGCCGGCATTGGCATTGTTGATCTGGTCGCGTAACTGTTGCAGCGTGGTGCCGCTAGCCACATTGAGTGAGACAGTGTTACTGCCTACGGTAATTGCGAGGGTGCCACCGCCAGAGGGGTCGAATTGGGTCGTGGCACTCGTTGCTACCCGCTGCTGGGTAGCGAGCTGCTGCACGGAGATATCGTAGAAGCCCACCGCAGCACCGGCTTTCGCTACTGCAGTGAAGTCGGCGTTTGCGGGAACTGTGGCTTTCGTTGCGCCAAAAGTTTCGCTTTTGCCGAGCGCTTCGAGCGCCGTTTTGAGTTCAGCAATTGCCGACTTGATCTGGCCAAATGCCGAAATCTGGTTTTCCAGTTGGGTTTTACGGTTTTCCAGGCGGGTCAGTGGTTGCCGTTCGATCTGCATTATTTGGGCAACAAGCCCTTTGATGTCGAGCCCAGAGCCAATTCCGGTTGCTGTGATGGCCATCGCGCACCTCCTTTGCCGTGCGGCAGAGTTTGCTTACGCTTTTTCGCGTACCAGCAATCCTTGCAGTTTATCCAGTGCTTTGGCGATTTCCAAGATCTCTTGCGGCGGGATCTGCTTGATCACCTCTTTCGTGTTGCTATCGATGATCTTGATCACCAGTTTTTCCGTATCTTGGTCGATTTGAAATTGTAACGCGCTGTTGAGCGCTGAGACGGTTTTCTGCACCTTTCGTACGGCATCTTCGACGGTTCGCTGATCGAGTGGCGCGTTGGGCTGTGGCGCGGTGGCCTGCTGTGGCGCGGTGTTGGTTGCCCCCTGCTGTGGCGTTGGGCGTTCCGTACCCGGAACCGCACGGTTTTGGTGCAGATTCCTTTCCGTCTCCGTTGCCCGAACAGCAGGCGGCGGCGTGACATCGCGAACCATCTGCGTCGCGCTCTGTTGCGGTAACGATACCGTGGGCGTAGTGCTCATCGTCGTCTCCTCATGGTCGATAGGCGGCGCGCGCCAGGTCTCCCTCGCGCCGCCGCCTTAGCCCTTACCCGAATGTTACGCGGTTTGCTTAGCGCAACAGACTCAACACGTTTTGAGGCGCCGCGTTCGCCTGCGCGAGCATCGCGGTACCCGCCTGCTGCAGGATTTGCGCGCGCGACAGCGCGGCGGTCTCTTGCGCGAAATCGGCGTCGCGGATGCGGCTGCGCGAGGCCGAGAGATTTTCGATCGACACTTGCAGGTTGTTGATCGTGGCCTGGAAGCGCGATTGCACTGCACCGAGCGTAGCGCGGATGTCGTTCACCGTTTTGAGCGCCGCATCGACTGCGCTGATCGCCGAAAGCGCGGCATCGACCGCTGAGATGGTGATTGCCGAGCTGGTTGCCGCGGCAGACCCGCCCGCAATCGCGGAACCCACATTACCTGAGGAGAAGATGCTGAGGGCATCAAAGCCAATCTTGTCGGAAGCGGTGATCGTGCTCGCGCCGCCCGCCGTATAGACGCCGTTGGAATCAAACCCCGATGCGGTGGTTGTCCCGGAGAAATTGGCCCCCACTTGGAAGACGAACGCGGCAGCACTCGTTGCCGCCGAAAGAACCTTCACGCCGTTGAATTCAGTATCCCGACCAATGCGCTCGATTTCGAGCTGCAGTTGGCGGAATTCTTTCTGCAGTGCATCGCGGTCGGCAGTGGAATTGGTCGCATTCGCCGATTGCACCGCGAGATCGCGCATCCGTTGCAGAATATCACCGATCTGCCCCAGCGCCCCTTCGGTGACCTGCGCCATCGAGATCGCGTCGTTGGCGTTCCGCACTGCAACGGTCATCCCGCGAATCCCCGAGGTCATCCGTTCGGAAATCGCGAGCCCCGCGGCGTCGTCTTTCGCGCTGTTGATGCGCAGACCCGAGCTCAACCGCTGCATTGCAGTCTGCATGTCGAGCCCTGTTTTGTAGAGGTTGCGTTGTGCGTTGAGGCTCATGATGTTGGTGTTGATCACGCTCATGGCTAGCTCCTTTCACTTGTAACTCGTTGATCTCAAGCCGTCAGACTTTGCGTGTGTTAACGACGCAACGAGAAAAAGCTTTAGGGTTTTTTGACGATGACACGGTTCTTGCCGCTGCGTTTGGCTTCGTACATCGCGGCGTCGGCACGCGCAAGCACCGTCTCTAACGCTTCGCCCGGCAAAACAGGAGTGACGCCCGCGCTGAAGGTGATCACGCGGTGGTTGTCGCCGTAGAAGAAGAGTTCGCGGGTGAGCGCGCGTTGCAGACGCCGGATGACCTCGGCGGCCTGGTCGAGCGGGGTATCGGGAAGCAGCAAGACGAACTCTTCACCACCGTATCGACCGACGATATCTTGCGCGCGCAAATGGGTACGCGCCATCCGGGCCAGATAGACGAGCGCCTCGTCGCCCGCTTGGTGTCCCAATGTATCATTGAGTTGCTTGAAATTGTCGATGTCCAAAAGTGCCGCGCAGAGGGGCGAACCCAACCGTTGGGCTCGATTCGCTTCGCGCGCGAAACTCTCCTCCAGACCACGCCGGTTCAGAAGCCCCGTAAGCGGGTCGCGGGCCACTTGCGCACTTAATGCGGCAATTTGTGCTTCCAGCGCTTTGACCCGCGCGTCCGCTTGCTCGGCCTGGGCTTTCGCCGCAGCCAATTCACGGTGCGAGCGGCTCATCTCCTGATGCATTGCCCGTGTGTCTAGGAGAAGCCGTTGCAGCAGCGGCGAGACTTCAGCCAGGTCCGATGCCTTTTCGATGATATCGGCGGCTGCTTCCAACTCTTTCTGATAATCGGCGGAAAGATTGGTCACGCCGGCGATTTCGTCGAGAAAATGGGCGATAAGCGACTTGAGTTCCGCTTCTGCAGCACGGCGCGCGGTAACGATCTCAGCCTGACGATTGAGCGTGGCTTCCAGGCGAAATTCAGCTTCGCGCAATCGCCCAAGGTCAGCTTGCGATTGGGGGCTTTCGGGGAGGGCTTGACGCAGCAGTTCGATCTGTCCGGTGAGCCACTCCGGATGGGGAGTGAAAAGCACGATATTGCGCAGAATCACGTCAAGGAGATGGACCAGTTCGGCGATCAGAACGGCGGCGTCGTCACGAGCCGAATCAGTGCCATACGAAGGAACCACGGTTTCGCGCGAAGGGGGTTCGAGTTCAGCAGATCGCCCGGATTCCGGAAGTGGAGCGGGGGTAGGCGGAGCGACTTCTGGCGCGTTCGCTTCGGACTCGTTTTCACCGACAAAATCGGCATCGCGGGTGGGCGCCCGTTTCCACGCTTCTACCAGGTTACTGAGCCGCTCGAAAAGCCGTTCGGGGTTTTTGGTGGCGAGCACCCGCTCCAGCGATCGGCGCTTCATCTCTGTGGTCCACTCGCGGTGGGGCAGCTCCCAGGCGGCGATCAGACGGCGGACAAGATCGTTCCAGGGGAGATCCAAGAGCTTTTGGAACCGCTCAGGTATGGGCTCAGGAATGCCCGCAAGCGCACAGTACATCCGAGTAAAATGCTCAGGCGTGGGCGGTAGGCGCTTTTCGGCTAGTCTGAGGAGCGTTTCTTTAGCGAGTTCGGTGGGGTGCTTCAGGAGCATAGAGGAGAGACTCTTGCAAACGGTTCCAGAATCGCTATTATATTGTGCAATGAGCTTCAAAGTGAATCACAACTTGCTTGCAGCTGTTCATAGTCGAATGGCTGATCTACCAAATGAGTCGATAGCAAGATAACGGCTTGAACCGATGACATTTATAAATAAATCAATATGCTTTTTGGTGTTTAGTGGCTATAATGAGCGTGCTGTCTGGGCGTTGTGTCGTTTTTTTTCTGAAAGAAAAATAAGCTTTTATATTGTGGCACGCGATAAGTACGATCGTTTGATTTATAGTCCCTGGTCGGAAAGAATAGTTTTAGTAAGATACAATAAGGATTTGAATATTAAAATTTTTAAAAAAATTGTTGAGAGAATTAAAATAAAAGAGAAAGTAGATAAGATAATTTACTGCCCTACGACTGAATTTTTAAATAAATTTGTTTTAGACAATAGAGAAGAGTTGGAGTATCTTGATATTAATGTACCATTGCCTGAAAGAAAAACTTATTCTCTTCTTACGAATAAAATTTCAAATACTGCTTTTTTTGAGAAAATAGGAATTGAGTCGCCAAAAATATATAGTTTGAAAGATGCCATCTTGTTGGAAAAGTGTGTTTTTAAACCGCGTAAAAATATTGTCAACAACAGAACGCTATATCCCATTATTTGCTTAACAAAAAAAGATATATATGAGTCCCGAAAAAAAATTAATGAGAAAATATGGTTTGTTCAAGAATTTATCAAGGGTCAAAGTTTATATTTGTGTATGTATGTAAGAAAAAACGGTCTCTTTTGTTACTTTTGGCAGGCAAATTTGTTGCAACAACCTAATGGAAAGTCTATTGTTCTAGCAAGATCAATAGACTCACCAAAAGTTGTTAGTGAGAATTTAATTGCAGATTCATTACATCAGTTAGGTTTTTATGGCCCAATTATGATTGAATTTATCATAGATGAAAGCGGAGTTCCTAAATTTATTGAAGCAAACCCAAGATTTTGGGGGCCATTGCAGCTTGCAATTGATACATGTCCGCAAATAATAAATAATTTTATTTTTGAGTCGATTGAAGGAGAAGATTCATATACTGATGCTGATGAATTATGCTCTCCTCTCAAAATTAACTGGTACGCTTGGCATGATGAGATTGTTAAGAACCTTTCTATTTTAAAAAGATATCCATTGGTAAATGATTTGACTGATGAGGAAATAATTAAGATATCGCAATACTGGGATGTTTATAGCGGAACTAAATATAATAGATAGTTAATAGATAGTTTGGCTGTGTCAATAAATGCTACACTGCCAGTTGTTTGATTTATCCCGAAGGAACGCCTCGATGACGCTGGCTGACGAACTGGAATGCTACCTTACGCAAGTAGCTGGGGTGCTGGGCCACGCTGATCGACACGCGGGGCTGAAGGACTACGGCCGGGGGCTGCTTTTGCCGATTGCGCGTAAGAACATCGAACCGATTGCCGCGTACCTTGACCCTGAGCGGGTTCAAGCCAAGCACCAGGCGCTGCACCACTTTGTGGTGAAAGCGCACCGAGCCACTACTTTCTCTGCACCCTGCCTCAAACCTACGCATTGACGCAGCTGGTTCATACCGCCAAGATGCGCTGGGGCATTGAGCGTGACTATCGCGAGCTCAAACAAGAAGTGGGGCTTGGCCACTACGAAGGGCGCAACTGGCGTGGGTTTCACCACCACGCTACG
Source organism: Hydrogenophilus thermoluteolus (assembly GCF_003574215.1). Lineage (NCBI taxonomy): Bacteria > Pseudomonadati > Pseudomonadota > Hydrogenophilia > Hydrogenophilales > Hydrogenophilaceae > Hydrogenophilus > Hydrogenophilus thermoluteolus. Next base: position 1,579,182 of record NZ_AP018558.1, on the reverse strand, counting down.
CTTACGATCGCCGCCTATGGGTTTCTGCTTTTGCAACGACTCAAGGGCTGGGATAAAAAAAACGGTATCCTCCCAGAGGCGCCTTCCTTACCCCAAGGGTACCTCCCACGAGGCAAGCGCAAGAGCACAACGCCACGTACCCGACTCGATCGCAACGATCCGTCATTGGATTGCGCAACACATCGCCCGAGCGCTTGCGCGATGTCCGTGTTGCGGCAGAGCGCGTAGGTAGGGGGTGGGGAAGTCAAAATTTTTTTATGACACAGTCAAAGTAGAAGGCGCCTTTGCTATTGGCAGAAAAATGATTTTTTACTTAGCGTGGTTCGAGTTTTATTACAAGGATCTGTAAATGTTACCATCTAAATGCGTAGATTTTCTTTATTCAGGGTGTCATGGTAAACACGGCAACTACCAGATGCTGCATCCTATTTTGCAAGAAAAGTTGAAAATAAATCACCGCTTTTCCAAGTTTGAAGCGGAAAGATTTCAATTAATGGATCAGTTTGGTTTTTTCCGTGGCGCAATTGTAACTGATATTGGAGCAAATATTGGTTTTTTTTCGCTTTCATGCATTGAGTCAGGCGCAAAAAAGGTTATTGCATATGAAGGTTTTGAGTATCATGCTAAATTTTTAAAATGTATTGCTGATGAACTCGGTCTTAATGATGTTCTTGAGGTAAAAAATGAATATTTTTTGTTCGATAATAAAAATATTCAAGACCATCCAGTTGATATAACTCTATGTCTAAACGTTCTTCATCACATTGGCAGTGATTTTAATGAATGCAATTCCAGTGAGGAGGCGTTGCAGATGATTCAGAAGTCTCTACAAAATTTGTCATTTTATACGAGACGTTTATGGTTACAACTTGGTTACAATTGGAAAGGAAACAAAAACCTGCCACTTTTTAAAGAAGGAACTAAATCTGAAATGATAGAATTTGTTTATAGAGCAACCGAAAAATACTGGAGTATTGATTATATTGGTATATATGATCCCAGAAGTGGAAAATTCGAGCCAGAATCGATTCAAAATTTAACTCGTTTTAATGAAATTGGCGAGTTTTTAAATAGACCAATTTTTTTGCTTAAGAGCTTAAAGTAATAAAATTTAATTTTAGAAAATCTTATTAGATGTGGCGATTTTTATGACTGAGCAGATTGTTTCTATCATTGATTCTGATAGATGATATCCGTTGGGTAACACAATAACTCTTTTTGCTACGTCGTTTGTATTTTTCAAAAATCGATTTGCATCTATATATAGATTTCGATACGGCTTCATATTGTGACAGCCGGGCCAAAAGTATTTTCTTGCTAGTATATTTTCGGCATGTAATATTTTAATTATATCATCACGAGTTGTTGGAGACTGTTCATCGACTTCTATGACAATATATTGATAATTGTTGTGCTCAACTGAGTTATATCTTATCATACTGATAAAGGGTATGTCTTCAAGATAACGGAGATAAAGGTTGTAGTTTCTTTGATTTGTCCGTATTAAATCGTTAATTGCCATTAAATTTGAAATACCCATAGCAGCAGATATTTCGGGTAATTTTCCGTTAGTGCCAATATGATCAACTTGATCGTAACCGGTAAAACCAAAATTTCTAATTAAGCGAATTTTGTCCGCAAGTTGATCATCATTTGTTAAAATTGCTCCCCCTTCAAAAGTATTGAAAAATTTAGTAGCATGAAAACTAACAACTTCGCATCGTCCAAAATTTCCAATCATTGTTCCACGGTAAGAACATCCAAAAGCGTGCGCTGCATCAAAAAGCAATTCCAAATTGTAGCATTCTGCGATTTCTTGTAATGCTTCAATATCGCATGGACGACCCCAAAGATGAACTGCTAGTATGCCAGATGTTTGTGGGGTGATCATGCTGCGTACTGAATTTGGATCAAGGCAGTGAGTTTTCGGATCTATGTCTGCAAACACAGGCGTTAGCCCAAGCCAACTCAGGGCGTGAGCTGTGGCTATAAAGGTAAACGATGGTACAATTACTTCACCCTTTAACTCCAAGGCACGAATTGCAATTTCTAGAGCAATTGTACCGTTGCAAAGTGCAATACAGTGTTTGACACCGAGGTATTTAGAAATTCTTTGTTCAAGCTCTTGAACTAAGGGGCCATTATTTGTAAATCGACGGCTATCAAGTATTTTATCCGCTAGTTTCAAAAAAAGTTCTTTATTGCCAATGTTAGGGTATCCTACATGGATTGGTTCTTGAAATGCAGGCGATGCGCCGAAAATAGCTAAATCTTTTTTTTTGCCTATCTTTTTCATTATGATTTTCTCTCTATTACTAATCTATAAGACCTTTAAATTTTGCCAATTTTTCCCACTTTAAAATCTCATTAGAAATTAGCATGGCTGTTTGTTCTCTTCTGTTGAGAAGTGCGTCTATTCTTCTTTGCTTAAGAGTGTCTATGGTTGACAGTGTTATTCTCTTTTCATATTCGCTTCTGCTTACATATGGACTGGAAATGCCTACACCAAATCTATATTTGATTAGCGTTTCACCCCAGTATATAAGATTTTTTTTTAGGAATGATCTAAAGACTAAAACTTGGTCTGCATATAAATTCGGAAAAAGAAATGGGCTCTCTAGTACGAGTGATGGTGTATATGCTGCCGATGCACCGATTGCAAGACCTTGGGATGTAGGGGTAACGGCTAAATTTGATTCATTTATGGGTTTATGGTTTATTGGTGGCGTCCAAACCGTCTTTGTTATACTTTGATGGTCAATTATTTCGACTGGCGTATGAATATACGCGTATTGAGGTTTTCCTAGGCTGATCCAAAGCTCTGTAAGCGTAGATACTCTTGTTGGATAAGATATATCATCACCCGCCTGGAGAACAACAAGATCGGCTACTTTTTCAAGTTCTTTTAAAGAGATCAGTGTATTTTCAATTGGACCTAAGTTTTTTGGGTTTCTTTTGAGCACTACTTCATGTTTTGTTTTATTATTCTTGACGAATTCTTCTGCAAGGTAATATGAATTGTCGGTCGAGCAGTCGTCTGCAATATAAATAATTAAATTATCATAATCTTGTTCATATGCTGATTGGAGTGATTCTAATATATAATTTTCCTGGTTGTATACCGGTACGTAGAGGGCTACTTTTGGTTTTTTCATTTATCCTGTCCTTGAGTATTGCAAAAGATCTCATTCCATTCTTTTTTGGTTTTGTCTAAAGTATAGTTCATTCTTACCCATTCATTGATACCTTTGAACTCTGAGAAATCTTTGCTTAATGCTATATATAGAATTTTTTCGATCCATTGATTCGGTTTGTTAGGAAGCAGAGTGATTGGAGGATTGTTTTTTTGATATGGAGTAATATCTGTGGCAATAACCGGATACCCCAGTGCTCCATATTCAATAATTCTCAAATTGCTTTTTGCTACGTTGAATTCATTGTACTCAAGCGGTGCCAAAGCTAGATCGAGATCGAGCTCTGCCATTTTTTTCGGATAGTCGTTGAAGTCTACCCATCCGTGTTTCTCGGGAACGAGATGTTCAAATTCGGGAAGCCACATTCCCATGAAAACCCAATGGACTTCGTCTTTTGTGGCTTCGATCACTGGAATCAGCAGTTCTAAATCGCCGCGGTGCTGCATTGCTCCCACCCAGCCGACGCGCGGTTTGCGGTATGGGCGCAGCGGGTGGCGGCGTTTTTGTTCGAGTTCTTGGTAGAGCGGCTCCCACGTCTCCCATTCAATCGCGTTGGGAATGACATGGACCTCGGTGCCAGGGGCGATATCGGTCACCAGTTCGGCAAGAGGGTCGGTGCTAACGACGACCGCATCGGCAAGCGCAAACATTTTGCGTAGGCGCGCCCGTGCGTCTGGCGTGGTGCGGCGCGCAAGGTGGTACATACTGCTTTTTCGCGGAACAGCGTCTAAGCGATCGTCCATGCCGAAGATGAGACGCAGGTTGGGGTAGAGGCTTTTCCAGGCTTCAACGGTCTCTTCGACTGCTGGTCCGAGCCGTTGGTGGAGCAAAATCACATCCGGTTTGAGTTTGCCGAGTTCGCTTACGCTCGGCAAACGCGCTACCTCTTCGGGTACCGATTCGGCTTGTACCCATCCGGCGCGCACCAAGGCTTTCAGCGGCATGCGAACGCGGTACTGGCCGCTTCCCCCTCTGACGGGGAAGCCGAGCACTTTGATGCGGTTGGTGTGGTGGCGCTGCCAAGAGAGCGGGAAATTGAGGTCGAGCGTAGGGGTTGTGGCGGCGTAGTCGAAGTGCAAAGATGCGAACGGATCGACGACAAGCCGTTCGCCCCAGCGCGCAAAGAGCGCACGGTGGGTTTGCGTACGTGCTTCTTGGTGCTGAAGAAGCGCCAAGGGTTTGCGCAACATCCGCCCAACGACGGCGCTCTCGTGGTGGATGAGGCGGCTTAAGGGTTGGACACGGATTTCGAAGCCGGCTGCCTCGGCTTTGAGGCAATAGTCGATTTCAAAGTCGGTCAGCGCAAAGGTTTCTTGATCAAAGCCGCCGAGTTGATGAAAGAGGGTTTTACGGGTGGTAAATCCCACCGAGGAGAGGGCGCTCACCCGGTGGGGGAGTGCAAGCTGTTTGAGTGCGCCCGTGTCGTTGAGTCTCGTTCCGCGGTAGGCAGGGCGTGCCGGAGCCCAGAGGTCGCTACCGCCCAGCCAGTAGCCAGCGTTGTCGATCAGGCTGAATTCGGGCTGCACAAGGAGCGGCCCAACGGCCCCTACTTTGGGGTCGAGGGCTTCGCGCACCAGCCGCTCCAGCCAATGGGGTTCGCGAGCTTCGATGTCGCAGTGGAGAAAAACCAGGATCTCACCGTTTGCTGCCGCTGCGCCGACGTTGTAGAGGCGCGCCAGCGCGTAGGGGTTTTCGTCGCGCACGATTGTGACGTTCGGGTGGTGCGCGCCGATTTCGGCAAAGAGCGCGGCGATGTCGGGGTCTGTGGTGGCGTGATCGACCAGGATCAGTTCCCAATCGGGGTATTGGGTGTGTTCGATGAGTGAGGTCACCGCCGCTTCGGCCAGGTGGTAGACGTCGGCAACCGGCATGATCACGCTCACTTTGGGCAAGAGGCTCACTTGCCGTTCGATCCGCCAGGTGTCGGGTAGAAGCCCGGGCAGAATCGTGACCGGTTGCTGGGTACGGGCAAAATGGTCTTCGAGCGCTAAGCGGCGCGCGAGCGCCTCTGGCGATTCGGCGCTGGGTTCGGAATCGACGGGGGCAGGTCGTTGGTTCGTCGCTTCCGGAATGGAGAGGAGCGGCTCGGCGATGTGGTGGATACGCGCTTCAGGTCTTTCACTGAGGCGTAACAAGGCGTCGTACCGTTCGGCGTTCGGGTAGGGTTGCAAGCCCCCCAGCGCGATGAGGGTTTCGGTGCGAAACCATACGGCGGGGCCGATGTAATCAAAGCCGTAGAGGAGTGTCCGATCGAAGTCGGGTTTGAACCAGGGGCTGCAGCGGGTCTCTCCTTGAAGATGGTCGTGGTCGCTATAGACCGCGGCAACTTGGGGGTGGTCGACCATCGCTTCGGCAACAAGGAGCAGCGCTTCGGGTGCGAGTTGAAAACCGGGGGGGAGCACGGCAACCGCATCCCCGCCATATTCGGGCAGTAGCGCATTGACCGCCTGTGCAACGATTTCTGGCGCGTCTAGGGTATCGAGTTGCAGCCAGCCCAGGAAATCGGCTTGTTCGAAAATAGGATCGGGAACCGGCTGGTCTGAGACGACGATCCAGCGCCAGTGGGGGTAGAGTTGGGTTTGCAGCGAATCGGTGGTCTGCGCAAGCAGCGGCAGGTCCGATTGGCGGGCAAAGGTGATGAGGGTGACGACCGGGCGATGCGCCCAACTCATCATCCGTTCCGCGAAAACTTCTGCGTCCGCTTCTTGCAGAGAACGGCGTTTGCGCCACGCCTCAAAACGGTCTTCCGGGTTGTAGATCGCTTCCGGTGTAGGGAGGGTGACGGGGGTGATGGTGAGGTCGTAGGGCGGAGGGAGTTGTTTTTCGGGGGGCAAGACCGTGTTGAGGATCGCGGCGTATTCACCCGCGTGGGCTTCCAGTGTACGGTGTTCGCGGACGTACGCGTAGGCAGCCTCACCAAGTTCCCTTCGCGCTGCTGGGTTTTCGATGAGGTCGATGAGCGTGGCGAACCACTGCTCCGGGTCGTTGGGGATGACTTTGGCCAAGCCGAGGGCTTTGGCTTGGGCAAACGGGGCGACGTCGGAGCAGAGGGTAGGGATACTGAGCGCGCTGTATTCGACCCACTTGAGGTCCGACTTGCAGCGATTGAACGGGGTGTCGTCGAGCGGCGCGAGCGCGATGTCGAGGTCGAATTTGGCGAGTGTGGGGAGGTAGTTCCAATAGTCGACCGGGGTTTTGATCAGGCGGACTTGCTCGCACGCTTCGAGGTCTTGGGTCCAGGCGCCCATCAGAACGATCTCTACGCGCTCTCGGTACAGGCTGGCGATGCGCAGGAGCGCGCTTTCGATCTTTTTCAGGTCCGGTGTGTGGCTGGGAGTACCGGCAAAACCGATGCGGATGGGGGCATCGCTCTGTTTCGCTGGCCGGGCACGGCGAGCTTCCGCGATGAACTGAGCGGGCAGGTGATTGGTGAAGAGGTGGCACGGTCGATGCGGCGCCCCCAGGGTTTCGGCAAGGGGTTGGGTGGTGGTGATGACAGGGAGTTCAGGAAAATTTTTGAGGAACTTGTCGATTGCGCCGATGATGCTTGACGCATAGTAATTGAATTCGGGGTGGTTGGGCGGCAGCGCGGAGAGGTTGTCGTCGATTTCAAAGAGGCAGGGGTAGTTAGGGACGAGCTTTTCGGTGACGAATTCGTAATGATGGACGTTGACGAAGTCGCGGTGAATGAGGTAGAGGTCACAGCCCTCCTCGAATTGACTGGGGGAGGGGATGAGGCGAAAGCGGACGTGGTGCGCCAGCGCTTTGAGCGGATTGAGGATACGCAGGTTGAGGAGGAAGTGGGAAAGCGGATGCTGCGAGCAGACGCCAACGGTGATTTTTTGCCCAAAGTTTTGGGTTTCGATAATGGGCATTCGGGACCTCCTCCTGCGTTTTTCTTCATTATAACGAGCCGCAACCGCGTTACAACCACCCTTTGCGCTTGAAGTAAAGGTAGGGTGCGATTCCCGAAATCACCATCATCAGGAGCGCCAGAGGATAGCCTAGCTCCCAATGCAGTTCTGGCATGTGATCGAAGTTCATGCCGTAGATGCTGGCAACGAGCGTGGGCGGCAGGAAAACCACCGCGGCGATCGAGAAGATTTTGATGATCTGGTTTTGCTGGATGTTGATGAACCCCTGCGCGGAGTCCATGAGAAAGTTGACTTTTTCGAAGACGAAGGTGGTGTGGCTCATCAGGGTTTCGATGTCGCGCATCGTTTCGCGGCAGTTTTCTTGCAGTTCTGGGTTGCTGTTTTTGAGTTGCCGCAGGAGGTAACCCAGCGCCCGCTGGGTATCCATTAGACAGAGCCGGATCCGTCCGTTGCTGTTTTCGATTTTGGCCAGGCGGTCGATCGCTTCTTCGAGGTCGGCATTCTCTTCTTCGAGCACCATCACGCTGACGTCCTCGAGCCGCCGGTGGAGGTCTTCGATGGTGTCGGCCAGGTTCTCGACTTTTTGTTCGAGAATGGTCACAAGCAGCGTCATCGGGTCGCTGGCCGGGATTTGTCCGTGCCGGGCGCGCATGCGCAGCAGACGAAAGTCAGCAAGCTCTTCTTCGCGAAAGGTGATCAACCGCTGCGGTTGCAAAATGAATGCGACCGTTGAGGTGATGTGCCGTCCTTCTTCCTGGGCAAGGAACAGCGAGTGGATGTGCAGCCCTTGTTGGTCTTCGAAGAAACGGGCCGAGGCTTCGATCTCTTCAACATCGTCTACGTCGGGCAGTTCGGCGTTGATGATGCGCTCGATCTGACTGCGCTCTTCAGGGCTGGGGTCGATCGCGTCGATCCAAAGGGCGACGTTGAGCGAATCGGGGCGCTCAGAGGCATTTTCCGGGAGGCGGAGTTCGCTGAGACAGCCGTTCTTGCTGGTGAATGCGCGGAGCATGTGGTGTGACCCTGACCCATTTTGCGGCTATTATAGTGTATGACCTTGACGAAACCGTGACGAAGGGTGCGATGATACAGCGACCCGTCCATTTTTCCCGCTATTTGTCGCTGCGGCTCTTTGTCGTTGCGCTATTGACCGCGCTGCTGGCGGGGGTTGGGCTACTGGTATTGGTGGTCGCGCCGCTTCTGGTGGAACGGGCGAATGCGCTTTTTGCTGCCCGGACCGCTGCGGTGGAACAACAGATGCACGCGTCGTTCGCGCCTGTGACGACGCTGTTACGGGTGACGCCCCCGGCGCATTTTGGGCCAAAGCCGTATGACGGGCTCGACCGTTTCATCGCCCGCGCCCGGACGGTCATCGAAACCGTTCCGATCGTGACCTCCGTGGTTGCGGGGAACGAGGCGGGGGTGGGGTGGCTCTATCTGGCGGTACCGGAGTTGCTTCCTCTGGTTCGGTTGACCGACCGGACGGAGTGGGGGGATCGGCACCGTTTTCTGTTCCTCGACGAGCAAGGGAAAACGGTCCGAGAGGAAATGCGTTACCTGCCTTATGATCCCCGGGATCGCGCGTGGTATCGGTTGGCACGTGAACATCCCGGACAGGTAGCGTGGTCGGAACCGTACCGTTTTTTCACGACCCAGGAGACTGGCGTAACGGCGTCGATCGGGTGGTGGGATGACCGCAGCGGTTTTGTTGCTATGGGGTTCGACGTCCGGTTGGTCGAGTGGCAGCAGGTAGCGAGAGATGCCGCCGCACAGCTGGCAGGGCGGGTTGTGGTGAGCGACGGTGCGGGGCGGGTGATCGCTGATTCGCAAGGGATTCCCATGGCATCTGAAGCCGGTGAGAATGACGTGTTGCCGCAATTGCCACTGGCACAATCCCCATGGTCTGAGCTGTTGCGCCATTTTGGGAAGGCCACGCTCTTTTTCGACAACGGTACGTGGTGGGTGGGCACGGTTCATGATTTGAGGGTGCCCGGGTTGGCGTGGCAGGTGTGGTTGATTACGCCGCTTGCGCATGTGATTCCCGATTGGTACCTCTGGGTTGGCGGTTGGCTTTTGGTGGTGGTGTTCAGTTTTCTGTTGGCGCGGGTGTTGAGCATGCGTTGGGCCAAGCGGCTGGCAAAACCGCTTCAAACCTTGGCCGCGGCGGCAGAGGCGATCGGCAAACAGCAGTTCGATACTGCGGTCCCGCGCCAGCAAGCCATTTGGGAACTTTATCTTTTGGCGAAAGCGCTCGACGGATTGCGGCGGCGGCTTCGGGTGGCGGTTGGGCGCTTGAAAAAGCAACGCGAGGTTCTGCACCAGCAAATAGCCGCGCTCAACGCGTTGGAGGAGCGGCTCTCGTACGTAGGGCTACATGATCCTGTCACGGATCTTCCCAACCGTCGCCTTTTCGTGGAATCGCTCAAGCAAGCAGTACTGCGCGCGGCACGACAGCGGACACGGCTTGCGGTGCTTTTCATCGATTTCGACCATTTCAAGACGTTGAACGACACCCATGGGCATGAGGCCGGCGACTGCTTCTTGATCGAGATGGCGGCGCGTTTGAAAACGTCGCTGCGACGCAGTGACCTCGCTGCGCGCTTGGGGGGCGATGAGTTTGCGGTGCTGCTCGACGGTGTAGGGGAAGAGGAAGCGATCAGAGTGGCGCAAACACTGCTTAGCCACCTCTCTGAACCGGTGGCGTTGGGAGCTGTCTCGTGGCACGCCAGTGCCAGTATCGGGGTGGCGTGCTTTCCGGAGCACGGCAGCGACCCGCAAGCGTTGCTGCGCGCTGCCGACTTGGCGATGTACTGGGTTGTGTACCATCCTTTCTGTAAATTCCGTTTAGCGCCTCTGGCAGGAAGTGCGCGGCGCTCGGTCTGACGCCATGACTTCGAGAAAGGAGTATGCCCATCATGGCGATGCGTGTCGAAACCAATCCTTTGGAAATGGCTTATGCTGTGTTGCTCGAACACGGACTGGAGGGTGCCGGCGAGGCTCTGCGCATCCTCGTCAATGAAGCCGCCAAGATCGAACGATCCCAGTTCCTTGGAGCGGCGCCCTATGAACGTAGTGAGCGACGGCGTGACTACGCCAACGGGTACAAACCCAAGACGGTACTCACCCGCCTTGGTGAGCTGACCTTTCAGGTGCCCCAGGTGCGTTGCGGCGACTTCTACCCTTCTGCCCTCGAAAAAGGCACCCGCACCGATCAGGCGGTGCATCTGGCCCTGGCCGAGATGTACGTCCAGGGGGTCTCCACCCGCCGGGTGATCGAGGTACTGCAGCGCCTGCTGGGGCCGGAGATTTCGCTCTCCACCGCCCAGGTGAGCCGTGCCGCCGCCAGGCTCGACGAGGGGCTTGCGGCCTGGCGCGAGCGTCCTCTGGGCGAAGTGCCCTATCTCTTTCTGGATGCCCGTTACGAGAAAGTGCGGCTGGAAGGGCGAATCGTCGATTGTGCCGTCTTGATCGCCGTCGGCGTCGATGCGACGGGCAAACGGCGGGTGCTCGGTTGCACGGTGGCCACGTCGGAAGCCGAGATCAATTGGCGACGTTTCCTGGAATCCCTCCTGGCCAGAGGGTTGCACGGGATCAAGCTCATCATCGCGGATGATCATGCGGGCCTCAAAGCTGCCCGCAAAGCGGTGTTCCCTTCTGTTCCCTGGCAGCGTTGCCAGTTCCATCTGCAGCAAAACGCCGGCCAGTTCGTCACCCGACAGGAGGCGAAAAAGCACGTCGCCGCGACACTGCGCGCGATCTTCAATGCTCCGGACAAGGCAGAAGCCGAGCGGCTTTTGAAAGCCGCCCTGGACACCTGGCGCAAGGAGCATCCGAAACTGGCCGAGTGGGCCGAAACCGCGATTCCTGAATCCCTGACGGTGTTCGACTTCCCCGCTGCGCACCGTATCCGTTTGCGTACCACCAACGGGCTGGAACGCATCAACCGGGAACTGCGACGACGCACCCGGGTGGCCAGCATCTTCCCCAACATGGATTCCTGCCTGCGCCTGGTCTCGGCGCTGCTGGCCGAACTCGACGACGAGTGGATGACCGGCAAGGTCTATCTCAACCTCAACCCGTAACCCCGGCGTCATGACCAACACCACGGAAATTTACAGAAAAAAGGTTGCACAACCGATGTACTGGGCCAAAGAAACCGGGCGTGGGCGGGTGGTGTGCTATGCACCCGAAAAAGACGAGGCGTTTCATGCGCAAGAGTGGATCCGAAGCGCACTCAATGGTGCGGAGGCGCGTGGGGAGCTGTCGCTGTGGTGGCAGCCACAGATCGCGTTGGCGACTGGAGCGGTGGCGGGCGCGGAGGTGCTGCTGCGTTGGCACCATCCTGAAAAGGGGTTGGTTTCCCCCGCGCAATTCATTCCTGTGGCAGAAGCTACTGGGTTGATGGTCCCGATCGGGCATTGGGTGCTGGAACAAGCGTTGCGGGAGTGGTGCTCGTTGGCAGCAGAAGGGGTTGCACCGCCGCGCGTTGCGGTAAATGTCTCGGTGACGCAGTTGGTGCGAGACGATTTCACAGCGATTGTCAAGGAGGCGTTGGGGCGGTTCGATGTCCCGCCGTCTGCGTTGGAGCTCGAACTGACCGAGTCGATGATGGCCGATATGCCCGTAGCGCGCACGCGATTGGCCGAGTTGGAAGCGATCGGGGTGCGGTTGGCGATCGACGATTTCGGAACGGGCTATTCGTCGTTGGCCTATCTGAGCGCGTTGCCGTTCGACCTGTTGAAGATCGACGCGATGTTCGTTCAGGCGATCGGTTCGTCGTCGGCAGCCGATGCGCTGGTCGAAAGCTTCGTGCGGATCGCGAAAGCGCTTCAGATGGATACCGTTGCCGAAGGGGTGGAGCGCGCGGAGCAGGCCGACTTTTTGCGGTGCAACGGAGTCGCTTTAGCACAGGGCTATCTCTTTGCCCGTCCGATGCCGTTTTCGGCTTTTCGTGATTGGATGTTGCGGCGCACAAGCTCTGCTAATCGCTCTTGAATTTTTTCTTATCACGTCGTAAGCTTTGTGCCACGCGATAGCCATTTGACGCGTTCACACCAAAGAAGGAGACTTGCATGTGGAAGGTTCTGGCGATTGACCCGGTGAAATGCACCGGTTGTCTGCAGTGCGAGATGGCTTGTTCGATCGAAAACTACGGCGTGATCGCAACGAGCAAATCCCGCATCAAGGTGTTCAATTTCGAGCATGAAGGCAGAAAAGTTCCCTATACCTGTACCCAGTGTGCCGAAGCGTGGTGTCTGCACGCGTGTCCGGTCGATGCGATTCGTCTGGACCAACGCACGGGGGCGAAGGTGGTCGACGAAGGGACCTGCGTCGGATGTAAAGTGTGTACGATCGCGTGTCCGTTTGGCACGATCAATTACGTGCAGGAGACCGGCAAGGTGCAGAAGTGCGACCTCTGCGGCGGAGACCCGGCGTGCGCTGCGGCGTGTCCTACCGGCGCGATCACCTTTGTGGAGGCCGACTGGGCGGGGTTGAACAAAATGCAACAATGGGCAGCGAAAACCGCCGCTGCGGTGTTGGCGTAAGGAGGAGGGTACGATGGGTTACGCAAACCGCATTTTGCGCGTCAATCTGACGACGGGGGCCTGCCAAGCCGAACCGCTCAACGAAAAGTGGGCGCAGTTGTACCTGGGGTCGCGGGGGTTGGCAAGCCGGTATCTGGTTGCAGAGGTCGATCCGAAGGTGGATCCGCTCTCGCCCGAAAACAAATTGATCTTTGCTACCGGGCCCCTCACGGGGACGATTGCCTCGACCGGTGGGCGCTACACGGTGGTGACGAAAGGGCCACTCACCGGTGCGATCGCGTGTTCCAACTCCGGGGGATTTTTCGGCGCTGAGCTGAAATTTGCCGGTTGGGACATGATCATTTTCGAAGGGCGTGCCGAAAAACCGGTCTATCTCTACGTGGAAGACGACCAGGCCGAACTGCGAGACGCCTCCGAACTGTGGGGCAAAAGCGTCTGGGAGACCGAGGAGTGGATCAAGGCGAAGCACCAAGATCCGCTGATTCGCGTCTCGTCGATTGGCCGTGCGGGGGAGAATCAGATACTCTTTTCGTGCATCGTCAATGACTTGCACCGCGCAGCCGGGCGTTCCGGCGTTGGGGCGGTGATGGGTTCGAAGCACCTCAAAGCGGTGGCGGTGCGGGGGACCAAAGGGGTCAAGGTCAAAGATCTCAAACGGTTCTTGGCGGCAACGAACGCCGCAAAGCAAGTGCTGGCGACCAACCCGGTGACCAGCCAAGGGTTGCCGAAATATGGCACCCAGGTGTTGATGAACGTGATCAACGAAGTGGGGGCGTTGCCTACGCGCAACATGCGCGAAGTACAGTTCGAAGGGGCCGATGCGATCTCAGGCGAAGCGATGCACCGCCCGCGGCCCAGCGACGGTAAACCGCAATTGGTGACCAACGCAGCTTGTTTCGGGTGCACGATTGCGTGTGGTCGGATTTCGAAGATCGACAAAAACCACTTCACGGTGAAAAACAGCCCGAAATATTGGGGGGCGTCCGGAGGTTTGGAATACGAAGCAGCCTGGGCATTGGGGGCCGATACCGGGGTCGACGACCTCGAAGCGTTGCAGTATGCGAACCTCTTGTGCAACGAACAAGGGATGGACCCGATCTCGTTCGGTTCGACCGTAGCCGCGGTGATGGAGCTCTATGAGCGCGGGGTACTCACTGCGGAACAGATCGGCTTTCCGGCGCCGTTCGGTTCGGCGGAAGCGCTTGCGAAACTGGCTGAACTGACTGCGAAGGGCGAAGGGTTCGGTCGCGACGTCGGGTTAGGTTCGAAGCGGCTCTGTGAGAAGTATGGCCATCCGGAACTCTCGATGACGGTCAAAGGGCAGGAGTTTCCGGCGTACGACCCGCGGGGAATCCAAGGGATGGGGCTCGCGTACGCGACCAGCAACCGCGGCGCGTGCCATCTGCGCGGCTATACCGTGGCGTCGGAAATCCTGGGTATACCGGAGAAGACGGACCCACTCACCACGGAAGGAAAACCGGAGTTGGTAAAGGCGTTCCAGGATGCCACCGGTGCGTTCGATTCCGCTGGGATCTGCGTGTTTACCAGTTTCGCCTGGACGGTTGCCGACATCGCGCCGCAGCTCGACGCGGCGATTCCGGGAGAATGGACACCAGAACGGCTGCTTGAAGTGGGCGAGCGGGTCTGGAACCTGGAGCGGTGGTTCAACACGCGAGCTGGCTTTTCCGCAAAGGACGACACGCTGCCGAAACGGCTGCTCGAAGAGCCAGCAGCGACGGGTCCCGCGAAAGGGATGGTAAACCGCTTGGGCGAAATGCTCCCGAAATACTACGAAGTGCGCGGCTGGACCGCAGACGGTGTGCCGAAGCCGGAAACGTTGGCCCGTTTGGGTGTCGACGTGTGAACGGGGTCTTAGCGTAAACACCGATGGGGCTGTTGCGGGCATGCGACAGCCCTTTTTGCTGGGAGGAGTTGTGTGATGCGTCATCTGATTTTGGGTAATGGCCCGGCAGGGGTTGTCGCTGCGGAGACGCTACGCCGGTATGCGCCGGAAGATGAGATCATGCTCTATGGTTGTGAGGGGGAGCCGCCCTATTCGCGGATGGCGATCCCGTACCTTCTGGAAGGGAACATCGACGAGCGTGGAACGTATCTGCGCAAACAAGAGGGGTATTTCGCGGCGCAGCGCATTACGCTGCGTGAGGGACGGGCGGTGGCGGTGGACACGGCCGCGCGTACGGTGCTTTTCGCGGACGGACATCGCGAGCATTTCGACCGCTTGTTGGTGGCTACGGGTTCTTCGCCGATTCTGCCGCCGATTCCCGGGATCGATCTGCCCGGGGTGACTCCGTGCTGGACTTTGGCCCATGCGCGCGCGATTGCCGAGCGTTTGCAGCCGGGGGCACGGGTGGTGCAGATGGGCGCTGGTTTTATCGGTTCGATCCTGTTGGAAGCATTCGTCAAAGCGGGTGCAAAGCTCACGATCGTCGAACTCGGTGATCGGATGGTGCCGCGGATGATGACGCCCGTGGCGGGAAACCTGATTCGCCGCTGGGTCGAGGAAAAAGGGGTGCAGGTGTTTACCGAAACGCGCATCGACGCCATTGCGCTGGGTGCGGGGCAGGGTAACGACACCGCTGCGGGACCGGACGGCGCACCGCTATTGGTGCAGCTGTCGAACGGCGAACGGTTGCCAGCTGACATGGTGATCGTGGCGGCTGGGGTCAAGCCGAACGTGGCGTTCCTGGAAGGAACACCGGTGCATGTCGCAAGCGGCGTGCTCGTCAATGAGCGCATGGAAAGCGCAGGGGCTGGGATCTTTGCCGCCGGCGACTGCGCCGAGGCACCCGACCTGTTCACGGGTCAGCACTTGGTTGCTGCGATTCAACCCAACGCGGTGGATCAGGCACGGGTCGCTGCGGTCAATATGGCCGGAGGGCACGCTACCCTCAAAGGGGTGTTGGCGATCAACGTACTCGAAACCTTGGGGCTGGTGTCGACCTCGTTTGGTCAGTGGCAGGGGGTACCAGAGAACCAGGAGGGGAGCGGCGTCGAATGGGTGGACGAAGCGGCGTATCGCTACCTCAGCTTGCAGTTTCAAAAGGACCGGCTGATCGGGGCGACTGCGATCGGTCTTACCGAGCATGTAGGGGTCTTGCGCGGTCTGATCCAAGGGAAGGTAGCGCTTGGGCCGTGGCACGAGCGGTTGTTGGCGAACCCATTGGCGTTCGTCGAAGCCTATCTGGCGCGGGCACAATATTCGGCGTTGTTGGCTGCATAAGGAGGCAGTGTGACCCAGGTGACGTTGAAGCTCTTCGCCTCACTCTCCGATTATTTGCCGGCGGCAGAGCGAGTCGGCAACCGTGTCGTCGTCGAGGTGGCCCCGGATGCGACGGTGGCGCAGTTGCTCGACCGCTTTGCAGTGCCTGCCGAACAGGCCAAATTGGTATTGCGAAACGGCGTCTATCTGGCTCCGGAAGAGCGGGCCACGACGCGGCTGGCCGATGGCGACGAGATCGCGGTCTGGCCGCCGGTGGCGGGCGGGTAGGGCGCGGCATGCCCGAGCAGCATGGGACCGTCTGGGTTCCGCTTCAGGAACGAGAGGTGACCGCAAGCGAGGCTGAGTGGTTGCGCGCGCTTCGCACTGCGGCACCCAATATCGAGGTCGATAGGATGGCCCAAGTTGCCTGGGTCGGGTCGCTTCGCTGGCAGTGGCAGGTGGTGTCCCCGTTGCAGCTGGGCGCGTTGTCGCTCCCCCGACTTCGGGTCACCGTGCTTGCCGCGCAAGATGCCATCGCGGCAGCGCAGCGGTTGCTGGCGACGCTGGATGCGCGCATGCGGCGCGGCGGAGGCTGAGGGGCCAGACATCGCATGAATCACGCGTTCGAGGCGTTGTCGCAAGCGTTCGCATTGGTCGCGCGCTGGGATGAGACGCTGGCAGAGATCGTCTGGCTTTCGCTCGAAGTAAGCGGCTCGGCCCTCTTTTTTGGCGCGCTGCTCGGGTTGCCGCTCGGCGCGGTACTCGGGGCGACCCAATTTCGCGGGCGTGGGTTGGTGGTTGCGTTGCTGCAAAGCCTTTTGGGGGTGCCCTCTGTCGTTGTCGGCGTGGTGGTCTTTTTGTTGCTTTCCCGCGCTGGCCCGCTGGGGTTCTTGGGATGGCTTTATGATCCAGCGGGTATGGTGGTGGCGCAAACCCTGTTGGTCGCGCCGCTCGTTGCGGCGATTACCCGCCAGGTGGTAGAGGGGGCGTGCGAGCGGTTGGCGGAAGAGCTCACGATGATGCGGTTGGGGTTTGCCGAGCGGCTCTTCGCGCTGATCTACGACTGCCGCTTTTCGTTGCTCTTGGCCCTCTTTTCCGGTTTTGCCCGCGCGGCGAGCGAAGTGGGGGCGGTGATGATCGTCGGCGGCAATATCGAGGGAATGACGCGGGTGATGACCACCGCGATTGCGTTGGAGACGGCGAAGGGGGATTTGACGTTGGCGTTGGCGTTGGGCATCGTGCTGGTAGGGATCGTCGCGACGATTCACCTGGTAACCAGTGGTCTGGAGGCGCTGGCACGGCGGCGCGCCGAGGGGTGAGGGTGGCGGTACTCCCAGTCGATGTACAGGGGGTCTCCTGGCCCAGCGAGGCGCAACCCGTGTTGCGCAACCTCACCTGGCGCATTGCCGGTGACGGGATCACCGCGATCCTGGGGGAAAATGGTGCCGGCAAGAGTTCGTTGTTACGGTTGGTGGCTGGACTCATTCGTCCGGCGGTTGGTACGGTGACGTGGCGGGGCGCGACAACACCGCCGGCGGCGATCCGATGGGTGGCGCAGCAGCCGCAATTCTTGCGCGCGTCGGTGGCAACGAACCTCTGGTTCGCGGCACTGCCGTTGCCGGGGCGCTGGTCGGCAAAGCGGAAACGCATCTCGGCGGTGCTCGAACGGGTGGGATTGGCCGAACGCGCCAACGAGCCCGCGCTGCGGTTGTCGGGTGGCGAGCGGCAGCGGTTGGCGCTGGCACGGGCGTGGTTGGCACAACCCGAGTTGCTCTTGCTGGACGAACCGACGGCGAATCTCGACCCGGGGGCAACAGCGGCGGTTGAGCGACTGATCCAAGAGATGCGCAGCAGCGGGATTCGCATCGTGATGACCACCCACCATCTGGCGCAGGCGGCGCGGTTGAGCGACGAGGTGGTGTTTTTGGCCGACGGAGAGATCGCGGAACAGACGCCGACCCGGCAGTTTTTCGCCGCGCCGAAGAGCGTGGCGGCACGCCGCTTCATTCGCAGCGAAACGCCGTGGTGGTTTCGGTTGCCGGAATGAGGTGTCTTGGTGGTGATTTTGGTTTTATCTGGTCTATGGGAAAGGTGATGAGTTATGGAGGAGATCATGGTTACTTGGAGCAGACGCCGGTGGTTGGCCGCAGCTTTGACCATGGGGATGGTGTCGCGAAGCTGGGGCCAGGAAGCGCAGGTCGATGCCGTTCGGCTCGCGACGACCACTTCGGTCGATCATTCGGGGTTGTTGGCGTGGCTGGCACCGCAGTTGCGTCGCGAGGCACAGGTGGTTTTGCAGGTGTTGGCTTTGGGTACCGGGAAGGCGCTTGCGGTGTTGGGGCGAGGGGACGCCGACTTCGGCATCACGCACGACCCCGAAGCAGAAGCCGCATTTTTGGCGCAGCACCCTGGTTGGCTCCGAAAGCCTTGGCTGATTGGACGGTTCCTGTTGGTTGGTCCCAAAGCCGATCCGGCGGACGTGGAAGGGCGCCCGGTGACCGACGCGTTCGTTCGCATTGCGGAAACCGACGCAGCGCTTTTCGTCTCCCGTGGGGATCAGAGCGGAACCCATGCGCGCGAACGCACGTTGTGGGCGGCAGCTCAGATCGACCCACGCGCACGGTTGGGGACGCGTTACCGCTCCGTGGGACAGGGCATGGGGCCGACGCTCGTGATCGCGAACGAAATGGCCGCCTATACGCTTGTCGACGAGGGGACGTGGTTGGCGCTGCAGGCGCGGCTACCCAATCTCAAAGTGGTGATCGCATCCGACCCTTTGCTCGACAACCCGTACGCGATTTTGGTTCGGGAAACCGCGTGGGCGCATGGCACGCAAGACCCTATTGGGCGCGCCGCGCACTGGCTTTGGAACGCGCGCACGGCGATCGCAAACGGGTTCGTGTTGCACGGGGTGCATCCATTGCGGCCAGCGCCTTGACGCGCGGTCTGCAGCGGGCTTTGCCCTCGCGGGTGCGTAGGCGTTAGGGGTGCGCAGTGGGTTCGCGTCGCCACGAACCCGATTTTCCGCCGCGCTTCTCTTCGAGTTGCACCGCTTCGATCGTCATGCCGCGGTCGATCGCTTTTACCATGTCGTAGATGGTGAGGAGCGCAACGCTCGCGGCGGTGAGCGCTTCCATTTCGACGCCGGTACGTCCGACGGTCTCTGCCCGTGCTGTACAGTGAATCGTGTTGGGGGGTTCCGGGGTGAAGTCGATCGCGACATGGGTGAGCGGCAACGGATGGCAAAGGGGGATCAGCTCTCCGGTTCGCTTCGCCGCCATGATGCCCGCAACGCGCGCCACCCCCAACACGTCCCCTTTTTTGGCGTCGCCTGCCAGGATGCGGTCGAAAGTGGCGGGTGCCATGCGAATACGGCCGCTCGCGATCGCGACGCGATGGCTTTCCCGTTTCGCGGCCACATTGACCATGTGCGCTTCACCCTGCGCGTTGAAGTGGGTGAGATCGTTCATTGCCGTGCCTCGTCCTTGCGCTGAAAAGCGTATCATAGTGAAAAAGCAGGATTTGAGGTAGGCGCGATGGCGCACATGCGGTATGGCGAACCGGAGCGGGGCGTTGCGGCGCACAGCCACCCGTCGCATCATCGATCGATGCGCCGCCGCTTCGTGGGGTTTCTGGGACTGGCGGTGTCGGGGGTAGCCGGAGCGTTTCAATTGCCCGACTTGAGTGGTTCGAGCGCTACGGTCTTTTCGGCGCAGGAAGAGGCGGCGGTGGGGCGTGCGGCGATGCGCGAAATCCGCGAACGCGATCCCAGCTATTGGGACGACCCAGCGTTGGCCGAATATCTAACTGGTTTGACGCAACAGCTGGCCGCTGGACTCACGGGGCGACTCGATCTGCCGGTTTTCACCGCGTTTCTGCTCAAAGATTGGACCATCAATGCGTTTGCGCTCCCGGGGGGGTATTTGGGCTTTCATGCCGGGTTGATCGCGGCAACCGAAAGCGAAGCGGAACTGGCCGCGGTAGCGGCGCACGAAGTGGCCCACGTGGCGCAGCACCACATCGCGCAGATGCTGGAACAGCAGAAAGGGGCGTCGCTTTGGGTGTTGGGTTCGCTCATCATCGCGGCGCTCGCGGCGCGTTCCGGTACCGGACAGTTGCCAGAGGCGGCCGCAGCAGCGGGCTCGGCTGCAGCGGCGCAGCAGCAATTGGCCTTTTCGCGCGCGTTCGAACGCGATGCCGACCGAGTGGGGTTGGATCTCTTGGCCCGCGCCGGTTTTGCGCCCGAAGGGGCGGTGCGTTTCTTTGGGCGGTTGCTCAACGCCACCCGCTTAGGTGAAACCGGTTTTCCCCCCTATCTGCGCACCCATCCCTTGACGATCGAACGCATCGCCGACCTCGACAACCGTATTCAGAGCGGCGAATTTCGCGCCCGTTTCGGTTCGGCGGGCAAAGAGGCGCTCGATCCGTGGGGGTTCGCGTTCGTTCGCGGCACCGTGTTGGCCGAACGGGGAACGGCGGGAGAGGCGCTCGCTCAGGCGCGTGCGGCGGCGCAAGATCCGGTCGGGCAGGTGTGGCGCGTGCGCGCGGCACTGCGGGCCGGGGAGCGGGCTGCGGCTAAGGAGTGGCTCGTTCGCTTTGTCCAACAGTGGCCCGAGGGGCGGTGGCGTGCGCTCTGGGAGGCGGAAGCCTGGCGTGCTTTGGGCAATTTGGCGGAGGCGCTCGCCGTTTTGCGGCGGGCGCTGTCGGCGCAGCCCGAATCGCTGGCGCTGCGTGCTGCCGCGGTGCGTACTGCGATCGCAGCGGGAGAGCGGGAATGGGCGTGGCAGCAGGCGCGTGAAGGAGTCGAGCGCTATCCGAAGCGCGATTTGGCGTGGCGCTTACTGGGTGAAGTGGCTGCGGCGCGTGGGGATCAGGCGTGGCAGCATCGGGCGCAAGGGGAGCGGTTCGCGCTCGACGAGCGATGGCAGGCGGCGCTCGATCAATTCGAAAAGGCGCGGTTGGCGCGACGGGAAGACGACATCTGGGTGGCTGAGGTGCAGGCGCGGGCGAACCGCATGCGCGAGGCGATCCGCGCCGAACAGAGAGAGCGGGGGCGTAGCGTGCGCTGAGGGGTGCGTGCGATGGGGCGAGCAGTGGCACTGGCGTTGGGGTTGTTATGGGCGGTGAGTTACCCGTTGCTGGCGATTCCCGAAAGCGGTAGTGCGCAACTCGTCTGGGTGTTCACCGCTTGGTTGGTTGCGATCGTGTTCGCGGCGGGGACAGGGCGCGATGGCTGAAGCGACGCGCGGTTTGGGGCTGGTGGCACCGGGCGTTGCGGCAGCGGCGGCGTTTGGCTATCTCCTGTTGCTGTTTGCCGTGGCCTTTTGGGCCGACCGCCGCGCGGCGCAGCACCGTTCCGTGATCGATCGCTCCTGGGTCTATTCGCTTTCGATCGGCGTCTATTGCACCGCTTGGACCTTCTTTGGCAGCGTCGGCGTTGCGGCGGAGCGGGGGCTGTGGTTCTTGCCGATCTACTTCGGACCGACCCTCGTGATGCTGGCTGCTCCTCTGGTGCTCGTTCCGATGTTGCGCGTTGCCAAATCGTTGCGGCTCACGTCACTGTCGGATCTTTTGAGCACCCGTTTCGGCCATAGCGCCCGTTTGGGGCGGTGGGTGGCGCTGGCGCTCGTCGTGGTCTCGATTCCCTACGTCGCGTTGCAGTTGAAGGCGATCGCGCTGGCGTTTGAGATCGTTTCGGGCGGGGCGGGCGGTGAGGCGGCGCGGACGTTCTGGTTGGTGGTGGTGTTGGCGCTTTTTGCCGCCCTTTTCGGGACACGGCGATTGGACGTCACCGAGCGGCACGAAGGGTTGGTGGCCGCGGTGGCGTTCGAGTCGGCGGTGAAACTCGGTGCGTTTCTGCTGCTTGGGGTGGTGATCGGTGCCGTTCTGCTGGGCGACGCAGAGGGTGCGCTGCGCGCTGCGTGGTGGGACGCGTGGCAAGCGGTCCCGAAAATCGACGCGGTTGCCGCGATGGGGTATGGCGACTGGCTGGCGTTGATCGTTTTGGCGGGTGTGGCGTTTGTCTTGTTGCCGCGGCAGTTTCAGGTGTTGGTGGTCGAAAACGTCCGTGCCGAACATTTGACCCGTGCGTCATGGCAGTTTCCGCTCTACCTCTGGGCGCTCAACCTCTTCGTGGTTCCGGTCGCGCTTCTCGGTAAGGTGTTGTTACCCGAGGGGGTGATTTCCGACAGTTTCGTGTTGACCGTTCCGCTGGCGCTGCATGAGCACTGGTTGGCGGTGGTGGTTTTCCTGGGGGGGATTTCGGCCGCGACCAGTATGGTGATCGTGGAAAGCGTCGCGCTCGCTACGATGATTTCGAACGATTGGGTGGCGCCTTGGTGGCTTCGTCGCGGGAAAACGCTTGCAGCCGGGCATCTCTTGTGGGTGCGGCGCGCGGTGATCGTAGCCGTGATCGCAGCCGGTTACCTCTTTTTTCTCTTGGCCGGGGAGTCGCACGCGCTGATCGCGATCGGTTTGGTCAGTTTCCTGGGTGTGGCTCAGCTCGCCCCGGCGGTCGTCGCGGCGTTTCTCTGGCCAGGCGCGTCTGCGGTTGGGGTCGCGGCCGGGTTGTTCGTCGGGTTGGTGGTGTGGGGCTACACGGCGCTTTTGCCGCTCCTCATTCGCAGCGGTTGGTTTCCGGAGGCGTGGCTGGTTGTTGGGCCAGCCGGGATCGCATGGTTGCGCCCGGAAGCGCTGTTCGGGGTCGAGGGGATGGCGCCAGTCACAGCGAGCTTGGTCTGGAGTGTGTTGGCGAACGGAGTCGTGCTGATCGCCGTTTCCGTGCTCTGCCCTCCCGATGGCGCAACGCGGGCAATCGCGCGCCGTTTCGTCGCCGATCAGTTGTTCCGGGCATCGCGGAAAGGAGCGGCGACGATTGCCGATGCCTCTGTGGCTCCGGTGCGCAGCCATTGGCGGGCGAAGACGCAAAGCAGCGCCGTGCTGGAGGTGCTGGCGCGTTTCGTCTCTGCGGAGCGATTGGAGGAAGCGTTGCGCGCGTTTCGTGCCGAACGTGGGTTGGCAGCGGACGCCCCGCTCGTGGTCGACGAGGCGTTCGTGGCATTTGCCGAACGGCTGCTCTCCGGGGCGATCGGTGGGGTAGCGGCGCGGTTGGTGCTGGAAGGTGTGCTGGGGGAACGTGCGCCGGCGTGGGACGAGGTGATGGCGCTGGTCGACGAGGCGCGTGCGGTGCGCGAGGCGAACGAGCGGTTGCGCGAGCTCGATCGGATGAAGGACGAGTTCATCGCATCGGTGAGCCACGAACTACGCACACCGCTCGCCGCGGTGCGCGCCTATGCCGAGCTGTTGGCGGCGGACCCGGATATCGACCGAGAGACGCGGCGGAAGTTTTACCAAACGATGGTTCGTGAAAGTGAGCGGCTCACGCGGTTGGTCAATCAAGTGCTCGATCTGGCGAAGCTCGATTCCGGGCATGCCGAATGGCGTCATGAGGCGGTCGATCTGCGCAGGGTGGTGCAAGAGGTGGCGGAGACGATACGTCCGGTGGTGCGCGAGCGCGGGGGTGAATTGCGTGTCGTGGTGCCGCAAGAGGAGGCAATCTGTTTCGGTGACCACGACCGATTGGTTCAGCTTTTGCTGAATCTCGTGGGGAACGCCGTACAATTCATGAAAGTACCCCGAGGGCGAGTAGCGGTGACGTTGCAACCCGACGCGCAGGGCTGGCGACTTATCGTCGAAGACAACGGGCCCGGTGTGCCGCCTGAAGAACGGCAAGCGATCTTCGAACGGTTCCACCGTGCTGCGCAGAGCCGGGCGCACACCACCGGTACGGGTCTGGGATTGGCGATTGCCAAACGGATCGCCGAGCATATGGGCGGCGCGATCGCGGTCGACGAGAGCCCCTTGGGCGGCGCGCGGTTCGTGGTGACCCTGCCAAGGGGAACGGTTTCAGTAGAGAATCGGGAGAGGGAAAATGAGCCACAAGATCTTGGTGGTGGATGACGAGGAGGCGATTTCACTTGCATTGGAATTTCTGCTCAAGCGGGCTGGGTATGAGGTAGCCGTTGCTCGCGATGGTGTCGAGGCACTCGAGCGAATCGCCAAATGGCGACCTGATTTGGTGCTGCTCGATATCATGATGCCCGGAAAAGACGGTTTCGAGGTCTGTCAGACCGTCCGCGGGATGAGCGAGCTCACGCCGCAACCCAAGATCTTCATGCTCACCGCGAAAGGGCGCGAGGTCGAGCGCACGAAAGGGCTTGCGGTGGGGGCAGACGACTATGTGGTCAAACCTTTTTCCACCGAAGAGCTGCTGAAACGCGTTGCACAGCACCTGGGATCGGAGGCTGCGTGATGACAATGGGCGCACGTGCACGATTCTGGCTGACCTACGCCGTGGTTGCGGCGTTGGTGACGATCCCTTTTTCCGTGACGCTCTTTTTCGTCTGGCTGGATATGGACGAAGTCCAGCGCAACCTCTTGCGGATGATCGCACCGCATTGGCTGCCGATCGGAACCGCGGTCACCGTTTTGAGTCTGGTGCTCGCCGGGGTGGCGCTCCACCGCCTCTATCGCGTCTATGTCCAGGGGTTGGCGGCGATGGCCGAACAGCTCGACGTGATGCGCACGGCTCCGAGCGGTTTTCGTATCCCGAGTTTTGGTCCGCCAGAGGTGCGCCGGGTTGCCGAAGCGGCAAACCGTTTGGCCGAAGCGAAAGAGGCCGCAGCGACCGAGGTGCAAGCACGCATCGACGAAGCGAAGCGCAGTGCGGTCGCGGAACGCAATCGTCTGGCGGCGTTGATGGCGCAGCTCGACGAAGCGGTGGTCGTCTGCAACCCCGACGGGCGCGTGTTGCTCTATAACGAAGCGGCGCGGCAGCTCGTCGCAGCGTTCGTCGGCGAACAAACCGCCGTTGCCGCAACGAGTGCATTGGGTTTGGGGCGGACGGTGTTCACGTGGATCGATCCTGCGGTATTGGGGCACGCGCTCGACACCGTAAACGCGCGCCTGCAAGCGGGCGACACGGCGCCGCGCGCTCGATTCGTGATCGTCGCTCCTACGGGGCGGGTGGCACGGGTCCGTGTGGCGCCGGTTACCGCAAGCGGTGAGACGACGATGAGCGGGTTCGTGTTGGTGATCGATGACGTGACCGAGATGCTCGAACGGGAAGCTCAGCGCAGTCAGGTGCTTTTCGAGATGACCGAAGGGAACCGAGCGTCGTTGGCAAACGTGCAGATGGCTGTCGAAATGCTCGGGCAGCCCGATTTGAGTCCCGAGTTGGGTGCGCGCTTTCGCGACGTGATCGCGCGGGAGCTCACCGTGATGCGCACGCGACTCGATCGCGCGGTGAACGAGGTGCGTGAGACACTGGCGACCCGTTGGCCAAGGGAACCGATTGCGGTGAGTGAGCTGGTGGCGCTTGCGGAGCGGTTCGTTTCCGAGCGCCTCTCAGTTACGGTCCGGCTGGAATGTGACGCAGTGGCCGATCATTGGGTTGCAGCCGATGCTTTTTCTTGGCTGCGGATGGTCGCGGCACTGGTCGAGCGGCTGCGCGACGATTACGACGCCGACCCGATCCGTTTTCGGGTTCGGCCAGATGGCAAAGGGTGGATTCATTGGGACCTGGTCTGGCACGGTGGGGCGTTGAGTTCCGAGATCGTTTCCAGCTGGGAGCTGGAGCCGGTCGTCGTACGCGGCGAACGGTATCCGTTTACGGTCCGTGAGGTGTTGGAACGGCACGGTGCGGCGATGTGGTTCGATCGCGTCAAGGCGCGGCACGAAGCGTTTCTCCGCTTGGCGATCGCCGAAGAGGCCGTTGCGCCCAAACCACACGGATCGGTGGGGGAACAGCAAACGTCTGTGACGCCAGCGGGGCAGGAAAGAGAAACCGAACGGCCGCTCTTTTTCGATTTCGACCTGTTTGCGTGGGGCGCGCATGTCGGAGACCTTGACAACCGCCGCCTTTCCGAGCTCGCGTATACGGTTTTCGATACCGAAACCACGGGACTTCGGCCCTCTGAGGGGGACGAGATCATCCAGATCGGTGCGGTGCGGATCGTCAATGGGCGGGTGTTGCGTGAAGAGGCGTTCGAGCAACTGATCGACCCGCAGCGACCGCTTGCGAAAGAGTCGATCGCGATTCATGGGATCCAACCCGAAATGCTGGTCGGGCAGCCGACTGCCGAGGTGGTGCTTCCGCTTTTTCACCGCTATGCAGAAGGGACCGTGTTGGTCGCGCACAATGCGGCGTTCGACATGCGCTTCCTGGAACTGAAAGAGGCAAAACTGGGGATTCGTTTCGATCAACCCGTGCTCGACACGCTGCTGCTTGCCTATTTCCTCTTCCCTAACCAAGATTCGAACCGCTTGGAGGCGTTGGCGGAACGGTTTGGGATTCGGATCCTCGGGCGCCATACCGCGTTGGGGGATGCGATCGTCACCGCCGAGGCGTTTGTGAAGATGATCCCATTGCTCGAGGAGCGGGGGGTGCGGACCCTCAAAGCCGCGCGAGAAGCGGCGCAGCAGACCTACCTCGCGAAATTGCGTTACTGACGGTGGGTTGTGATGCTGTTGCCACGCACCGCCCGGTTTTTCGTGAGTTTGGCGATTGGTATCGCCCTCTTTCTCTGTGCCGCGTGGCTGGCGGAAAAGTGGGGTGTGGCGCCGCGCGTGATCGGGTTGTGCTTTCTGGTGGCGACGATCGCGCTTTATGCCGGGATTGGTGTGGCGATGCGCACCCAGGACGTGGTCGAGTACTACGTCGCTGGGCGCCGCATCCCCGGCATCGCCAACGGGATGGCTACCGCAGCTGACTGGATGAGTGCAGCGTCGTTCATCGGGCTGGCGGGGGCGATCTACCACCAGGGGTTCGAAGGGTTGGCCTACCTCACCGGCTGGACCGGTGGGTTCGTGCTGGTGGCGCTCTTTTTCGGACCTTATTTACGCAAATTCGGGCAATTCACCGTCCCCGAGCTCGTCGGTGAACGCTACGGACCCACTGCGGAGTGGCTGGCTGTTTGCGCGGTGGTGTTGGCTTCGTTTGTCTATCTGGTCGCGCAAATCTACGCGGTCGGTCTGGTCGCGAGCCGTTTTGCGAGCGTGCCGTTCGAAATCGGGCTTTTCGTCGGCTTGGCCGGTATCTTGGTCTGTTCGTTTCTGGGCGGAATGCGGGGTGTGACGTGGACGCAAGTCTCCCAGTACTTGATCCTGATCGTCGCGTACGTTGCGCCGCTCGTGGTGCTTTCGCAGCAGCGGTTCGACCTCCCCATTCCCCATTTCGCGATGCCGCAATTGGCGCAGGCCGAACGGGCGATCGAAGAGCGGGTGACGTTCGATCCCGCGGAGATCGCGGTGCGGGCGCAATTCCAGGCAGAGGCCGACCATTACCGCCAGTTGTTGGCTGCTTGGCCGCAGTCGGTCGAGCCGGAGCGATTGCGTTTGTGGGAGCGGTGGCAGATTGCGCGCGAAGCAGGAGAGCGCCCCGAATCTTTGCGTGCGATGGAGGACGAGTTGCGCGCGCTCACGAAAGGCGCAGACAGTGCGCGTGCGTTTTGGATCGCGCGCTTAGCGGACGCGGAGCGGGCGGCGCTGCCGCTTCGCCCCTTTTTCGCCGCGTGGAGCGGCCAAAGCGAAGCGGAAAAAGACGAGAAGCGGCGCAATTTCTTGGCGCTGATGTTCGTTTTGATGGTGGGAACGGCTGCGTTGCCGCACATCTTGATGCGCTACTACACCACGAGCACGGTCGAAGAGGCGCGCACCTCAACGGCATGGACGCTCTTTTTCGTGGCGATCCTCTACCTGTGTGCGCCACTCTACGCGCTCTTTGCCCGTGTGGAATTGGGGCAGTGGTTCGGGACGTCGATCGAAGCGGCGAGCCATTGGTTGGCGAATTGGACCAATCTGGGGTTGGCAACCTTCACCGACCGCAATGGCGACGGTTTGATCCAAAGTGCCGAATTGCGGTTGAGTCCCGATGCGGTGGTGTTGGCGCTGCCCGAATTGAGCGCGTTGCCCTATACCATCGCGGGGTTGGTCGCGGCAGGCGCGCTGGCCTCCGCGCTCTCGACCGCCGATGGGTTACTGCTCACCATTTCCAACGCGTTGGGGCACGATATCTATTACAAGCGTTTGATGAAAGCGCAGTCGAGCACCCATCGCCGCTTATTGGTGAATAAAACCTTGCTGTTGCTCACGGCCGTTTTCGCGGCATGGGTTGCGGCACTCAGGCTCGATACCATTCTGCTGTTGGTGGGTCTGTCGTTTTCTCTGGCTGCAGCAACCCTTTTTCCCACGGTTTTGCTCGGAATCTTTTGGCGGCGGGCAACCCGTGTCGGGGCCGTGGTGGCGATGGTTGGCGGCTTTGCGGTGAGCGTCCTCTATTACGTCCTCAACCATCCGGTCTTTGGCTTTGCCGGCGACACCCGAATTTGGGGAATCGACCCGGTGGCTTGTGGTGTGTTCGGGGTGTTGTTCGGGTTTGGCGCTCATGCGGTGGTGGGCGCTTTCGGTTGGGGCGCGCGCGCAAGCGACGCTGCGTTCGTCGCGAGGATGCAGCAACCGGAGTGATAAAATTGATATTTAGGTCATTTTTTCGGAACCACGATGAAAACCGCAGCGATTCGTCAAGCGTTTCTCGAGTTTTTCCGCAGCAAAGGGCACGAGGTCGTTCCCTCGAGTTCCCTCGTCCCGCACGGTGACCCCACGTTGCTGTTTACCAACGCGGGGATGAATCAGTTCAAGGATGTCTTCTTGGGGTTTGACGAACGTCCCTACAAGCGGGCGACTACCGCGCAAAAGTGCGTGCGCGCTGGCGGCAAGCACAACGACCTGGAAAACGTCGGCTATACGGCGCGGCACCACACTTTCTTCGAAATGTTGGGCAACTTCAGCTTCGGGGATTACTTCAAGCACGAGGCGATCCATTACGCGTGGGAGTTGGTGACCCGAGTTTTCGCGATTCCTGCCGAACGGCTCTGGGTGACGGTCTATGCCGAGGACGACGAAGCCTACCGCATTTGGACCGAGTCGGTAGGGGTTCCCGCAGAACGCGTGGTGCGCATCGGCGACAACAAAGGGGCGCGGTACGCTTCGGACAATTTCTGGATGATGGGGGACACCGGCCCGTGTGGACCATGCACCGAGATTTTCTATGACCATGGCCCGGAAATCCCGGGCGGACCGCCGGGATCGCCCGATGAAGACGGGGATCGCTATATCGAGATCTGGAACCTCGTCTTCATGCAGTACAACCGCGACGAAAAAGGGGAGATGCACCCGTTGCCCAAGCCGAGCGTCGATACCGGCATGGGGCTGGAACGCATCGCCGCGGTCTTGCAAGGGGTCCATTCCAACTATGAGATCGACCTCTTTCAAACGCTGATCGCAGCGGCCCAAGAGGTGACGGGGTGTGCGGACCGGGAAAGTCCAAGCCTCAAGGTGTTGGCCGACCACATCCGTGCCGCGACCTTTCTCATCGCCGACGGCGTGATTCCCGGTAACGAAGGGCGCGGTTATGTGCTGCGCCGCATCATTCGCCGGGCGATCCGTCATGGCTGGAAACTCGGCGTGCGAGAGCCGTTTTTCTGGAAATTGGTCGCGCCCGTCGTTGCCGAAATGGGCGATGCGTACCCTGAGATCCGGGGGCGCCAACACCAAGTCGAAGCGACGCTGCAGGCGGAAGAAGAACGCTTTTTCGCCACGATCGCCAACGGTATGGCGATGCTGGAAGCCGCAGTCGCCGAGCTCGAAGCGCGGGGCGAACGGATGCTCGATGGTGAAGTGGCGTTCAAATTGCACGATACCTACGGTTTTCCGCTGGACCTCACCGCTGACGTCTTGCGCGAGCGCGGCCTCACGGTCGATTCCGCGGGGTTCGACGCTGCGATGGCGCGGCAAAAGGCGATGGCGCGCGCAGCGGGTAAGTTCAAAGTGAACCTGGAAGCGATCGACTACGCCGGGCCGGCGACCGCTTTCGAAGGGTACGAGCATCTGGAAACCGAAAGCGAGGTGGTCGCGCTCTACCGTGAAGGCGCGCCGGTTGCGGCGCTCGAAGAGGGAGAGAGTGGTGTCGTAGTGCTCGCGGCCACGCCGTTCTACGCCGAATCGGGCGGCCAGGTGGGCGACCGCGGGATGTTGCGCGCCACCGACGGGCTTTTCGCGGTCGAAGATACCCAGAAGATACGGGCCGACGTCCATGGCCATCATGGCGTGGTCACAACCGGTGTGATCCGGGTCGGTGACCGGGTGACGGCGCGGGTCGATCACACCGCGCGTGCGGCAACCGCCCGCCACCATTCGGCCACGCACCTCTTACACAAAGCGCTGCGTGACGTACTGGGGCCTCATGTCGAGCAGAAGGGCTCCGAAGTCGCACCGGAGCGGTTGCGTTTCGATTTTTCCCACCCCAAACCGCTGACACCGGAGGAGATCGCCGAGATCGAACGGCGGATCCTTGCCGAAGTGCTCGCGAACACCCCGGTGGCTGCCGACGTGATGCCGCTCGAAGCGGCGAAAGCCTCGGGTGCGATGATGCTCTTTGGGGAAAAATATGGCGAAACGGTGCGCGTGCTGACGATCGGAAGTTCCAAAGAGCTCTGTGGCGGGACCCATGTGCAGCGTACGGGTGACATCGGTCTGGTGAAGATCACGCTGGAGACGGCGATCGCGGCGGGCATCCGCCGCATCGAAGCGGTGGCAGGCGAAGCGGCGTTGGCCTACGTCCAACAGCTCGACGCGACGCTGGGTGCCGCCGCGGAACGGCTCAAGGTGGCTCGGGACGAAGTGCCCGAGCGGATCGCGGCGCTCCAGGAAGCCCTCAAAGCTGCGGAAAAAGCGCGCGAACGCGCAGTGGAACGCGCTGCCGCAGCGCTAGCCGAAGCGCTCGTTGCTCGGGCGGAAACGCGCGACGGCGTGAAACGGCTGGTCGCGCAAGTCGAGGTTGATTCGATCGATGCGTTGAAGCGTTTGGCCGAGTCGGCGCGGGACCGATTGGGGCCGGAGGCGGCCGTCCTCCTTGCCGCAGTGATCGATGGCAAAGCCGTCTTCGTCGCGGCGGTTGGTCGTGCGGCAGTGGCGCAGGTTAGAGCAGGCGAGTGGGTGAAGCGCGTTGCGACGACCATCGGTGGCCGTGGTGGCGGTAAGCCGGAGTTTGCACAAGCGGGGGGCGGTGATCCCGCGCGTTTGGCTGAGGCGTTGGCCGCCGCCTGACCGAATCACACGATACCGGTGCGGTGCGCGGCAGACTCCGCACCGGGTGTCAGTAATTGTTCTTCAATAT
Organism: Hydrogenophilus thermoluteolus; assembly: GCF_003574215.1. NCBI lineage: Bacteria > Pseudomonadati > Pseudomonadota > Hydrogenophilia > Hydrogenophilales > Hydrogenophilaceae > Hydrogenophilus > Hydrogenophilus thermoluteolus. The sequence continues at coordinate 1,548,115 of NZ_AP018558.1, read as the reverse complement.
TGCTCTTTTTCATGCCAGAGTTCGGGTGTAAAGCGTACGACGCGGTTGCGCCCGGTCTCTTTGGCGTGATAGAGCGCAACGTCGGCGTATTTCACCACCTGCCAGAAGGCGTCGCCGTCTCCCGGGAAATCGGCGACGCCGACCGAGAGGGTTTTCTGGATCGTCTGCCCCTGGGGCAAAGGAATCGCACTCTTCTCCAATTGGCTGCGGATCTTTTCGGCGACGGCGATTGCCGCTTCCGCTGCGGTATCGACCAGAACCACTAAAAACTCTTCACCGCCATAGCGAATTACCCAATCGCTGGTACGAACCGATTCTTGCAACAGCTTGGCGATGAAGCGAACCACTGCGTCACCGGCATCGTGGCCGTAGGTGTCATTGACTACTTTGAAAAAGTCGATATCCACCATCATAACTGCAAGGTGGCGCTGGTTGCGCAGGGTTTGCGAAACCAGGAGGTCGATCGACTCTTCCAGGAAGCGCCGGTTGCGTAACCCGGTCATTGGGTCGCGTAACGCGCTCTCTTTGAGCTGGGCGAGCAGTCGCTTCGATTCCAGCACCGGTGCGGCTTCGGTGAGGTAGCGTTGGAACTGCTCGGCCCCTTTCAGCGCTTCGCGTTGCTGCGCGCGTGGCAGCCGCCATTGGAGCACGGCACCCACCTGACCGGAAAAGCGGATGGGGAAACAGAGGTAACCCCAGTCTGGGTGGTGTGTCGTAACGGCTTGCGCGGCGCAGAGTGACGGGTCGGTAAGGCCGTCGACCCAATGCTCGGTACGGTACGCACGGCACAGTTCGGGCGACGCGGCGATCGCAGGATCGCAGCCGGGGCAGCAGCGGGTTTGCGCCATTCCGTCATCCCCAATCGCGTGCATTTCGTCATTGCGGCACTCGAGGAGCGAAACCTCGGCAACGGCGGAGGTATCACGGGAAAGGCGGTAGAGCCGGCGATAGATCTCAGAGATCTCGCGGTCCTCTTCGATCGTCTGTTTGAAGTGGGCGATCGCCGCCATCGTCCTTACCGCGTGCACGGCGGCTTGCAGTTGATTGTCATGTTGGTGGCGCCACCCGAAGACGCGCGCGATCGGTTCGTTGATCTGCGCAAGCGCTTGGCTGATCGCATCGAGAAGGCGGTTCACTTCGCGTGCGATTCTACCCGTTTCGTCGCTGCTGCGCGCAGCGATCCGCCGGTCGAACCGCCCTTCGACGCCACCATGGACCACTTCGGTGATCTCGTCGGCGGTAACGGTGATGGGGCGAAGCAACCGGTTGAGAAGCCAGAGGAGGGAAACGGCAAAAAGAGCGATGATCGCGACGATCGCGGCGATGGTGAGGATCGCATGTTGGCGCAATACGTTGAGATCGATCGTTACCGTGATCGCACCGAGCACCGAACCCTCCGCAACCTGGTGGCATTGCAGGCAGTTGGGGATGCCGTAGGCGCTCGCAACATAAGGAATGGTGGCACGAAAGTAGGATTCGGTAAGCGTTTCGACCGTTTCGAAGTAGGATTTACCGGTTTCGAGCACCCGCTGTTCGATCGCGTCCGGTTCGCGCTCCCCTTGCCGGTTTTTGCCGAACTGCCGATCGACGAGCGGTGCGCGGACGATGCGGGCGCTGCGCAGATTCTGGACATCACGCAACCGGTCGAGGAAACGCTGCCGCTCACCGATCGTCCCCAAGAGCATCGCCTCGGTGAGGTGAACACGGACGATCTCCGCTGCAGTCTGGGCGTGCGCGGTCGCGGCGGTGAGCGAGAAGGCGCGGAACGCAATGAGCGCGACCGCGGCGAGCACGAGCACCAGTGTCGCTGTTGCCGCGAGGTAGAAGGCGCTGACTTTGGTGGCGAGGCGCATGGTGGACTCCGCGACGGTTTTTATTTTTTGACTACACAGTGTACCGGATCGCGGCAAAAAAAACCAGCAGCGGTAAAGGGTTGTGGCGCACTCGCGGCACGGTTTGCGCGCCCAAAAAGCGCGTTGGGCCCCGCTGGACAACCGAACGAAAAAAGTCAGCGCAACCGAAGGGAAAAAGTCAGCGGGAAAGCGGCGAGCAGTCGATCCCCGGCCACACCTCGGCAAGCGCGCGCGCAAAATCGCGTTGGATCTGAGCAAGCGCCGTTTCGCTCTCCGCTTCGAAGCGCAGGACCAGAACGGGCGTGGTGTTCGATGCCCGCACCAGGCCGAAGCCGTCGGGGTATTCGACGCGCACGCCATCGAGCGTGATGATTTCGTTGGCCCCGGAGAAACCCGTGTAGCGCTGGAGTTTTTCGACGAGCTGGTGCGGTTCGCCCTCGCCCATTTTGATGTTGAGTTCGGGGGTGGCGAGGGAATCGGGGAGCGCTTCGAGCACTTCAGAAGGGTTCGGGTGGCGCGAAAGGATTTCCAACAGGCGCGCCGCAGCGTAGAGCCCATCGTCGAAACCGTACCAGCGCTCCTTGAAGAAAAGGTGGCCGCTCATTTCGCCGGCTAGGAGCGCGCCGCTTGCTTTGAGCTTTTGCTTGATGAACGCGTGGCCCGTTTTCCACATGAGCGGCTGGCCGCCGTGGTCACGAATCCACCTGGCAAGATGGCGACTGCATTTGACGTCGAAGAGGATCGTCGCGCCCGGGTTGCGCGCCAGGAGGTCCGCAGCAAAGAGCATCAATTGCCGGTCAGGGAAAATTACTTGTCCGGCTTTGGTGATCACGCCCAACCGATCGCCGTCGCCGTCAAACGCCAAACCGAGTTCGACGTCGCGGGAAGTGACCGTCGCGACCAGGTCGCGGAGGTTTTCGAGTTTGGAGGGGTCTGGGTGGTGGTTGGGGAACGTGCCATCGACTTCGCAGTAGAGCGGGAGCACCTCGGCACCGAGCGCGGTGAAGAGCTGCGGCGCAACCGCCCCAGCAACGCCGTTACCGCAGTCGATCGCGATTTTCATCGGGCGCGCCAGGCGTACGTCACTGGCGATGCGAGCGACGTACGCAGGGACGACATCAACTTCCCGTTCCGTTGCCGGTTGCGGAGCCACGACGAGGTCGTTTTCTTGGAGACGGCGGCGCAGGTCGGTGATGAGCGGCCCGTAAAGGGTTTCGCCGGCGAGCACCATTTTGAACCCGTTGTATTCGGGCGGGTTGTGGCTGCCGGTGACCGAAACGCACGAGTGGGTGCCCAGGTGTTCGGCGGCGAAATAGGTGACCGGTGTGGGAACGCAGCCGATCGCGATCACGCCGACGCCAGCGTGCCGAATGCCGCGCGACAGCGCTTCGGCAAGGGTCGGGCCCGATAACCGTCCGTCGCGACCGATCACGATCTCGGTAACGCCTCGCCGTACCGCTTCGCTGCCCAGCGCCCAGCCGATCGCGAATGCGGCTTCCGTGGTGAGGGTACGATCGACGATCCCGCGGATGTCATAAGCTTTGAAGATCGACGCGTCTGGGACGAACGGTGTCATCAGTGGTGGCCTTTCGGGGGTTCGCCGGTGAAAAGGAATTCGCGGCTGCAGTACGGGCAGACCGCTTTCCCGCTTTTGACTGGGTCGAGGTAGACACGCGGATGCAACAGGGCGACGGGTTCGTCGGGGAGCGGGCAGCACAGAGGCAGATCCGCAGCGGTAACGGTGATCTGCCGCTCCTTACGGACCGAATCCAACGGGTTTTCGCTCATCCTGGGCTCCTTAGACGTACGTCAGCCAGTGGTCGTATTCGGGGGCACGGCCGTTGACGATCTCGAAGTAGCGCGCTTGGATTTTCTCAGTAATCGGCCCGCGGCTCCCGGAGCCGATCACGCGGTCGTCGAGTTCGCGGATCGGGGTGACTTCGGCGGCGGTGCCGGTGAAAAAGGCTTCATCGGCGATGTAGACGTCGTCGCGGGTCAAACGCCGCGAAACGAGCGGAATGCCGAGCTCACGCGCGATGTGATGGACGGTGTCGCGGGTGATTCCGGTGAGCGCGCACGCGATCTCGGGTTCGATGAGTTGCCCGTTCTTCACCAGGAAGAGGTTCTCCCCGGCGCCTTCGGCAACGAAACCCATGGTGTCGAGAAGCAGCGCCTCATCGTACCCTTGGCTGGTGACCTCGAGGTTGGCGAGGATCGAGTTGGCGTAGGTGCTTGCTACTTTGGCGCGGGGCATCGTGACGTTTACGTGTTGGCGCTGAAACGACGAGGTTTTGACACGAATTCCTTTTTGCAACCCCTCTTCGCCGAGATAAGCGCCCCACGGCCACGCGGCGATGGCAACGTGCACCTTGGCCCCGCGCGGCGAAACCCCCATCTTTTCCGAGCCGTAAAAGGCGATGGGGCGGATGTAGCACGACGTGAGGTTGTTGGCGCGCACCACCGCTTTTTGCGCTTCCATCAGCGTTTCCAGCGAGTAGGCGATCGGCATCATGTAGATCTTTGCGGAATTGAGGAGCCGTTCGGTGTGCTCGCGCAGGCGAAAGATCGCTGGCCCACGTTCGGTTTCGTAGGCGCGTAAGCCTTCGAAAACCGCTAGACCGTAGTGGAGCGAGTGGGTGAGCACATGGGTGGTGGCCTCGCGCCAGGGCACGAGTTCGCCGTCGTACCAGATGGTGCCGTCACGATCGGACATCGACATCGCCGAAGCTCCTCAGGAATGCGTGGTAATTCGCCAATTGTAGCGCAACGCCCGAACGCCAAGAAGGGGGCGGCCTAGACCGTACGGAGGATTTTTGCGATGGTGGCGATGAGGCGCGAACGGTCCAACACGCCGATCAACGTCCCGTCTTCGACTACCGGATAGGCATGGTAGTGGTTCTCGGCAAACGCCCGCGCGGCATCGAGAAGGGTGTCCTCGGCGTCAAGGGTGACCACTTTGCGGTTCATGAAATCACCGACATTGCCGGCCAGTTCGTTGAGGTACGCATCGGCAACGAGGGGCTTCAACAGGTCTTTTTCGGAAAAGAAACCGATCAATTTGCCGAAACGGTCGGTCACCGGCGCACCATTCACGCGATGGACGACGAGCGCTTCCAGCGCTTCGGTGAGCGCAGTTTCCGGGTGAAAGACGAGCGGGTCGCGGCGGACGAAATCGCGGACAAAGAAGTCGGTCAGCATGATGTTTGCTTCTCCTCTTGCGCAGCCGCCTTGCGGGGGCAAGGCTGGCTGCATCCCCCGTCGCAGGAAATACCAAAACGGCCAAGGCCACCGCAAGAACCTTGGAGCGCGCGCCGCCCAAAGAGTACGCCAATTGCCGCGAAGAGGACGAAGAGCAGAAACACAGCAAGCGTGGCCAAAAAAGTACTCATGGTGGACGCTCCTTGTCTCGATCAGCCGCCGAAATCGTCGAAGAGGATGTTTTCGCGCTCGACTCCCAGATCGAGCAACATCTGTGTCACTGCGGCGGTCATCACGGGTGGGCCGCAGAGATAGTATTCGCAATCCTCCGGCGCGGGGTGATCTTTGAGATAGTGTTCGTAGAGGACATTGTGGATGAACCCGGTATAGCCCGTCCAGTTGTCTTCGGGTTGCGGGTCGGAAAGCGCGATGAACCAACGGAAATTGGGGTATTTTTCCTGCAGCCGGTTGAAGTCGTCGACGTAGAAGAGCTCTTTCTTCGACCGGGCCCCGTACCAGAAGGTGATCTTGCGCTTGCTGTGCAGGCGCTCGAGTTGGTCGAAAATGTGCGAGCGCATCGGGGCCATCCCCGCGCCACCGCCGATGAAAACCATCTCATTGTCGGTGTCACGGGCGAAGAATTCGCCAAAGGGACCGGAAATCGTCACCTTGTCACCGGGTTTGAGGCCGAAGATGTACGACGACATCTTCCCAGGTGGCAGCCCAGGACGTGGCGGCGTCGCGATCCGGACGTTGAGCATGATGATGCCCTTTTCCAGCGGATAGTTCGCCATCGAGTAGGCGCGCACGATCGGCTCGTCCACTTGGGAGACCAGATCGAAGAGCCCCATCTTTTCCCAGTCACTGCGAAAGGGCTCAGGGATATCGAAATCTTTGAAGTGACGGACATGAGGCGGGGCTTCGATCTGAATGTAACCGCCCGCGCGGAAATCGACGTTTTCCCCCGGGGGCAGTTCGAGCACCAGCTCTTTGATGAAGGTGGCGACGTTGCGGTTGCTCTTGACGGTACATTCCCACTTCTTGACGCCGAAGACCTCTTCGGGGACTTCGACCTTCATCGGCTGTTTGACGGTGACCTGGCAGGAGAGGCGGTAGCCCTCGCGCGCCTGCTTTTTGTTGATGTGTGCGGCTTCGGTAGGCAGCAACGCCCCGCCGCCATCGAGCACTTTCACCTTGCATTGGCCGCACGAACCGCCACCACCACACGCCGAGCTGACGAAGAGTTTCGCGTCGGCAAGCGCACCGAGCAGTTTGCTGCCAACCGGCGCCGCGATGGTTTTCTCCCCATTGATTTCGATGGGAACCGTACCGCTTGCGACCAATCGCTTGCGGGCCGCCAGAATGAACGCCACCAGCGCCAGGACGATCGCTACGAAAAAAAAGACGCCCAAGATGACTTCGATCATGAGTCACTTCCGTTCGCGTGTCAGAGTTTCAAACCAGAGAAAGCCATGAAGCCGAGCGCCATCAACCCTGCGGTCATGAAGGCGCTGCCAAGCCCTTGGAGACCAGCCGGGATATCGGCGTATTTGAGCTTTTCCCGTACCGCAGCCATCAGCACGATCGCCAACGCCCACCCCAGGCCGGAGCCGACGCCATAGACCACGCTCTCGGCAAAGTTGTAGTCGCGCTCGACCATGAAGAGCGTGCCACCGAGAATCGCACAGTTCACGGTGATAAGCGGCAGGAAGATCCCAAGCGCATTGTAAAGCGCTGGGACGTAGCGGTCGAGGAACATCTCGAGAATCTGTACCGCAGCGGCAATCAGGCCGATGAAGCTCAGAAAGCCGAGAAACGAAAGGTCGACGTCGGGTAGACCCGCCCAGGCGAGCGCCCCTTCGGCGAGCAGGTAGTGGTTGATGAGGTTGTTGAGCGGGATGGTGAGCGATTGCACCACCACCACCGCAATCCCCAGGCCAATGGCCGTTTCGATCTTTTTCGAAATGGCCAGGAAGGTGCACATCCCCAGGAAGAAGGAGAGCGCCAGGTTTTCGATGAAGACGGCGGTGATGAAGAGGTTCAGGAGTTCCATCTCACACCCCCTCCGACTGTGGCGCCGCGCGGACACGGAATTCCACGGTTTCACGCTGTTTCGGTTGCCAGGTGCGCACGGCCCAGATGATGAGGCCGATCAGGAAAAAGGCGCTTGGGGGAAGGAGCAAAAGCCCATTCGGGACGTACCAGCCGCCATCGTTGACCGTGGGCAGTACCGGATAGCCAAAGAGCGTGCCAGACCCGAGGAGTTCGCGGACGAAGCCGACCGTGAGCAGGATCGCACTATACCCGAGCCCGTTGCCGATACCGTCCCAGAAGCTCGCCACAGGCGGATGGCTCATCGCATAGGCCTCGGCACGCCCCATCACGATGCAGTTGGTGATGATGAGGCCGACGAAAACCGAGAGCTCGCGGCTGATTTCGAACGCGAAGGCTTTGAGGAACTGGTCGACGACGATCACGAGCGTACTGATGATCGTCATCTGGATGATGATGCGGATCGAACTCGGGATATGCTCACGGATCAAGCTGATGAACAAGTTGGAGAACGCGGTCACGAGTGTGAGTGCGATCGACATCGTGAATGCGGTGGACAGTTTCGAGGTGACCGCAAGCGCCGAGCAGATCCCGAGCACCTGTAGGATGATCGGGTTGTTGGCTACGATCGGTTGTGTCAGGGTCTTTTTGATTTCGCTCATTGCCCATCCCCCTTGCTTCTCAATGATTGCAGGAAGGGTCCGTACGCGCGTTCGCTCAACCAGAAACGGACGGTTTGATCGACCCCTTTCGAAGTGAGCGTCGCGCCCGCCAACCCATCGACGGCGAACTGCGCTTCCGGCGTGTTGGGATCGACACGGCCTTTGACGACGTGGATCGCTACCTGACCCTGTTCGTCGAAAGCTCGTTTGCCGTGCCACAGCGCGCGCCATTTGGGGTTTTCCACCTCGCCGCCCAGACCCGGCGTTTCTGCCTGTTGGTAGAACTTGAGACCGCGGATCGTGGTGCCATCCCCTTCCAACGCCAGGAAACCCCACATCGTCGACCAAAGACCGGAGCCGTGGATGGGGAGTACGATCACTGTGACTTTGCCGTTCGCGTCGCGCTTCAGGTAGACGGGCATCACTTTGGGCAGCCTTTTGATGCCAGCGGGGTCTTCGCTGCGGGCAAGCGGCTGCGACCAATTGGGGTCACGCGCGATTTTTTGTGGGTCGGCAGGTAGGGGCGGCGGGGTATCGAGGACCCGGCCCGTTCCCAGCTCCACCCACACCTGTTCGAGCGACTTGAGGGCTTCGGCGGGAGAAATCGGGCTGCCTGGCTGCCAAATGCCGGCGACTTCGACGATGTTCTTCGCCCGAAATGCTGCTTGATTGTGCTGTTGCAGTGGGCGCAGCGCCACGACCGTGGCCGAGACGAGCGCGGCGCAGAAGAAGCAGACGACGAGCGCCACGGCGACGATCTTACGCAGGTCGTCGTTGGGTAGCGCCCAGATCGCTTTCAGGTTGAAGGTTTCAGAGTTGGACATAGCGACGCTCCCGACGCGAGAGATGCCAACGCATCACCAGATAGTCGATGAACGGGGCCCAGACGTTCGCAAAGAGGACCGCGAGCATCGCCCCTTCCGGAAAGGCGGGGTTGGCAACGCGGATCAGCACCACCATGAAGCCGATCAACAGACCGAAAATCCAGCGTCCGGCTTGGGTCATCGACGCGGAAACGGGGTCGGTGGCCATGAAAAACATCGCGAGCATCAAGCCACCCACGGCGAAGTGCCAATACCACGGCATCGCCGCCATCGGGTTGTTTTCGGGGCCGAACCAGTTGAAGAGCAGTGTAGTCACGATCACCCCGATCGCAACGCCGGCAACGATCCGCCAGGAGGCGATCTTGGTGTAGAGGAGGAACAACCCTCCGATGAGGATTGCGAGCGCCGAGGTTTCTCCCAGCGACCCAGGAATGAACCCCAGGAAGGCGTCCCACCAAGTGTAGCCAGCTTGCGCGATACCTGCCATGCCCTCGGATGCGCCGATTCCCAACGGCGTGGCGCGGGCGTATCCATCGACGGCAACCCAAACGGTGTCGCCCGACATCGCACTCGGATACGCGAAAAAGAGGAACGCGCGGCCGGTAAGCGCTGGGTTGAGGAAGTTCTTTCCCGTGCCGCCGAAAATCTCCTTGCCGAAGACGACGCCGAAACTGATGCCCAACGCCACGAGCCAGAGCGGCGCGTTGGGCGGCATCGTCAGGGTATAGAGCATCGAGGTTACCAGAAACCCTTCATTGACTTCATGTTTGCGCACTATGGCGAAGAGGACCTCCCAGAGTCCACCCACCACCAGTGTGGTGAGGTAGATGGGAAGGAAATGGAGGAATCCCAGCACGAAGTTGCCGACGACGCTTTCCGGGTCGAACGAAAAGCCGAGCGCGAGATAGAGCGCGCCGCGCCAATCGCCCTTTTCGGCGCCGAACGCGCTCACGGCGAGGTTCGCTTGGTAACCCGTGTTGTAACAGGCCATGAGCACTGCGGGCAGCAGTGCGACGACCACATAACTCATCATCCGCTTGAGGTCGATCGCGTCGCGCACGTGCGGGGCGCTCTTCGTCGGCTGGTTGGTCCAGTAGAGGAAGGTTTCGACCATCTCGTAGAGCGGGTACCACCGCTCCCATTTGCCTCCGGGCAGGAAGTGGGGCTCCCAACGGTGGAATCGGTCTCTGAGCGACATTAGCCCTCCCGTTCGATCTTTTCGAGTGCGGCGCGCAAGTAGGCGCCATAGTCGGTTTTCCCCACGCAGGCGAATGAGAAGATCGCAACGTCTTCTTCTTCGAGCTCCAGGCAACCCAATTTCTGAGCCATGTCGGTATCCCCGACGACCAGATAACGCAACAGTTGCGTTGGCAGGATCTCGAGCGGGCAGATCTCTTCGAAAATGCCCGTGGGGATCATCGCCCGGGGGCTTCCTTGCTGGGCCGTGGTAAAGCGCGGCGCTTCACTGCGGTTGAAGAGCACGCGAAAGAGCGAAAAGCGCGGCAGCAGCGGATTGATCCACCCGAGCAGCGGCTTATCGTCGCGTTTGGGTTCGGGTAGGACGCTCACTTGGAGATGGTAACGCCCGAGATACGCGAGCGGCCCGATCGCACGGCGTCCATCGAGCGGCGAACCCGAGATGGGACGGCAAGGGCCGTCGCAGAGTTCGCCTTCCAGCAGCGCTTCGATACTTGCCCCGAGCGGAACCCGCACGAGACGCGGCTGCCGCACCATCTCACCACCCAGTGCGACGACGCGCTCGGTGTCGATGCGCCCTTCCAGAAAGAGGGTCCCGATCGCGATCACGTCCTGGTAGTTGAGATACCAGACGGTGCGTTCGAGTGAAACCGGTTCGAGGAAATGGATATGGGTGCCTGGGAGCCCCGCCGGATGCGGACCCGCAAACGCCACGGAACGGTAACGCGCGCCTTCGGGCATCGGCAGGTGTTCGCCAGGGGCTTGGCACAGATAGATTTTGCCGTCGGTGAGGTGTGCCAGGATGGCCATCCCGGCGCGAAACGCTTCGGGACGTTCACCGATGACGACCACTGGGTCGGCGGCAAGGGGGCGGGTATCGATCGCGGTGACGAAAATCGCGGCGGGGCGACTCGCCGGGTCAGGAATCTTGCCGAAGGGCCGAGTGCGTAGCGCCGTCCACAGACCGCTGGCGCAGAGGCGCGAAACGACCGCTTCGGTGTCGAGGTCGAGCAGAGCGTCGGGCGCAATCGGTTCGAACCGGGTTTCTTCGGCGTTCGGGTCGGCGTCGCATTCGATCACAACGTTGAGCAACGCGCGGCGCGCGCCCCGCTCGATCGCGACAACCGTCCCGGTTGCCCGTGCGGTGAACACGACATTCGGGAATTTTTTGTGGGCAAAGAGCGGTGCTCCTTTCGTCACCCGGTCGCCTTCGGCAACCAGCAGCTTGGGCCGCATGCCCCGGTAATCGGGTCCCAGCAGCGCCACGCGGCGAATGGGTGCCGTGTGGCCGCTGATTTGTTGCTGGGGCGCGCCGGGCAGCGGCAAGGAGAGCCCTCGCGATAGCGTCACAGTGTGCATGGTCGCGCTCTCTTCTTCCCCATACGGATAAAATCACGCTATTCTATCTTTTCTGAATCGAAATTGACCCTTTTTGAAGGGAGGCGAGGCCCAATCGTTTTTTATCGAGGAATTACCGTCAAAGGGTAGGGGCGCGGTAAACTCGCCGTGATCCCGCCCCCGGGCATCTAGAGAAAAGAACGGAGTGAAACCATGAGCACGCGCGACCCCGCTTTTCGTGAAGCAGCGCTCGAGTACCATCGCCGCCCTACCCCGGGCAAGATTTCTGTCGTTCCCACCAAAAGTCTCTCCAACCAGCGCGATCTGGCGCTCGCCTATTCACCCGGTGTGGCGTTCGCGTGCGAAGCGATCGCGAAAGATCCGTTGCAATCCTACGAACTCACCGCTCGGGGCAACCTCGTTGCGGTGATCACCAACGGAACCGCGGTGTTGGGTTTGGGGAACATCGGCCCCCATGCCGCGAAGCCGGTGATGGAAGGGAAGGGGTGTCTGTTCAAGAAGTTCGCTGGGATCGACGTCTTCGATATCGAGCTCGACGCGAACGACCCCGACAAAGTGATCGAAATCGTTGCTGCGCTCGAACCGACTTTGGGGGGCGTGAACCTCGAAGACATCAAGGCGCCCGAATGCTTCTACATCGAGAAGAAGCTGCGGGAGCGGATGAAAATCCCGGTTTTTCACGACGATCAGCACGGCACCGCGATCATATCGGCTGCGGCACTCTTGAATGGTTTGATCGTCGTGGGCAAACGGATCGAAGCGGTCAAACTGGTTTGTTCGGGTGCCGGTGCCGCTGCGATCGCATGTCTGGATCTCATGTGCCAGCTGGGGTTGCGCAAAGAAAACATCTTCGTCTGCGATTCCAAAGGGGTGATCTATGAAGGGCGTGAGCCCGACATGGAGCCCAACAAAGCGCGCTATGCGCAACGCACATCGGCACGCACGCTGGCGGAGGTGATCGAAGGGGCGGACGTCTTCTTGGGGTTGTCGCAAGCAGGGGTGCTCAAGCCCGAGATGGTGGCGAAGATGGCCAAGGATCCACTCATTTTCGCATTGGCGAACCCCACGCCGGAGATCATGCCGGAAGAGGCGAAAGCGGTTCGACCCGATGCGATCATCGCGACCGGCCGTTCCGACTACCCCAATCAGGTGAACAACGTCCTCTGTTTCCCGTTCATCTTTCGCGGTGCGCTCGACGTCGGGGCGACCACGATCACCGAAGCGATGAAAATCGCATGCGTGCATGCACTGGCAGAGCTGGCGCGCGCGGAGACGAACGACGTGGTCGCGAACGCATACGGCGGCATCGAATTGACCTTTGGTCCCGAATACCTCATCCCGAAGCCCTTCGACCCACGCTTGATCGTCCGAATCGCGCCCGCCGTGGCGAAGGCAGCGATGGACTCGGGGGTTGCGACACGGCCGATCGACGACTTCGACGCCTACCGGGCGCAACTGCAAAACTTCGTCTACCACTCCGGCGTGGTGATGAAACCGATCTTTACCGTCGCGCGTTCGCTGCCGATGGAGGAAAAGCGCGTGATCTTCTGCGAAGGGGAAGACGAGCGGGTGTTGCACGCCGCGCGCGCGGTGATCGACGAACGGCTGGCGCGGCCGATTCTGATCGGCCGCCCGGCGGTGATCGAGATGCGGCTGAAAAAATTGGGTTTATCGCTGGAACCGGAACGCGATTTCGACCTGGTCAATCCCGAGTCCGACCCGCGCTACAAACCGTTGTGGCAACAGTACCACAAGATGATGGCGCGGCGCGGGATCACGCCGGAAATCGCCAAAGCGCGTATGCGCCGCGATACGACGCTGATCGGGTGTATGCTGCTCAAGAACGGTGAATCGGACGCGGTGATCTGCGGAACCTTTGGCACGTTCGAATACCACCTGCAGCACGTCCGCGACGTGATCGGTTTGGCGCCGGGTGCAAAACTCTTGGCTGCGATGAACATCGTGATGACCGGCAAGCACACGCTGGCGGTGGCCGATACCTACGTCAATTACGACCCGACCGCCGAGCAGGTGGCGCAGATCGCCGCAATGGCCGCCGACGAGTTCGCCCGTTTTGGGATCGAACCGCGGGTTGCGCTCCTGTCCCATTCCAATTTCGGTTCCGCCAATACCCCTTCGGCGCGCAAGATGCGCGAAGCGCGTGATTTGCTCCATGCACTGCGGCCCGATCTCAACATGGACGGCGAGATGCACGCAGATGCGGCGCTGTCGCACGAGGTGCGCAGTCGCTTGATCGACGACGAAGATTGCACCTTGAGCGGTGAGGCGAACGTACTGATCATGCCGACCGTTGACGCCGCCAATATTGCGTTCAACCTGGTGAAACAGGTTTCAGGGCAAGGCGTTTCCGTTGGGCCGATGCTGCTCGGTGCCGCGATGCCGGTTCAGATTCTGACGCCGTCGGCGACGGTGCGGCGGTTGGTCAATATGACTGCGGTAGCGGTGGTCGACGCCCACGAATTGCGCGACCGTTTGATCAACACGTGATTGGGAGAACGAAATGACGACGATTCACGCGATTCGAATCTCGGAGCACGGTGGGCCTGAGGTGATGCAGTGGGAACCGGTCTCGTTGCCTGCTCCTGGGCCTGGAGCAGTGCAAGTCCGCAACCGTGCCGTTGGTGTCAATTTCATCGATATCTACCATCGGACCGGTCTCTATCCCGTGCCGCTGCCCTCTGGTCTCGGTCAAGAAGGAGCGGGCGAAGTCGTTGCGGTGGGGGAAGGAGTCACCGACCTTCAAGTGGGCGATCGGGTGGTCTATCTCACTCCCACTCCGGGTGCGTACGCGGAAGCGCTCAACATTCCCGCCGACCGCGCGGTGAAATTGCCCGATGCGGTCTCGTTCGAGGTCGCCGCAGCGATGTGGCTGAAGGGGCTCACGGCGCAGTACCTGTTGCGGCAGACCCACAAGGTACAACCAGGGGAGTGGCTGTTGGTCCATGCGGCTGCCGGCGGGGTGGGGTCGATTCTCGTGCCGTGGGCGAAGCGTCTTGGCGCAAAAGTGATCGGCACAGTCGGCAATGACGACAAAGCCGCACGGGCCAAAGCGCTCGGTTGCGACCACGTGATCGTCTATACCCGGGAGTCCTTTCCAGAACGGGTGCGTGAATGGACCGGCGGGCGCGGTGTCGACGTCGTCTATGATTCCGTGGGTGCCGCAACCTTCGAAGGCTCGCTCGATTCGTTGCGTCCGCTGGGGTTGATGGTCTCGTACGGCAACGCTTCCGGTAAGGTGCCCCCTTTCGATATCGGGTTGCTCGCCGCGAAAGGGTCACTCTTTCTCACCCGTCCGACGCTCTTTACTTATACGGCCGAGCGGGCCAACCTCCTCAAAATGGCGGAAGAGCTGTTCGCTGCGTGGCAAGCGGGGTGGTTCACGGTCGAGATCGGGCAGCGGTTTGCGTTGTCCGACGCAGCCGACGCGCATCGGGCATTGGCGTCACGGCAGACGGTAGCGAGCACGATCCTGGTGCCATGAGCACGCAGGCGCATCCTTTCGTTCATCTTCGGTTGCATACCGAATTTTCGATTCGCGAAGGGATCGTCAAAATCCCGGACGCGGTGAAACGGGCTGCCGCCGAAGGGATGCCCGCACTGGCGATCACCGACGTGATGAACGTCTTTGGGCTGGTCAAGTTTTACAAGGCGTGCCGCAGCGCTGGGGTGAAGCCGATTATCGGGGTTGACGCCCGTGTTGCCCACCCGGATGCGCCGAATGACCCCGAACGTGCCCTTGAACTGCTCTTGATCGTTCGCAACCGCGACGGCTATCGGCAGCTGTGCGAATTGGTTTCACGCGCCTGGCTCGAGAATCAGCATCGTGGCCAGGCGCTCTTGCGCCCGGAGTGGCTCACTCGTGAAACGTGTGCCGGACTCATGGCGCTTTCGGGTGGCGCCCGTGGCGTGCTGGCGCCAGCATTGTTGGCAGGAGAGACACGGGGGGCGAAAGCAGCGCTGGCCCACTGGGCCGGGTGTTTTCCCGACGGCGCGTTCTTTGTCGAGGTGCAGCGTGCGGGTCTCCCCAACGAAGCGGAATACTTGGCGGCAGCGGTCCCTTTTGCGGCAGAGTTGGGTGTACCGGTGGTCGCAACACATCCCATCCAGTTCCTTCGCCCAGAAGATTTCACCGCCCACGAGGTGCGGTTCTGCATCGCCGAAGGGTATGTCCTCAACGATCCCAACCGTCCGCGCCCGTTCACAGAAGCGCAGTATTTCCTCTCCGCCGAGGAGATGGCAGATCGTTTTGCCGATCTCCCGGAAGCGCTCGAGAATACGCTCCTCATTGCGCAAAAGGCGAATTTGACGATCACGTTGGGCAAGAGCTTTTTGCCGGCGTTCCCGACCCCGGAAGGGATGTCGCTCGACGAATTCTTCATCAGCGAAGCAAAGCGTGGGCTCGCGGCTCGACTCGAAGAGCGCTTTCCGGATCCGGAAGAGCGGGAGCGGGAGCGCCCCCGTTACGAGCAACGGCTGGCGTTCGAGTGCGACACCATCATCCAGATGGGGTTTCCCGGGTACTTCTTGATCGTTGCCGACTTCATCAACTGGGCGAAACAAAACGATGTGCCGGTGGGACCGGGCCGCGGTTCGGGTGCGGGCTCGCTCGTTGCTTATGCGCTGCGGATCACCGATCTCGACCCACTCTCCTATGCGCTCCTTTTCGAACGGTTTTTGAACCCGGAACGGGTCTCGATGCCCGACTTCGACGTCGATTTTTGCCAGGAGAAGCGTTATCGAGTGATCGACTACGTGCGCCGAAGGTATGGCGCTCAAGCCGTGAGCCAGATCGCGACGTTCGGCTCGATGGCGTCCAAAGCGGTGGTACGCGACGTCGGCCGCGTGTTGGGTCTTCCCTATGGGTTGTGTGACCGGATTTCGAAGCTCATTCCCACCGAAGGGGTGAAGCCGGTTTCGCTGGCGAAAGCGCTCGAACTGGAGCCCCAGCTTCAAGAGCTGATGGAAGACCCCCAAGACGGGGAAGCGATTCGCCAACTGTTCGAATTGGCGCAACCGCTGGAAGGATTGACGCGCAACGTCGGGATGCACGCGGGTGGGGTACTGATCGCACCGGGGAAAATCACCGATTTTTGCCCATTGTTCGTGCAAGAGGGCGATGACCCCAGCCCGGTGTCGCAGTTCGACAAAGACGACGTCGAAGCGGTTGGGTTGGTGAAGTTCGATTTTCTGGGGCTCAGAAACCTCACGATCATCCGCGAGGCGCTCGATCAGATCGAACGCTTGACCGGGGCACGCCCCGACTTGGCGCGCATGGGATTCGACGATCCTCAAACCTACCAGCTCCTGCGTGACGCGAATACCACCGCGGTCTTCCAGTTGGAATCCGAAGGGATGAAGAAGCTCCTCAAGAAGCTTCAGCCCGACCGTTTCGAGGACATCATCGCGGTGCTCGCGCTCTATCGCCCCGGTCCGTTGGGCTCCGGGATGGTCGATGACTTCATTCTCCGCAAGCAAGGCAAGCAGGCGATCGACTACTTCCACCCGGACCTAAAGGCGTGTCTCGAACCCACCTACGGTGTGATCGTCTATCAAGAGCAGGTGATGCAGATCGCGCAGATCATCGGCGGCTACACCTTGGGGGCGGCCGACCTCTTACGGCGCGCGATGGGGAAGAAAAAACCGGAAGAGATGGCGAAACACCGCGAAATCTTCCGTCAAGGAGCGATCGAGCGCGGCTACGACGAAGCGCTGGCGATGCGCCTCTTCGATTTGATGGAGAAATTTGCCGAATACGGGTTCAACAAATCGCACACCGCGGCGTACGCGGTGGTGACCTACCAGACCGCGTGGCTCAAGCGCCACCATCCTGCGCCCTTCTTTGCCGCGACGCTCTCGTCCGACATGGACGACACCGATGCGGTGAAAACCTTTTTCGACGATGCCTGTGCCAACGGCTTGACGGTATTGCCGCCCGACGTGAATGTTTCGGAGTACCGTTTTCAGGCGATCGACGCGGCAACCATCCGCTATGGCTTGGGTGCGATCAAGGGGGTAGGGGAGCCGGCGGCGAACGCGATCGTCACGGAACGGCAGCAACATGGCCCATTTCACGATCTGTTCGATCTGGTGAGCCGGGTCGACCGGCGGGTGGTCAACCGCCGAGTACTCGAGCAGTTGGTGCGCGCGGGGGCGCTCGATACGCTTCCCGGCCACACCCATTTGCGTGCCCCCGACGGATTGTGTGACCGGGCACGGCTATTCGCGAGTGTGGGACTCGCGCTCGAAGTGGCGGAACAGCGGGCAGCGTCGGCGCAGCAGTGCGGGCTCTTCGACGACGAACCCGAGGCGAACGGATCGTACACCCCCGAATTTCCCGCAGTGCGCCCGTGGACCGAACGGGAGCGGTTGAAAGAGGAGAAATTGGCGATCGGTTTCTTTCTTTCCGGCCACCCCTTCACCGCGTTTGCGGCGGAGTTGCGGCAAACCGTCCCCACCAAGTTGGCGGATTTGGCTCCAAGCCGCGACGCCGTTTGGGTGTGTGGCGTCGTGGTCGAGCTCAGAACCAAAATGGGGGCGCGGGGTCGGATGGCGTTCGTGACCCTCGACGATGGCAGCGAACCGTGCGAGGTGCTTTTTTATCGGGAAGTCTATGACGCGGTGCGGCAGATCGTGGTCGTGGACGAACCGCTCGTCGTGCGGGTCAAGGTTGCGCCGGACGACTATAGCGGTGGGGTTCGGGTCGTTGCCGAAGAGGCGCTCTCGCTTCCCCAATGGCGGGCGCGACAACTCAAGGCGATCGAAATCACCATTCCCGAATCGGTGGTCGATTCTCCAGTTTCGGCGCAACGGTTGAGCGAGACGATCGAAGCTTTTCGCGTGCCGAGTGCGTCGCCCGAAGGGGCCAAAATCGAAATGCGCGTGACGTTTTCCGAGGGCGCAGTGGTGGCCCTGCGCGCCGCACGTGACGCGATTCGGGTCAAACCCGAGGATGCGCTCCTCACGGAATTGCGCGGGTTCCCAGAAGTGAACGTCGCGTTGCGTTACTGAGCTGGCGCAGTAGTGACCTGAGGGGCCCGTTCGTTTTGGAGCGCATAGAGGGCTTCGCTCAACGTCGGATATTCGGCATGCGCCCCCAGTTCGGCCAGAAAACCGCTGCGGGCGAGCGCCCGTTTCGGTTGTGCTTGAAGACCGATCAACCGCAGCGAACCACCGTGCCGTTTGATCTGGCGGTGGAGGCGTTCGAAGAGCTCGATACCGGCATCGTCGATCGAGATCATCTGATGGAGGTCGAGCAAAACCCATTGCGGCCAGGTTTTGCGCCGCAAGAGGGCGTCGAATTTCGGCACCACCCCAAAAAAGAGCGGTCCTGAGAAGCGGTAGGCTTCGACCGAGCCGTCTGCCGCGGAATCGCGCAACGCTTGTGCGGCGGGGTGGTGGGTCAAATCGATGGGGTGGATCGCGCTCAGTCGGGTCATGCGGTGGATGAAACTGAAGCTGGTCAGCAGCAACCCCACTTCCACTGCAATCGTCACCTCAAAGAGCACGGTGAGAAGAAAGGTGATGAGGAGCGTGGAGCGGTAGTTGGGCGGGTAGCGGCGCAGCAACCGCCAATGCATGCGCCGCCAGCTACCCATGTTGTACGCGGTGACCATCACGATCGTCGCCAGTGTTGGCAACGGGACATGGGTCGCGGCAGGGGCAAAAAGGACGATCAGGAGCAGCACCGTGAGCGCGTGCACAAGTCCAGAGATGGGCGTTTGCGCCCCGCAGCGAATGTTGGTTGCGGTGGGTCCCATCGCGCCGGTAGCGGGAAGGCCGCCCACCATCGGAGTGAGCAGGTTGGCAACACCTTGGGCGAAAAGCTCTTGGTTGGGGTTGTGGAGGTCGTCGATCTTTTCATCGGCGAAACGGGTCGTCACCAGGCTTTCGGTGGCGCCGAGCACCGCGATGGCGAGCGCTGCCGGTAAGAGTTGCGTAAATTGAGTCCAATCGACCACGGGGAGCGTGAACGCAGGCAGCGAGCTCGTGATTGCGCCGAAACGGCTACCGATCGTTGCGACCGGGAGTTCGCCCCCCCAGACGATCGCCGTTCCCGCAACCAGCGTGACCAGGGGTGCTGGCAACCGTCTGAGTTTGGGAATGCGCCGTTCGAGCCGTGTCCAGCCAAGAAGGAGTGCTAGGGAACCGAAACCCAGCGCCGCGCTTGCCGGCTGCAGGGTGGGGAGGGCGTCGTAAAGCGCCCGAAGCTTGCCAACGAGTCCGCTCGGGGGAACGGCAAGCGCCAATCCCAGAAAATCCTTGACTTGGGTCAGGATGATGATCACCGCGATGCCGTTGATGAAACCGGTGATCACCGAGTTGGGGATGAGGCGGACCAGGTTGCCCAAACGAAATAGACCGAGCAACAGGAGGATCAAACCGGCAAACCAGGTGGCGGCAAGAAGCGCCGACGGCCCGAATTGGCTGACGATCGCAAAGAGCAGCGGGATGAAAGCGCTGGCGGGTCCGGCAACCAGAACGCGCGAGCCACCCAGGAGCCCGTAAATAACACCAGCAATGACCGCGGTCCAAACCCCGTTCAACGGCGACGTGCCGCTGGCGATTGCAAACGCCATCGAAAGCGGTAGCGCCAACGCGCCGACGGTGACGCCTGCGGTCAGATCGGCCCACAAATCGTTGGCGCGATAGTGGGGCAGGAGCGTGAAGAGTTTGGGGAGGGGAAGCCGCGTCATGCGCTGATAACGGGTGTCGAGGGGATCATTTCACCCGCATGCCGGGCAGCGCCCCGCTATCGGGCGCCAGCAGAAAGAGCCCCGGGACCGTGCCCGATTCGTCGCTCGCGGCGAGCACCATCCCTTCGGAAACGCCAAAGCGCATTTGGCGCGGCGCGAGGTTTGCGACCATGACCGTGAGCCGCCCCGTGAGGGCTTCCGGCGCGTACGCCGCTTTGATTCCCGCGAAGACGGTGCGGTAGCGCGGGGTGCCATCGGGATGGCGTTCGCCGATGTCGAGCGTGAGTTTCACCAGTTTTTTCGCTTCGGGCACGGCTTCTGCCTGAACGATCCGGGCAATGCGCAGGTCAACGGCCGCGAATTGCTCGATGGTGATCTCCGGCGCAAGTTGCGGGGCAGGCAGAGCACCCTCTGCGGCACCATGCGAAGCGGCTGACGCATCGACCGCTGCTGCGTTTGGCTGGGCGGTTTCCGGACGCGCTGCGTCGGTTGCCGAGTGCGCCACAGCGTTTGGCGCATCGGTTTTTGCGATCGTGGCGCGGTTCGCGTCGAGCAGCCGGTCGATCATCGCACGCTCCATCCGGGTCATCAAGGGTTCGAACGGCGCGATCGCGTGGCCTTCGGGGAGCGGCGCCCATTCGCCGTACCATGCCAAGGGTTCTAGCGCCAAAAACTCTTCGATGCGTGCCACCGTCCGCGGCAAGATCGGTTTCAAGAGGCGGGCGATGTCGCGGAACATCGTAAGCCCCGTCGTGCAGACTTCCTGGAGCCGGTCGAGTTGCCCCGCTTTGGCCAACTCCCACGGTTTGGTTTCGTTGATGTAGGCGTTCGCTGCTTCCGCCAGTTCCATCGCCGTACGGGTTACCGCCGCGAAGTCGCCGTTTTCGAACGCCGCATGGAGCGACGGATCGCGGAAGGACGCGGCAAAGGGGGCGAGCACTTCGGCGTTCGCGTTCCCCAATCGGCCCGCGAATCTCTTGTGGATGAAACCGGCTAGCCGTGAGCCGATGTTGACGAATTTGCCAACGAGGTCGCTATTGACTTTCGCGATCAGGTCGTCGAGCGCAAGGTCGACATCCTCCATCGTGCCGTTCGATTTGGTCGCGAAGTAGTAGCGGAGCCATTCAGGGTTGAGCCCGAGATCGAGCCACGAACGCGCGGTGATGAAGGTGCCGCGGCTCTTGCTCATCTTCGCGCCATCGACGGTCAGGAAGCCGTTCACGTATTCTCGCGTTGGCGTGCGATACCCGGAGAAATGGAGCATCGCTGGCCAAAAGAGCGCGTGGAAGTAGAGGATGTCCTTACCGATGAAATGGACGAGTTCGGTTCCTTCGCGCTCGGCAGCCGCTGCGTCGAGGTAAGGGGTCGGGTCGATACCGAGTTTTGCCGCAAGTGCAGCGAAACTGGCGAAATAACCGATCGGCGCGTCGAGCCAGACGTAGAAGTATTTGCCCGGCGCGTCGGGGATCTCGAAGCCGAAATAGGGGGCGTCGCGGGTGATGTCCCAGTCGGCGAGGTGGCTCTCCCCGTCGTCGCCCAGCCACTCTTTGAGTTTGTTCGCTGCTTGTTGCGGCAGCCGCGCTTCGCCCCGCGCATTCTTTCCGCGCGTCCATTCGCGCAAAAACGCCACACAGCGGGGGTCGGAGAGTTTGAAAAAGTAATGGGTCGAATGCTTCAAAACCGGTTTCGCACCCGAAACCGCCGAGTAGGGATCGATCAGTTCCGTGGGGGCGTACGCAGCGCCACACGCTTCGCAGTTGTCGCCATATTGGTCTGGCGTTTTACAGCGCGGGCAGGTTCCCTTGACGAAGCGGTCCGGCAAGAACATCGCTTTGACGGGGTCGTAGAGTTGCTCGATCTCCCGTTCGACGATCAGTCCTGCCGCTTTGAGTTTGCGGTAGATCTCTTCGGCGAAGCGGCGGTTCTCTTCGCTGTGGGTCGAGTGGTAGTGGTCGAACGCAACCAGGAAGTCGCTGAAATCGGCAAGGTGGGCGTCGCGCATTCGGGCAATCAGCGCTTCGGGCGTGATGCCCTCTTTTTCGGCGCGCAGCATCACTGGGGTGCCGTGGGTGTCGTCGGCACAGACATAGTGGACGGTATGACCACACATTCGCTGGTAACGCACCCAGATGTCGGCCTGGATGTAGCCCACCAAGTGGCCAAGATGGATGTCGCCGTTTGCGTAAGGAAGTGCATTGGTAACGAGGATTCTGCGGCTCATGGGTTCGACTTGTGTTGCAGTGCAATGTGCCATTATAGCGCGGGCGCTCCCACTGCTTTGTAAGATAATCGTAGGTGGGTCCGACCAAAGACGATCAGGGGGTTCGGTGATGGAGTGGCACGGCGAAACGCTGGAGCCGTTACGGCGCCAAATGGTGCAATTCGCGACGAATTACGCCGTCGTGCTCGTGTTGTGCCTTTTTCCGGTAATGTCGGTCGCGACGAAGAGGAAGAGCCGCTCACCGAACTGTTCGACCGCAGTGGGCATTGGCTGCCCGATTCGCGCCCGCAGGCGTGGGGAGACCCGGAAGCGGCGGAAAACGATCGGCAATTTTGGGCCGTGTTCCACCTCTGCTTGGAACGGTTGCCGCCCAAACAGGCACAGGTGTTCATGATGCGCGAGATGCTGGAACTGACCACGCCAGAAATCTGCCGCAATCTCGAACTCACCGAGAATCATGTCAATGTGTTGCTCTATCGTGCGCGGATGCGTGTCTCGAAGAACGCTGGTTCGAAAGGGATCACGGATGATGATGAATTGTCAGGAAGCCACCCGTTTGCTCTCCGAAGCGCGCGAACGGCCGCTGAGCGTTACCGAGAAGTGGGCGTTGCGTTTCCATCTGTTGATGTGTTCGGGTTGCCGCCGGTTCGGGACACACGTCGACAATTTGGGCCGGTGGGCGAAAGCGTACGCGAAGGGCAAAGGCGAACTGCCTGCGTCTGAGCCGGAAAACGACCAGAGCGTGGAATCGCCCCGGCAGTGAAGCTGATTTGTGGCAAGGTGCCTACCGCGAGGTCACGATTTTCGGCTCTGGCGTTTGCCAGGGGATTTTTTTGTAGTCGAACCCGCTTTCCAGTGTCGGTTTGATCACCGCCAAATAATTTGACTGTGTCAAAAAAATGCTAGACTTCTCTCTATCTTGCCACGTTCCGAAGGGGCGTCTCAATGACACCGGATGACGAACTGGAGTGCTACCTCACAGAGCTTACTGAGGTGCTGGGCCACGCCGATCGTCATGCGGGGCTCAAGGACTACTGCCGGGGGCTTCTTTTGCCGATTGCGCGCAAAAGCATCGAACCGATTGCCGCGCACCTTGACCCTGAGCGGGTTCAGGCCAAGCATCAGGCGCTACACCACTTCGTGGCGAAATCTCCGTGGTCGGACGAAGCGGTATTGCGCAAAGTGCGCGAAATCGTCGCTCCGCACCTGGCACTCGATGAGGCGTGCTACTGGATCGTCGATGAGACCGGCATTCCCAAACAGGGTCGCCACTCGGTGGGCGTTGCCCGGCAATACTGCGGGCAGGTGGGTAAAAACGAAAACTGCCAGGTCGCTGTGTCGCTCTCTTTGGCAAGCGAGAAAGGAAGCCTACCGATTGCCTTTCGTCTCTACCTACCCGAAGCGTGGGCCAATGACCCCGAGCGGCGCAACAAAGCGGGGGTGCCGGAAACGGTGACGTTTGCGACGAAACCCGAAATCGCACTCAGGCAGATCTCGGAGGCGCTTGCCGCAGGCGTTCCCCCTGGGGTCGTGCTTGCCGATGCGGTTTATGGCGACACCACCCATTTTCGCGATCAACTCACCGCGTGGGGTCTTCGCTACGCGGTAGCGGTACGGGAAGCGACCACCGTGTGGCCGCCTGGGGTCGAACCCTTACAACCGGAACCGTACACAGGACGGGGGCGACCGGCCAAAAACCTGCGTCGTAGCCCTGGGCACGAACCGGTATCGGTCAAGGCGCTGGCACTGAGCCTTCCGCAGAGCGCCTACCGGACGGTCACCTGGCGCGAAGGCAGCAATGGGGTGTTGCGCTCACGCTTTGCGGCGGTGCGGGTACGAGCCGCGCACCGTGACTATTGGCGATCCACCCTTCGCGAACCCGAGTGGCTGCTCATCGAATGGCCGGAAACGGAAAGCGAACCGAGCCACTACTTTCTCTGCACGCTTCCTCAGACCTACTCATTGACGCAGCTGGTTCATACCGTCAAGATGCGCTGGCGCATCGAGCGCGATTACCGCGAACTCAAACAGGAAGTGGGGCTTGGCCACTACGAAGGGCGCAACTGGCGCGGGTTTCACCACCATGCTACGCTCACGATTGCCGCCTACGGCTTTTTGCTCCTGCAACGACTCAAAGACCCTGACAAAAAAAACCGTGCGCTCAGCAAAGCGCCTCCCTTACCCCAAGGGTATATCCCCCGGGGAAGCCCCAAGAGCACAACGCCACGTACCCGACTCGATCGCAACGATTCGCTATTGGATTGCCCAACACATCGCCCGACAGCTTCTGAGGTGTCCCTGCTGCGGGAGAACGCGTAGGTAGAGGGTGAAGAAAAATTTTGTGACACAGTCAAAATAAGGAGAAAGGTCGAAATCGCGCGGGACGAAGAGGCTGTGGTGGCGCATCTGCC
Source organism: Hydrogenophilus thermoluteolus (assembly GCF_003574215.1). Classification (NCBI taxonomy): domain Bacteria; kingdom Pseudomonadati; phylum Pseudomonadota; class Hydrogenophilia; order Hydrogenophilales; family Hydrogenophilaceae; genus Hydrogenophilus; species Hydrogenophilus thermoluteolus. Next base: position 1,523,624 of record NZ_AP018558.1, on the reverse strand, counting down.
AAATTTCGCGTTGGCAGCCCAGACATTCTGGCGAGTGGATCGGTTCCGTCGTGATGAGCGGCAGGATCGGGTAACCGATCGCTTGAAAAGCTTGTGCGAGCAAAGTGGAACAGATCGCACGCGTTGGATCGCCGCTGCCGAGCGCGAGCATTCGGCGGCGCCAGTTGGTGGGTACCGGCGGGGTGGGCAACAGATAGCGCGCCAGATCGACCACGTTTCGCAAGTCGTACTGGTTACCCAGGCGGTCGAGCGCGAAGCGAATCAGGTTTTCCCGATCTTCGGGGCGTAAGCCGACGGGACGACAGATGCGCGTGTTCAAACCGGCGTATTGCGTGATCCCCACGCTGCGTACCCCTTCGACGAGGTCGGCTTCGATGAAGCAGTGGTCGTGCGGTTTGCCGCGTGCCTGTAACGGTTCGGAGCCGACGAACAGCGCGGCGTGGGACCAGGTCGATTGCGTCAGGTATTTGATCGCGGTGCTGATCCGGTTGTTGCCTTCGACCAAAAGGACGTCGCCTGGCTGCAGCACCGCGAGCAGGCGTTCGGGCGGGGTGGGCGGTGTCAGCGTGTGGAAATGGATCGGACGGGTGAGATAGCGGGCGAGCCATTGGCCCACCCGTTTCAACATCGAGTTCATCCATTCATTATGCCGCAAGATCGCGGTAACGGCGCGCTACCCAGTGATCGATCGCGATCACGCCCGGGCCGCGGGCAATGAGGTAGAGCAGCACGGTGGCCCAGACACCATGGGTGGGATACGCGTCGGGATAGACGAAAATCTGGATCACCGCGGTCATGATCAGGAGGGCGAGCGCCGAAAACCGCGTCGCTAAACCGACTAAGAGCAAGATCGGGAAGAGGTGTTCCGCGAACGCGGCGAGCGGTGCCGCAATTTCGGGCGGGATGAATGGCAGGTTGTACTCGTAGCGGAAAAGATCGATCGTCGAATCGGCAAAGCGCGGCCACCCCAAAGACCAGGTGCCCTCGACGAGGTCGACCGCGAATCCTTCGACCTTGGTCTGACCCGATTTCCAGAAGACTGCGGCGATCGAAAAGCGCCCAAGGAGTGCGATCACGCTGTGCGGGATGCGTTCCATCCAGGGGATGAGGAAACGAACGGTACGGGCGGTGATCGTAAGCACCGCTCGGGTGTTGCGGCTGAACCAAGGGTTCATGGCATTTCTCCCGTTGTAGGGTTGGATCCTGGCGTTTCGGGCAAAATCAGCTGTGTGAGTGCCCCATGACGCAGCAAAAGGGCAAAGAGCGCAGCAGGATCGTACGCACTCGCTTCGTCCGCCGCTGCTCGTTCGACCGCGGTACCGAGCGGTTCGCCGTGGTGCAACGCGGCCAAGCAGCGCGCGTCTGCAGGGGTGACGGGGATGACATAGACCGTTTCTTCGCTGCGCACGACCCAAGTCGGTTCGGCGCGCGGTTCGATCGACGCAGCCGTTTGCGAAAACGCGATCGCATCGGCGGTTTCGTGGTAGGCGTGCCACAGCGTTGCGATGGGGTGGCGCGACGCAATGACAGCGACCGACGGATGGAAAACGAAGCGCACGTTGGGCAGTTGCTCCGGTTGGGTCAATGCGTGTTGGAGCACGGTTGGATCGAGCACCGCAGCGTCGGCGGCGTGAAACGCTTGGACGTATGCGTATTCGAGCGCCGAAAGGTCTGGAAGGTAGGGAAAGCGGTCGACAAACGGGAGCGTAGCCAGGAACGCCGGAAACGTGGCTCCGTAGCGAACCAGTTGTGGCGAATCGGGTAGGTTCCCAGCGTCGAGGTAGGCACGTGCCACGGCCCAGAATGTCTCTTGCCCCAAAATGGCTTGCGTGACGGGAAAGGTATCCGCGAGGGCTTCGCAGAGCGAAACGACGACGTTGTTGCGGTAGACATTGAAGCGCACGAGTGGATCCGAACCGTTCCAGGTTTTGAGGCCAGCAGGTGGCGGTCGTGTGGGATCCAAGAGCGCAGCGGTCCATGCGTCCATCACACAGACTCCAGCGGGGCCGTAATCGCAGATTCCGGGTGCGCAGCTAGGAGATAGCGCTCGGCGATCTGAGCTTCTGCAACCAGTTCGACAAGCAGCGGTAGGTTCTGATCGCGTTCCAGCAGCGTTGCCACCGGACCGAGATGGGCCAACGCTTTTTGGTAGAGCGTCCAGACCGCGTCATCGACCGCCGCCCCGTGGGTGTCGATCAGGAGCGGACTTCCCGCAGCGTCACGGTCGCGGTGAAAGCCCGCGACGTGGATCTCTCCGACCGCGTGAAGGGGAAGCGTTTCGAGCATCGCGACAGGGTCGCGGTGGTGGTTGATTGCGCTGATGTAGAGGTTATTGACATCGAGCAGTAGCCCACAGCCGGTGCGGCGGACGACTTCCTGAAGGAAATCGCTTTCGCTCCAGGTCGAAGTGGCGAATTCGAGGTACGTCGCCGGGTTTTCCAGGAGCAGACGGCAGCCCAGTGCCTCTTGCGTTTGGTCGATATGGGTGCAAACGCGAGTCAGCGTTTCGTTCGTATAAGGAAGCGGCAAGAGGTCGTTGAGGTAGTAGCCTTGGTGCGAAGACCACGCAAGATGCTCCGAAAACGATTCCGGTTGGTAGCGATCGAGTAGGTGTTTCAGACGGCGCAGGTGCGTACGGTCAAGCGGCGCTTCACCACCCAGTGAAAGGCCAACGCCATGAATCGAGAGCGCGTACCGTTCGCGGATGCGTTCTAGGTTGCGATGAAAGGGACCGCCCGCGACGAAGTAGTTTTCGGCGTGAATCTCGAAAAAACCGATGTCCGGCCATGACTCTTGGATGGCGCGGAAGTGTTCCGGTTTGAGACCGATTCCGGCGCGTGCGGGAAGCTGCGATGGCGACGTGCGAATCATGGTGATTCCCAGAGCAGCGTTTCCCCACCCAAAGGCGGGGAAACGCACGGCGATTACGCCGATTTCTCTTTGAAAGGCTTCAGCTGGCCATAGCCGGTTGGAGAAGTGGGAGACGGGGTTTTTTCACACGTTCCCGCCGGGACGAGTTTCCATGCGTTGCCCTGGTAGTCACGCACCGAAGTGCCCGCACAGGTGGTTCCGGGCCCCGCTTTGCAGTCGTTTTTTCCTTATTTGGCCCCAAGGTGATACGTCCCGCCGCGGGGCCGTTGCGTGCGGGGTTAGGCCTTAGTCGGGGAGAAACCGCGATTTCTTACACCACCTCCACCCGCCCCTTGAGCATGTTCATCTGGCAGTGAAACGGGTACTCACCCGGTGCGGGCCAGGTGACCGTGACGGTCACGGTCTTGTTCAGGGGCAGGGTTTCGGTGACGTTGGCGCCCTCGAACACGATCTGTTCCGCACAGGGAGACGGGTCCTTGCGGGTGATCTCCAACGTGACGGGCTGGCCAGCGGGCACACGGATGACGCCCGGCGTGTAGGCGCCGTTTTCCGCGATGATTTTCCAGTGTGTTTGCACGGGCAGGTCCTGGCTCGCCGGTTTCCACAACCAGAACCAGTAGATGATGAACGCCGCCGCGCCGATCAAAAGCAGGTTGAGCAGCATCATCTCAGATTCCTCCCTGTGGTAGGCTGGATGTGTCGCGTGAAGGTTTGAACAACCGCAGGCGGTTGGCGTTGGTGACTACGGTAAAGGACGACAGGGACATCGCTGCCCCAGCCACCACCGGATTGAGCAGCCAGCCGGTAAAGGGGTAGAGCAGCCCTGCCGCAATGGGGATGCCGGCCACATTGTAGATAAAGGCACCAAACAGGTTCTGGTATATGTTGCGCACCGTGGCGGCGGAGATTTCGATCGCGTCGGCGACCCCGTGCAGGGAGCTCCGCATGAGGACCACGTCGGCGCTTTCGATCGCCACATCAGTGCCACTGCCGATCGCGAAGCCCACGTCGGCTTCCGCCAGTGCTGGCGCATCGTTGATGCCGTCGCCGACCATCGCCACTTTGAGCCCCTGCGCCTTGAACTGGTGCACGTGGTGGGCTTTGTCCTGAGGCAGCACTTCGGCGATTACTTCGTCGATACCGGCCTGACGGGCTACGGCTTCGGCGGTGGTGCGTACGTCACCGGTGAGCATCACGACCTTCAGACCGCGCTGATGGAGGCGGGCAATCGCGTCGCGGCTGTCCGGTTTGATGGGGTCAGCGACGGCGATCAGGCCGACCGGTTGCCCGTCCACGGCGATGTAGAGCGGGGTGGCGGCATTGCGGGCATGGGCATCTGCCTTGTCTTGCCAGGCGCTGAAGTCGATTCTTTGTTCTTGGAACCAGCGTATCTGGCCGATTTGGATGCGCTTGCCCGCGACGATACCTTGCACACCCTTGCCGGACAGGGCTTCGAACTGCTCGGCAGGTGGAATGTCCAGCCCGCGTTCGCGGGCTGCGTCCACCACGGAGAGGGCCAGCGGGTGTTCGGAGCTGTTTTCGAGTCCGGCCGCGAGCCGGAGCAGTTCCCTTTCGTCCAGCGAGGCGCTTTCGATCGCTACGACCTTGGGTTTGCCTTCGGTCACCGTGCCGGTCTTGTCCACGACGATCACGTCCAGATTGCTGGCGGTTTGCAAGGCGTCGCCGTTGCGAATCAAAACGCCATATTCTGCAGCCTTGCCCACACCCACCATGATGGACATGGGGGTAGCGAGCCCCAATGCGCAGGGGCAGGCGATAATCAGCACGGTGGTCAGGGCCACCAGTGCATGGGCGATGCGGGGTTCCGGCCCGAAATTGAGCCAGATCAGTGCTGCCGCAATGGCAATGAGCATGACGACGGGGACGAAGACGGCCGAGATCTTGTCCGCCAGCCGCCCGATCGCTGGTTTGGCGTTCTGAGCCCGCTTGACCATCTGGATGATCTGCGCCAGTGCCGTATCCTTGCCGACGCGGGTGGCGCGGAAGACAAACGTGCCGGTCTTGTTGAGCGTGCCAGCAGCTACGGTATCGCCGGGCTGTTTCTCCACCGGTACCGGTTCGCCGGTGAGCATCGATTCGTCCACCAGGCTCTTGCCGTCGGTCACCTCGCCATCCACGGGAATTTTCTCACCGGGCCGTACCCTGATCAGGTCGTCTTTTTGCACCGCTTCCACCGGGATGTCCAGCTCCTGTCCATCACGGATCACGCGGGCAGTCTTCGCCTGAAGATCCAGCAGGCGGCGGATGGCCTGGGAAGTCTTGCCCCGGGCGCGGGTTTCCAGTGCCAGCCCGAGGTTGATGAGGCCGATGATCACCGCGGAGGCTTCGAAATAGACATGACGAGCGCTCTCCGGGACCGCTTCAGGAATTAGTACGACGACCATGGAGTAGAGCCAGGCGACTCCCGTACCGGTGGCCACCAGCGTATCCATGTTGGCGGTGTGGCCCTTGAAGGCACTCCAGGCGCCCTTGAAAAAGTGACCGCCGCTCTTGACCAGTACGCCCAGCGTCAGCAGGCCGATGCCGATCCACACCCATTGGGAAAGCCCCGGCTGTACCGACATTTCGCCACCCAATACGCCATAGAGCATGAGCGGCACACCCAGGCCCAGCGCCACGGTCATGTCGCGCAGGCGGGCCTTGTAGAAGGCCTGTTCCGCAGCGGCTTTCTCGTCCATCGCCGAAGCATCGTCCTGAATCACCTGGGCGCCGTACCCCGCGGCTTCCACAGCCTTGACGAGCGCGTCGGAGTCCGCGTCCCCTTCTACCAGTGCGGTGCGCTCGGCGAAGTTGACACTCGCGCGGGTCACACCGGGTACGCCCCTGAGTGCTTCCTCGACCTTCGCGACGCACGCCGCGCACTTGACGCCGGTCAGAATGAGCTGGCAGGTCCGACCGGCGGGCGCTTCCGTTGCGGTGGCGGGGGCGTCATTCCCTTCGTTCGTGGCGGTGCGCTCAGCGGCTGACTGGGCACTGTGCTGTTCGGTGGGATGCCCATGCGCGGTTCGCGCCGATGGTCGGGTTTCGGCATCGGTCAGTGGTGTGGTGGGGTAGCCCAGTTCGGTGACGATCGCGGCGATCGCTTCCGCGGACAACGCCGCGGTGACTTTCATTCGCTTCGCGTCGAGGTCGATGGTAACCTCCGTCACGCCCGGCTGCGCTATGAGTGCGTTCGTGATCTTTTTGACACAGTTCTGGCAACCCATTCCTTCCACACGAAAGAGCAGTCGGTTGCCTGTCGCACGTTCGTTCATAGGAATCGCTCCCGGTTACCGTCCTCTTGTTCCCAATGTTCGATCAACCGGCAGATGGTGTGCCCGTCGGGTTGGCCATCGGGCATCCTTTGCCATGTGTCCATCGCTTCGGCCATACGGTCACGCAGGCGGGTGAGCGTCTCGATCTTTTGGCAGATTTCCGCAAAGCGGCGTTCGAAGAGATCGCGAACCAGAGGGTAGGGAGAGTGCCCTTTTTCCGCTTCACGGAGGATTTGGGTGATCTCCTTCAGTGAAAAACCCAACTGACGGGCTTTTCGGATGAAGACCAGCGTTCGGTAGTCAGCGTGCCCGTAGCGCTGGTAACCGTTGTTGGGGTCACGTTGCGGGTGGAGTAGTCCCTGCCGCGTGTAGTAGCGCACCGTTTCCGGTGTCACACCGGCCTTCTTTGCCAATTCGCTGACACGCATGTCGTTTCTCCGTATGGCAGAGCGTCAAGGCAGTCTACAACATGCGTGTAACACATAGGTCAAGGGTCAGGCGCGAATGGTTCGAACGCCAAACTTGACCCGTGCGCAGATTGGTGCCCAGTTGCAAAGGATTTCAAAGCGCTGCGATCACCTTGGCGAGGAGATCGCGTACCTGACCGGCCACGGCCTTGAGGCGTTCATTGTCAATCGCTGCCATCGAGGCAAGAGGATCAATGGCGCTGACTTCGATCCCAGAATCTACTTCCCGCAGAATCACGTTGCAAGGCAGCATCGCCCCTATTTTGGGTTCCAGACCGATGGCTTGCCAGGCCATATTCGGGTTGCAGGCGCCCAGAATCTTGTAGCCCGCCATCTCCTTGTCAAGTTTCTTTTTCATGGTGGCCGAGACATCGATTTCGGTCAGCACGCCAAATCCCTGTGCGGAAAGGGCATCGCGAACCCGGGACTCCGCTTCGTCGAGGGTGTAGCCTGTGAGTATCCGATCGATCGTGTAGGTCATGTGCCCCGCTCCTTCGATAAGAAATAGTTGCGGCAGTATACTGCGTTCGCGGCAACACGGCGCTTTCAGAGTAACTGGCCGTGTCGATGATCTGTGGTCAACCCAAACGGATTGGGATAGAATACGTAGCGTTTTGGATGCTGTGCCATCTCCGATCTTGCCTCGTGCCCAGGTGGCGGAATGGGTAGACGCACTGGATTTAGGTTCCAGCGCCGCAAGGCGTGGAGGTTCGAGTCCTCTCCTGGGCACCACACCCTATTGCCGAAGTATTCGCACAAGATGCGATCAGCGTTGCGCGCGCAAGGTTTTTGCCTCACTCTGTAACCCTTTGATGCGTGTTTCCAGCACGCGTAGCTCGGCACGGTAGCGTCGTTCGCGTTCCCGGATCTGTGCCTCCCGGGCTTTTAGCGCGGCTTTGTAAGCACGGGGATCGTCTGGTAGCGGCGTGGCACGGAGCGCGGCAAGATCCGCTTCGAGCTGCGTTTTGAGCGTGCGCCGTTCTGTCATGAGCCGCGCGATCGCTTCGTCGATCTGCGCTAGGCGCAACCGTGTGGCAGGGTCGAGTGGTGGCGCGAGGGCGGTTTTGTTCCGGGATTTCTCCTTCGCGGATGGGGCCGTCCGGGGAGAAGGCGCTGGCGCTGTGGCGTCGATGGGCGGCTGGGGTGCTACCGTGACCGCACGCCCTTGCGTACAGGGACGTTCTTGCCAGACTATCGTGCCGTTCGTCCCTGGGCAACGGTAGAGCGTTGCGGCTTGGCTGACCACGTGGGTGAAGAGGACCGCCACGAAGATGCAGGCGCGGGAGAATTCGCAGCGTGCTCGCATCATATCGGGTTTGGCTACCGTTGTTTGCTGTGCAAGAACCGTTCGACTGCGGCGAGGTGTTCTGGGCTATTGTGGCACACGCCTTGAAAGAGGGCGCAGAGGTCCAAGAAATCTTTCAGTTCCAACCGTCGCGCCATCTTCATCAGCCGTTTGGTAAAACGCAGCGCGGGTTTCGGTTGATGGGCAAAGCGTTGGGCCAATTCGGTGGCGCGCGGCAGGAGCATTTCGGGTTCGACCACCTCGAGGACGATCCCAAGCGCGCGTGCCTCTTCGGCGTCGATGATGCGCCCGGAAAAGGTGAGCTCGAACGCCCGTTGGTAGCCGATCAGCCGTTGCAGAAACCACGCCCCGCCGTCACCGGGAATGATGCCGAGGTTGAGGAACGTTTCGCCGAATTTGGCGCGCGTGGAGGCGATGCGGATATCGGCCATGTTCGCGAGATCGAACCCCGCGCCGATCGCAGGCCCGTTCACCGCGGCAATCACTGGGATTTCCACGCTGTCGAGTGCCAACGGGATCCGTTGGATCCCTCTGCGGTAGCGCTCGGCGACTTCGGCGACGTCTCCGGCGAAGTCACCGCTGCGCTTCGCCATCTCTTTGATGTTGCCACCGGCAGAGAAGGCGGCGCCAGCACCGGTGAGGATCAGCGCCGAGACGTCATCGTTGCGGTTCGCCCATTCGGCGACGGTGACGATGTCGTCGATGAGTGCGGTGCCAGTCAGCGCGTTGCGTACGTCGTCGCGATCGAGGGTGAGCGTGGCCACCCCCTGTTCGAGGGTGAGTGTGGCATCGGTCAGGGTGGGGATCGCGGTCATCGGTGGGCTCCGTTTCGTCAGACACCGGGGTTGCAGATGATACGGGCGTCGACTACCGCATACCCTTTCGGGTAGGCGATCACCGGGTTGAGGTCGAGTTCCGAGATTTGCGGGTAGGCGTGCACCAAGCCCGATACGGTCACCAGCAGATCGGCGAGCGCTTTGCGGTCCACTGCCGCTTCGCCGCGGACACCCGCAAGGATTTTCCGTCCTTTGATCTGGTCGATCATCGCTTCGGCGTCGTAGCGGGAGATGGGGATGGCGCGAAAGGCAACATCTTCCAGGACTTCTACGTAGATGCCGCCCAGACCGAACATCAGGACCGGCCCAAACGCCGGGTCGCGAACGACTCCGACGATCACTTCAACCCCGCGCGGCGCCATCGGGGAGACCAAGACGCCGTGGATATCCGCGCCCGGTTGATAGTTGCGGCACGAAGCGAGGATGTCGTCGTACGCCGCACGCAGCGACGCGTCACTGTGCAGATTCAAGCGCACGCCCCCGGCGTCCGATTTGTGGAGGATGTCACGCGAGACGACCTTCATCGCCAAGGGTTGCTGGCCGAAACGCGCAGAGAGCCCTTCGAGTTCGTCGGGGTGGCGCACCAAAATTTCTTCGGGGACGGTGACCCCATGACGCTGCAAAAGCTGTTTCGCTTCGTGCTCGTAGAGGTTACGCCCTTCGTGGTTCGCGCGTTCGAAGAGCGCCAGCCCTTCAGGATCGGGTTCGAACGTGACCACTTGGGTCTGTTTGTTGCGGTTTTTGAGGTAGATACCGCGCTCGCCAAGCGCGGCCAGGGTGCGCGCGGCGTGCTCGATCGAGGCATAGACCGGGATGCCCTCTTCACGGAGACGGCGTATCGGTGGCGGTTTTACCGGGGTGTAGAGGCTGTGGATCACCACCGGTTTTGCGGTGCGTGCGACGAGTTCGATTATCGTTTCCGCTGCCCGCATCTCCTGGCCGATCAGGTGTTCAGCGAAACGGAGGTGGTAGCCGCCGAACATCCCGACGAGAAAGAGTTGATCGACGTTGGGGTCGCGCTCGAGGATCTCCAGACATTGGGCGAGTACGTACGGGTCGGTGTCGCTGGTGCCCGCGACGTCGACGGGGTTGCTGGTATTGGCGTGTGGCAGCAAAATCGCGCGCAGCGCCGCTTGGGTCTCTTCCGTAAGCGTAGCGAGTTCCAGTCCCGCTTCGGTCAAGCGGTCCGTTGCGATCGTTGCCTGTCCGCCCCCGTCGGAGAGGATCGCAACCCGTTTACCGGCAGCTTTCTGCATCCGGGATAGCCCTTCGGCAACGGGTAAGATTTCGTCGGAATCGTGCACGACGCTGATTCCCACTTGCCGTAACAGATCGACCGTCATCGCGTAGCTGCCGGCAAGCGACCCGGTGTGGGATTTCGCCGCTTGGCGACCCGCGGCGGTGGTGCCGGATTTGTAGACGACGACCGGTTTGACGGCGGTCACCGCACGGGCGGTATCGATGAATTGGCGTCCGTTGTTGAAGCCTTCGACGTAGAACGCGGCGACTTCGGTGTTGACCTCTTCCCCTAGGTATTGCAGGTAGTCGCTGAAACCGACGTCTGCTTGGTTCCCAGGACCGACGTAGGTGGAAAAGCCGATTTGCCCGTAATTTTCCGCTTCGAGCGTCAGCGCAAGGAGCATGTTACCCGATTGTGAGATGAGGCCCACGCCACCCGGCTGCACGTTGGTGAGCCCCAACAGGTTAACCTTTTTGTGCAGGTTGAAGAGCCCGTTGGTGTTAGGGCCGATGACCCGTACACCCGTTGCCCGTGCGGCTTCGACGAGTGCCTGTTCGAGCTGCGCACCTGCTTCGCCGCTTTCCCGGAAACCGGCGGCGAGCACGACGACCCCTTTGACCCCTTTTTCCCCGCACTGCCGTACGAGTTCGGGAACGGTTGCCGCGGGGGTGCAGATGAGGGCAAGATCGACCGGTTCGGGCAGCGCATCGACCGAGGGAAGGGTGGGAATGCCGAGGATGCGGTCGGTTTTCGGGTTGATCGGGTAGATACGGCCTTCGAACCCGTCTTTGATGAGCCCCACGAGCGCTTTGTAACCGCGCTTGGTGGGGTCGGCAGAGGCGCCGATGATCGCGATCGAGTCCGGGGCGAGGATCGGGTGGAGGAAGCTCTGTTGGGGCAGGTGTTGCACACTGCGTTTGCGGCGGACTTTGACCATCTTATTTCCCTTGGAAGCGCGGAGCGCGTTTTTCCGCGAACGCATCGATCCCTTCTTGCCAGTCCTGGGTGGTGGCAACGAAGGTCATTCCTTCGAGTTCAGCAGTGAGACAGGCGTCGAAGGTGCGTTCGCCTGCGTGGTTGAGCTGTTCCTTGACCAATTGGAGGGAGAACGGCGCGCGTTGCGCCAATTGCCGCGCAAACGCGCGCGCTTCTTCGCGGAAGGTGGCGTCCGGGAAGACTCGGGCTGCAAGCCCGATGCGCGCGGCTTCGCGACCGTCGATCCGTTCGCCGAAAAAGAGAAGTTCTCGGGCTTTGGCGAGCCCCACCAACCGGGGTAAGAGCCAAGTGACCCCACCGCCGAGGAAATTGCCGATGGTCACTTCGGGAAAACCGATCTGGGCACTTTCCGCGATCACGATGAAGTCCGAAGCGACCGCCATTTCGGCACCGGCGCCCAGCGCGTAGCCGTTTACCGCAGCGACGACCGGTTTGGCGAGATGGAAGATGCGTTCGCATACCTGCTGTTCGAGCCGTAGGTATTGCCGTCGCGCAAACGCGGTTCGCCCTGCCTGGTGCGCTTTGAGGTCGGCGCCGACGCAGAACGCGCGTCCCTCCCCGGTTAGGAGGACGACGCGCACGTCCGGGTCGGCTTCGGCTTGGGCCAGCGCGGCCAGCAGTTCGGTATAGAGCCCTTCGACGACCGCATTGAGGCGGTGCGGGCGGTTGAAGCGAATTTCACAGAGTTGATCCGTGGTGGTGACGATCAGATGTTCAGGTTGGGACATGAGCCGATTCCTGCGGAGGGGGTGACGATCGGTTGCGGCGCTTCTGGTTCCACGCCAGCAGCGCCAACAGAAACAGTGTCGGCAAGTATACCCACTCTTTCGCCGGCCGATCCGCAGGCAATTCTACTTGGGTGATGGCGTAGCCCGGCTCCAGTCCGAGTTTTTCGGCGACGCTGCCAAAGCGGACATTGACCACTTGCAGTTGGTCGCCAATAGCCATCACGTGTAGCCCCTCGTTGCGCAGCCGTGCGAGTGGACTCGGCGCCGGGTCTCCGAGCGGCAGCAGCACCCCTTTGCGCACTTCGTCCCCTTCCAGCGAAATGCCCTCGACCCAGACGCGGGCTTGTGCCCCTTTGGGGGCGGTTTTGGCGATTTCGAGCAGCGTCACGCCCGGGTGGGGTTCATACGGCGGGTAGACCATGTCCCACCAGAAGCCGGGGCGGAAGAGCGAGAAGCAGATGATGAGGAGCGCGATCGTCTCCCACCAGCGGTTGCGCGCGAAGAACCACCCTTGCGTTGCCGCGGCAAAGACCAGGTTTGCGAGGATCGCGCTCCCTACGACGAGCAAGAATTGCCCCGGCCCTTCGATGCCGATCAGCAGCAATTGGGTGTTGAAAATGAACATGAAGGGCAGGATCGCGGTTCGGATCGAGTAGCCGAACGCGGTGACGCCGGTCCGAATCGGGTCGCATTTGGCAATGCCAGCAGCCGCATAAGAGGCAAGCCCCACCGGTGGGGTGACGTCGGCTATCAAGCCGAAATAGAAGACGAAAAGGTGGACGGCGATGAGCGGGACAAGGAGGCCGTTCTGTGCGCCGATTTCGACGACGACAGGGGCCATGAGCGTCGAGACGACGATGTAATTGGCGGTGGTGGGGAGCCCCATACCCAGGATGAGACAGATCACCGCGACGAGCAAGAGCATCAGGATCAAATTGCCGCCCGCGATCGTTTCGACCACTTCGGTGAGCACCAATCCGATGCCCGTGAGGGTCACGGTACCGACGATGATGCCGGCTGCGGCAGTGGCGATACCGATCCCAATCATATTGCGCGCACCGATCACGAGCCCGTCGTAGAGGTCCCGTAACCCTTGCCGCAACTGGGTAAGGTAGTTACCGGTGCCGCGGAAATAGGCAAAGAGCGGCTTTTGCGTGACGACGATGAACATCAGGAAACCGATCGCCCAGAAGACCGAAAGCGCTGGGGAGAGCTCTTCGACCATCAGGTTCCAGATGAGCGCGGCAACCGGCAGCAAATAGTGAAGCCCAGATTTGATCGTCGGCCCTGCGTCGGGCAAAACTTCGAGGGGTTCGTTCGGGTCTTCGAGGCGCAGCTCCGGATAGTGCGCCGCGAGTTTGAGGAGCGCAACATAGGCAGCGAGCATGCCGACGGCGATGATCCAGAACGCGGCGTCGCCCGCAACCGTTTTGATCCAACCCAATCCGTAATAGACCACGCCAGCCAACACGATGAAGCCGGTTAGGTTGAGGCCGAGGGAAAGGATGCGGTGGTGTGCTGGGCGTTGATCGCGACGCGGCAGCCCCTGGATGTTGGCTTTGAGCGCTTCGAGGTGCACGATATAAAAGAGCGCGATGTAGGAGATGAGTGCGGGCAAAAAGGCGTGTTTGATCACCTCTTGGTACGAAATGCCCACGTATTCGACCATGAGGAATGCTGCCGCCCCCATCACGGGTGGCATGATCTGGCCATCGACCGACGCGGCGACTTCAACCGCAGCGGCTTTGTCGGGTCGGTAGCCCACCCGCTTCATCAACGGGATGGTGAAGGTGCCAGTGGTGACGACGTTGGCGATTGAAGAGCCCGAGATGATCCCGGTACTGGCCGACGCGACGACCGCTGCTTTCGCTGGCCCGCCGCGCAGATGACCGAGCAGGGAAATCGCGCTTTTGATGAAGTAGTTGCCGGCCCCTGCGGTTTCCAGCAACGCGCCGAAGAGGACGAAGAGGAAGATGAAGCTGGCGGAGACGCCGAGCGCGACGCCAAAGACGCCTTCGGTGCCGAGCCACATGTGTGACATCGCTTTGCTGAGCGACGCCCCCTTGTGCGCGATCATCTCCGGCATGTAGGGGCCGAAAAAGATGTAGGTGAGGAAGACGAGCGCGAGGATCACCATCGGAAGACCCAGCGCACGACGAACGGCTTCGAGCAGGAGCGCCATCCCCGTCACCGCTACGGTGAGGTCGACCACGGTGGGTTGCCCAGGACGGGTGGAGAGTTCGCGATAAAAGAGAAACAGGTACGCCATGCACCCGGCGGCGATTGCCGCGAACAGCCAGTCGGCGAGCGGAATCCGGTCACGGGGCGAGCGCTTGAACGCCGGATACGAGAGAAAACCCAGGAAGACCGCGAACGCCAGGTGCAGCGAACGCGCTTCGGTATCGTTGAATAGACCGATCCCCAACAGGTAGGGGAAAGGCGACGCCTGCCACAGTTGAAAGAGTGACCAGGCAAGCGCCGCGGCAGCGATGACCATGGCCGCAACACCCGTTGGTTGTCTTCCCCCGGTGTCTGCTTCCGCAACGATGCGTTTCAGTTCTTCCGGGGTGAGTTCGTGGTGTTTTTCCGCCATGGTCGTCCTCTAAACGATTACATCCAGCCCTTCTCTTTGTAGTAGCGCACCGCGCCTTCATGCAGCGGCGCCGAGAGCCCGTTCTTGATCATGTCTTTCGGATCGAGATGGGCGAAGGCCGGGTGCAGCTTCTTGAAGTCGTCGAAGTTCTCGAAGACCGCTTTGACCAGTTGATAGACGACGTCCGCCGGCACTTTCGCCGAAGTGACCAGCGTGGCGACCACCCCGAAGGTTTTCACCGGATCGGGGTTGTTCGCGTACATGCCGCCGGGGATCGTTGCCGGCGCAAAGTAGGGGTATTGCGCGATCAACTTGTCCACGCCGGGACCGGTGACATTGACCAGTTTGGCGCCACAGGTGGTGGTGGGATCTTGGATGTTCGCGGACGGGTGACCCACGACATAGACGAACGCGTCGATCTTGTTGTCACAGAGGGCTGCGCCGTGTTCGTCCGCCTTGAGTTCGGAAACGAGCGCGAAATCGGAAAAACTCATCCCCATCGCGGGAACGAGGAGTTCCATCGTCGCCCGCTGGCCGGAGCCGGGGTTCCCGACGTTCACGCGCTTGCCTTTGAGATCCTGGAAGTTTTTGATTCCGGCATCGGGCCGCGCAACGACGGTGAGCGGCTCAGGATGGATCGAAAAGACCGCGCGCAGCTCGGTCATCGGGCCAGCGTCTTTGAACTGCTTCAACCCTTTGACGGCGTTGTAATGAACGTCGGATTGCGCGACGCCGAAATCGAGTTCGCCCGCCCGGATGGTGTTGATGTTATAGACCGAACCACCGGTGCTCTCCACCGAGCACCGAATGCCGTGTTGGGCACGATCTTTGTTCATCAAACGGCAGATCGCGCCACCCGCAGCGTAATAGACGCCGGTGACGCCGCCCGTGCCGATGGTGACGAATTGCGCCGCGTGGGTGACCGGCGCGCTGGCCACCGTTGCGGTGACTGCCAATGCGGTGAGCCATTTCATGGGTTTCATCAGCTACCTCCTCTTCGTGGGTGAAAAAACTGTGTAATCAGTTTAGTGTGATGGTGCCATTTGTGCAAATTGGGGTTTCCCCCACTAGCCACGGCCAAAACCAGGTGAGCGTCTCGGCAAGCGCACGGGAGGCAAGCGCAGAGAGGGGAGCGCCCAACGTGAAGTGCTCCCCCCGGATCGCGATTTGCCACAGCGACGCAGGGAGCGCCAAGCCCAGGAGTCGAGCGGCAGCAAGCAGTGCGATGGGCGAGACTTGGTGTGTGCCGACGCTGGCAAGAAGCGGGGCGAGCGTGCCGTCAGGGGGTTCCAGGCGGGTGACTACAAAAGGGGGCGCTGCGGCGCGTTCGGCGCCGTGCGGCGACGCTTCGATCCCGTTGGGGGCGTACGCGTCGACGAAGCAGACCGTGTGCCGGTTCGCCAGAAGGAGCGCCGTTTCGGGGCCCCATTGCAGTTGCCAATGGGTGACGATCGCGTCCCGCCAAGCGGGGGGGAGGGTTTGCTTTTGCCTTTCGATTTCGGCAACGAAACGGGCGCCCAGCGCGTCGTCGCCCCGCAGGTCGTTGCCGCAGGCGAGGATGAGGATTGCACCGGGGGGCGGTGGTGCGGGAAGCAACGGCCGTTCCGGGTACTGAGTTGTCATGTACCCTTAGTCCCGAGCGCTGGCGCTGCCGTGGGGCGCTCGATCGTGCCGTCGCTGTGGCGAACCAGCATGTCGATGGGGGTGGGGACGTCTTTATGGTGGAGCGAGACGACGAGCGGCATCTGTCCGAGCGCATGGGTCGCGCACGAAAGACACGGATCGAACGCGCGCACCGCTACTTCGATGTGGTTGAGCAGCGCTTCGGTGAGCGTCACGCCGGAGAGGAAGGCTTTCGCTGCGGTGGTGACCGCCTGGTTCATCACCGCGTTGTTGTGGGTGGTGGAGACGATGAGGTTGCAATAGGTGATGAGGTCGTCGTCCCCCACTTCGTAATGGTGGATGAGGGTGCCGCGGGGCGCTTCGATCACGCCGACACCCCGGTGTTGGCGTTGGCCGCGCGCGCGCAGTTCTCCCCCTTCCAGATCGGCGTCGGTCAGGAGTGCCTCGATCAGTTCGGCACAGTGGAGCATTTCGATGAGTCGCGCCCAATGGTAGCCGAGCGTACTGTGCGCCACAGTGCCTTGGTCGAATGTGAGAAAGCGCTGTCGCGCGGCTTCGGCACGCGCCGTGGTGAGACGATCGCAATTGATGAGCCGCGCCGATGGGCCGACACGGTAAAACCCGTCGGGTTCGCCGTAGGCCTTGAGGTAGGGGAACTTCATGTAGCTCCACGGCCGCACCGCTTCAACCAGGAGTTGGTCGTAGTCGTTGGGGTCGTAGTGGTCGATGAGGATCGCGCCGTTTGCCTCTTTGACGCGGAACGTACCGTCGTAGAGGTCGAGGCTGCCGTCGGCGGCAACGAGCGAAAAGGTCTTCGTCTGGAACGAACCGAACTGGGCAAAAAAGGGCGCATGCTCGGTAAAGAGGCGCTCGATGAGCGCTACCGCCGCTTCGCACCAACTCCGGATTTCGGGCGCGCGGGAAAGGAGTGCCATTCGTTCGCGGCGGCTCAGATTTTTGTGGATGCCGCCTGGAACGGCGCTCGTGCCATGGATCCGTTTGCCCGCAGTGGCTTCGATGCACTCCTGACCAAACTGGCGCACCAGGATTCCTTGGCGCGCCAATTCCCGTTTTTGTGCGGCTAAACCGAAGACGTTGCGCTGCGCGGGGTCGGCGCTGAACCCCAGAAGGAGGTCGGGCGCCGCGAGGTAGAAGAAGTGCAACGCGTGCGATTGCAGCACCTGGCCGTAGTGCATCAGCCGCCGCATCTTTTCGGCGGTGGGGGGCAGTTGCGTGACACCGACCAGACGGTCGAGCGCTTTGGCCGCGGCCAGATGGTGCGAAACGGGACAGATGCCGCAGAGGCGTTGTACCACCACCGGCGCTTCCCAATAGGGGCGGCCGACGATGAACGCCTCGAAACCGCGAAATTCGACGATGTGCAGTCGCGCTTCGACCACTTGCCCGTCGTCGTCGAGCCAGATGGTGACCTTGCCATGGCCTTCGACGCGGGAGAGCGGGTCGATCGCAACCCGTCGGGTGGCGTTAGCAGGCAGCGACGGGCGGGGGGAAACGGCTTGGGGGGCGTGCTGGGTCATGGTGCCTCTCAATCGTAGCGCAGCGTCGGGTACGGGAAGTGGGGTTCGCGGCCAACGAGCAGGTCAGTGAGGAAGGTCCAGATCACTTCCGCTGTAGGAGGGCAGCCGGGTAGGTAGTAGTCCACGCGGACGATTTCGTGGATCGGATGGACATGTTCGAGGAGGAGCGGCAATTCCGGGTCGTTGGGTACGCGGCTGCCGGGCGCGAGGTGGCGATCCGCTTCGAAGACTTGGGTAAGGAGCCTCTCTACGCGATGCTGGTTGCGCTGCGCAGGTAGCCCGCCGTTGATTGCGCAGGCCCCCACCGCGACCAGGATCCGCGCGGCACGACGATAGGCACGCAACACCTCGACGTTTTCCGCGTTACACACGCCCCCTTCGATGAGCGCGATGTCGCATTCGCCAACCGTTTTCCAGTCGGTGAGCGGCGAACGGTCGAACGTGACCCACTCTGCAAGGGCAAGGAGGCGCGTATCGATGTCGGCAAACGACATGTGACAACCGAAGCAACCGGCAAGCGAAGCGGTGGCGATGCGGATTTTTCGGGGAGGCATCGCGGAGGGTGCGGCAGAGGTCATGTGTAGCGCTCCTTGTCGCTCATCGCTTCAGGCGGGCGGTGGTCGAAACGTCGTTTGCCGATCGGGGTGGTGAATCCCGCCGCTTTGAAGTTGAGGGCGCCCACTGGGCAGATCCGGGCGGCGCGGTCGGTTGCGGCAAGCGCCGTGTCGCCCAGGCGCCCGCTTGCGCTCGTCGCCAGAAGCCGCGACGCGATGCCGCGTCCGCCGATCACGAGCGCCTCTTTCCCTTCGGCCAGACTGGCGCGCACGCAGAGTCCGCACAGGATGCAGCGGTTGGGGTCGAGCCAGAGGTCGGGGTGGCTTGCGTCGATTCGGCGCTGCGGGTAGAAGGGGTCGAAGTGCGACGCGGTCATCCCATGGGCGTAGGCGAGCGCTTGCAGCAGACAATCCCCGCTCTTTTCGCAGCCGGGGCAGAAGTGGTTGCCTTCGGCAAAGAGCATTTCCAGGAGCGTGCGCCGCACGCGGGTAAGCGTCTCGCTTTTGCTCACCACTTGGAGTCCCGGTTGCGCCGGGAGCGCGCAACTGGCCTGAATGCGGCCATTGGCTTCGACGACGCAGAGTCGACACGAGCCGTGATTGCCCATCTCGGGATGCCAGCAGAGGTGCGGGATGTACCGTCCTGCCGCAAGCGCCGCTTCGAGGACGGTTTGTCCGGGAACGAACGGGATCGATTCCTCGTCCAGGGTGAAGGTTTCGCTGGCGAAAGGGGGCGTAGTCGGGCGCATCAGCAGACCTCTTTGGGGTAGGCGCGGGTAGCGTGGTGGGGGGTCATCGTGTCACCTCCGGTTGTTCGAATTGCGCCAAGTGGGCGTGCGGGTCGTCGCGGCCGGTGAGGCGGCGCGTCGCGGCGAGTTCGGCGTCGAGCGAAAAGGCGGGGATGAAGTCGTGGGGCTGCAGCTGCGCTTCGAGTTGTTGCCGGAAGTGCGCGATGAGGTCGCGCACCGGGTTGCCCGCAGAAAGGCCGAAACCGCAATTGCTCGCCAGCCGCATCGCTTCGAGCGCGGGGGCGAGCCGTTCGAGGTCGAAACGTGTCGCGTAGCCAGCCGCGATCTTCTCGAAGGTTTTGGCGATGAGCTGGGTGCCCACCCGGCAGGGGGTGCAAAAGCCACAGCTTTCGTGCGCGAAGAAACGCGCGAAGTGGTGGACGATCGCGACTGGGTCGCGGCGGACGTCGAAGACCATCACGGTGCCGTTACAGGGAAGTGCTTCGAACGCGAGCGGCCGCGCCAATTGCTCAGGGGTGGCCGGTAGGAGCGTACCGGACGGACCAGAGACTTGAACGGCGTACCGGGTACCGAGTGGGCGCGCGGCGGTGACCACGTCACCGAGCGCAACCCCGTAGGGAAATTCGTAGAGGCCGGGCTGGGCGACGTCGCCGCTCACGCAGAAGAGCTTCGGGCCCGAGGAATCGGGGGTGCCCAGCGCGCGCCACCACGCAGCGCCGTTCCCGACGATCGCAGCAACCGCAACGAGCGTTTCGACGTTATTGACGACCGTGGGGTGCCCCAGGTATCCCTGCGTCACCGGGTACGGGGGGCGGACTCGGGGACGACCCGGTTTTCCTTCCAGCGATTCGATCAATGCCGACTCTTCGCCGCAGACGTACGCGCCAGCGCCGAGCGCAATTTCGAGGGTGACGCGCTCAGCCTGCGGCACCGTCGCTTGGGCGGAGGCGATGCGCTCGCGCGCCGCTTCGAGTTGGGGCAGAAGATATTGGTATTCGTACCTCAGGTACAGGATTGCTTTGTCGGCACCGATCGCACGCGCGGCGAGGATCATTCCGGCAAAGAGGTGCTCCGGGTAGCGGGTGAGCAGCACCCGATCCTTGAAAGTACCCGGTTCGCCTTCGTCGGCGTTGCAGATGAGAAATCGTTCGGGGTCGGCATTTTCGCGGCAAAAACGCCATTTGGTTGCGGTGGGAAAGCCCGCGCCGCCACGGCCCCGCAGACCGGCGTCGGTAACCGCCTGGAGAATCGCGTCGGGATCGTGCGCTGTGGGGTGTTCGAATACCGCTTCGGCAGGTGTCGTGTCAAGCCAGGTCAGCAGTGGGCCGTGGCGGTGGATCGCGTTGGTGACCGCAAACCATTCGGTAGGCCATTGGTCCATCGGTATCTGCGCTTGGATTTTTTCGATGAGCGCATCGATGCGCGCCGCGTCGAGTCGGGGCATCGGTCGACCGTTGATGAGCGCTGCCGGGGCCTGATCCGAAAGGCCCGCGCACGCGGTCCAGCCGACGAACAAGCGCGCGTCGGCGGTGCGTTGCCCGGGTTGGATCGCGAACGCGGCGCAGAGGTGGTTGCAGAGCGCGGCAACCCCTGCGTGGTGGTCGACGACGTGATCGACGAAGTGGATCTGGTAGCGCGCCGGTGGGGTTTGGAAGAAGTGGTAGAACGAGGCCGTTGCGGCGATTTCGCCTGGCGGTAAAGAAAATGCGGTGCTCAGTTCCGCGAGCGCTTGGGCGTCGAGCGGACGGCCAAACCGCGAACGTGCTTGGTGAAGCGCTGCGAGCAACCCGGGTGCCGTGCGCTGTCGTTCGGTGGTCATGGTTCCTCCTCCTCGTGTTGCCATTATAGGCAAAAAATTCGGACGTAAAGTGCTTGTGATAGATTCTGCAGGGTCAGGCGCATGGGAAGGTTGAAGGGGAACGATGGGCGAAGCGCAACCGCCGCTGGGGTTGTTGGTGGTCGATGACGAAGTGCGTTCGCTCGAAGCGATCGAACGCACCGTCGAAGAGGAGTTCACCGTCTTCACGGCAACGAATGCAGAGGCGGCGCGCGAACTCTTGACGACGTGGGCAGAGCGTGCCCCGATTGCGATCGTGTTGTGCGATCAACGGATGCCGGGGACGTCTGGCGTGGCGTTTCTCAAAGAGGTCCGTGAGCGTTGGCCGCAGGCGATTCGGATCATCCTCTCGGGATATACGGACGCGGAGGCGATCATCGCCGGGATCAACGACGCCGGTATCTGGCAATTTCTGCTCAAGCCGTGGCAGCCCGAGCAACTGTTGTTGGTATTGCGGCGCGCGGCCGAGCTCTGGCGTCTGATACGCGAACACGAACGGTTGACGCAGGAATTGCGTGTCTCAGCGCCCTATCTGGCGGGCCAAGTGGCGCAGAAACGGACCGAGGTGTACCATCGGTTGGGGTGTGACGCGATTTTGTGCGCACCGCAAAGCCCGTTGGCGGAGATTCGGCAACTGGTGGCCCGGCTGGCGACCTATGATTTTCCCGTGTTGATCACCGGAGAGTCAGGGGTCGGAAAAGAGATGGTGGCCCGAGCCTTGCACTACAGCAGTCCGCGCAGCGAAGCTCCGTTCGTGACGCAGAACTGTGGCGCGCTCCCCGACACGCTGCTGGAGTCCGAGCTCTTCGGCTATCGCAAGGGCGCTTTCACCGGAGCCAACGAAGACCGTGCGGGCCTTTTTCAGCAAGCGGACGGGGGAACGCTGTTCCTCGACGAGATCGGCGACACCAGTCCCGCATTTCAGGTGAAACTGCTGCGGGTGTTGCAAGAGGGTGAGTTTCGGCCGCTGGGCGGGAACAAACCGGTTCGGGTAAACGTCCGCGTGGTGGCGGCGACGAACCGGAATTTGGCCGAAGAGGTGCAAGCCGGACGGTTTCGCGAGGATCTCTACTACCGCTTGGCGACCTTTGCGATCCACGTGCCACCGTTACGCGAGCGGCAAGTCGATATCCCCGTTCTGGTCGACCATCTGGTTGCAGAAGCGGAAAAAAGCCTGCAAAAAAGGCTTCACGGCGTCACCCCTGCTTGTCTCGAACGGTTGACTGCCTATTCATGGCCGGGGAATGTGCGGGAAATGGCGAACGAAATCTTGCGTCTCGCCGTGTTGAGCGAAGACGGATGGCTGCACGAACGCCACCTGTCGCCACGGATCGCCGTTGCCGGGACGACGGGGCGGGGTTCGGAGGGTAGGACGACAGCGGAATCGTCCCCGTTCACGGAGATCATCGGTGGGGCGAAAGGGTCGCTGCGCGCGCGGCTCGAAGCGATCGAAAAAGCGATCATCGCCGAGACATTCGCCTCACACCGCGGAAATCTGTCGCGAACCGCGCGGGCGTTGGGGTTGTCTCGGGTGGGTTTGCGCAATAAGATGACACGGTTGGGGTTACTGAACGAAGAGGGGCAGAGCGGTGGCGGATGATCCGAACGGCGATACGGCGTTGCCTCGCCTCAGGGTGTTATGGCTGCAAAGCGCCGGGTGTGGGGGCTGTAGCCAATCGTTGCTCTGTTGGGAACCCGACGATTGCTTTTCCGTGCTGGAAAGCGGTGGGATCGACTGGGTATGGCACCCTGCGTTTTCGTTCGAAGGGGGTGACACCGTTCTTGAACGACTGGAAGCGTGTGCCAATGGGGACGAACCGTTCGACGTGCTCTGCGTCGAAGGGGCGATGTTGCTGGGTCCCAATGGCAGCGGTGCGTTTCATCGTTTGGGGGGCACCCACAGCTGTGCGGAGTGGGTCAAGCGGTTGGCGAAGCACGCGCGATGGGTGATCGCTGTTGGCTCGTGTGCGGCGTGGGGTGGGTTCGGTGCGGCGATGCACGACACCCTGTGGCAGTCGTGCGGCCTGCAATTCACCGAAAAGCAGCGCGGTGGCCTGCTGGGCAAGCAGTATCGCTCGCGAGAAGGGTGGCCGGTGATCAATGTGGCGGGGTGCCCCATTCACCCGGCGTGGCTGGTCGAATGGTTGATCGCGCTGGCCGATGGTGTAGTGACGGTCGACGATCTCGACCCGTGGGGACGACCGCTCTTCTATGCGCAACACCTCGTTCATCACGGCTGCCCGCGCAACGAGTATTACGAATTCAAAGCGAGCGCCGAGACGCTGGGGCAGTTGGGCTGCATGATGGAACACCTGGGGTGCAAGGGAACGCAGGCGCATGCCGACTGCAATCAGCGTCCGTGGAATGGCAACGGCTCGTGTCTCAAAGGCGGCTATCCGTGCATCGCCTGCACGGAGCCTGGGTTCGAAGCGCCTGGTCATCCCTTTCAGGAGACGCCAAAGGTGGCTGGGATCCCGGTGGGGCTTCCTACGGATATGCCGAAGGCCTGGTTCGTCGCGCTCGCTGCGTTGTCGAAATCGGCGACCCCGAAGCGGGTGCGCCGCAACGCGCTTTCCGACCGCGTCGTCGAACTGCCGGGGCAGCGCGGGAAGGAGCCGAAACCATGACGACGGTGCGGTTGGGGCCGTTCAACCGCGTCGAGGGGGACCTGGAGGTGACCCTCACGCTCGATGCCGCCGGATTTGTTACGCGTGCGCAGGTCAATTCGCCGCTTTTTCGCGGGTTCGAACGGATTTTGCAAGGTCGCGCGCCGCTCGATGCGCTGACGATCGTGCCGCGGATCTGCGGAATCTGTTCGGTGGCGCAATCGATGGCTGCTGCGCAAGCGCTCGCCGACTGGGCGCGCATCAAACCGGTGCCCAACGGGGCGTTGGTCGCGCAGACCGTCTTGGCGGTGGAGAATCTTGCGGATCATCTCACCCATTTTTTCCTCTTTTTCATGCCGGACTTTACCCATTCGGCGTATCGCACCATGCCGTGGTTTGATGCTGCGGTGCGGCGCTTCGCACCGTACCGCGGGGAAAGCGCCGCGCGGTGGTTGGCGGCGCGGGCACAGTGGTTCCATCTGGTGGGGTTGTTGGCCGGGCGCTGGCCGCACACTTTGGCGGTGCAGCCGAGTGGGACGACCCGGACGATCCATGCGATGGAGCAGCGCGAATTGCTGCGCATGGTGGGGCAGATGCGGCGCTACCTCACCGAGTCGCTTTTTGGCGATACGCTGGATGCGGTCTTGGCGCTCGACTCCGCCGATGCGCTCTTGGCATGGGCAGAGGGGCGGGAAAGCGACGCCGCGTTCTTCATCCAGGTGGCGCATGCGCTCGAACTCTTCACCGTTGGTCGGGCGTACGACCGTTTTCTTTCTTATGGTGCCTACCGCGCCTGGCCAGCGGGCGTTTGGGAGCGTGCCACCGCAGCGTCTGTGCCGCTCGATGAAGCGGCGATCGTCGAGGAGGTCGCGGCTTCGTGGTTGGGTGGGGCGGCAAGTCACCCTGCCGAGGGCGAAACCGTGCCGTGGCTCGAACGGCCTGACGCGTACAGCTGGTGCAAAGCGCCGCGGTATCACGGCGCGCCGGCCGAGACAGGGGCGTTGGCGCGGGCGGTGGTCGCCGGCGTGCCGCTTGCCCGCGATCTCGTGCAGCGTTGGGGGGGGAGCCTCTTCAGCCGGGTCATCGCGCGGCTCTGGGAGTGCGCGCGGATCGTACAGTGGGTCGAAGCGTGGCTGACGGAGATCGACGTCAAAGCGCCGTTCATCGAACCGGTCGTTTGGCCCAATGAAGGGCGTGGCGTCGGGCTCGTCGAAGCGGCGCGCGGCGCGCTGGGCCACTGGCTGGAGGTGGCGAACGGACGGATCCAGCGCTATCAGATCATCGCACCCACGACGTGGAATTTCTCACCGCGTGACCAGACGGGGCAACCGGGGCCGCTCGAAAAAGCATTGGAGGGGCTTACTACGGGTGCGGGGGCGATGCCGTTCGTGCACCACGTGGTGCGATCGTTCGACCCGTGTATGGTTTGTACCGTGCATTGAGGAACAGGGGGCGTGGCAGAGGCGGCACGTTTCAACGATACGGAGCACGACGCAGACCACAGCGATGACGCGGTGTGGCTCGAAGTGGTGCGCAAAATGGACGAGGTCTACCAAGACCTCTTGCGCTACGAAGTCGAGCTGGAGACGAAAAACGCCGAGCTCGAATCGCTGCGACAATTTTTCGCCAGTGTGCTCGACAGCATCAGCGACGTGCTGATCGTCTGCGACCTCGAGTGGCGGATCGAAGCGGTGAATGCGGCGCTGAGTCGGTTGGTCGGCCAAGCGCAAGAGACGCTCATCGGGGCATCGTTCTTTTCCCTGTTGGCCGATACGGACCGAGAGCGGTTTTGCGGGGGCACGGGGATGCCGGTGGTCGAGCGGCACGACTGTGAGTGCCAGGTGGTCACCGCGGACGGAACGTCTACGCCGGTTTCGTTCAACTGTACGGTGCGGCGCGATCTTGCGGGACGGGTGTCGGGCGTCGTGATCACCGGGCGTCCGGTTGGGGAGTTGCGGCGCGCCTACGAAGCGCTGCGGGAGGCGCACGAAGCGTTGCAGCGCACCCAAGGGCAGTTGGTCCATTCGGAAAAGATGGCGTCGTTGGGCCGGTTGGTTGCGGGTGTGGCACACGAACTCAACAACCCGATCAGTTTCGTGCTGGGTAACGTGTTGGCGCTGAAACGGTACGCAGAGCGGTTTCAGCGCTTTTTCGCCGCTTGTGCCGCCGAGGGAGCTTGTGCGCCAGCGATTCAGACACTTCGCGAACAGCTCAAGATCGACCGTGCGCTTGCCGATTTGCCGCGGTTGATCGCCGGTTTGGAAGAAGGGGCGCAGCGTAGCCGCGACATCGTCGACGCGCTGAAACGGTTTTCGGCGGTCGACGGCGGCGAGATGCACGAAGTCGAACTGGTCGAGGTGATTCGGCGTGGTGTTCATTGGGTCACGTCGTCGGTGCGTGGCGCGTTCCGGGTGGATCTGGCGTTGCCCGAATCGATGCGCGTCTGGGGCAACAGCGGCCAGCTGCAACAGGTGGTGATGAATTTGGTCCAGAACGCCGCGGACGCGACAGCCGATCTTCCCGAGGGGCGGTTGTCGATTACCGCCCGTGAAGAGAATGGCGGTTGGCGCGTCGATTTCGTCGACAACGGCCCGGGTATCCGACCGGAACATCTGCCCCACCTCTTCGAGCCATTCTTCACGACGAAACCAGTGGGACAGGGGGTTGTGTACCATCCTTTCTGTAAATTCCGTTTAGCGCCTCTGGCAGGAAGTGCGCGGCGCTCGGTCTGACGCCATGACTTCGAGAAAGGAGTATGCCCATCATGGCGATGCGTGTCGAAACCAATCCTTTGGAAATGGCTTATGCTGTGTTGCTCGAACACGGACTGGAGGGTGCCGGCGAGGCTCTGCGCATCCTCGTCAATGAAGCCGCCAAGATCGAACGATCCCAGTTCCTTGGAGCGGCGCCCTATGAACGTAGTGAGCGACGGCGTGACTACGCCAACGGGTACAAACCCAAGACGGTACTCACCCGCCTTGGTGAGCTGACCTTTCAGGTGCCCCAGGTGCGTTGCGGCGACTTCTACCCTTCTGCCCTCGAAAAAGGCACCCGCACCGATCAGGCGGTGCATCTGGCCCTGGCCGAGATGTACGTCCAGGGGGTCTCCACCCGCCGGGTGATCGAGGTACTGCAGCGCCTGCTGGGGCCGGAGATTTCGCTCTCCACCGCCCAGGTGAGCCGTGCCGCCGCCAGGCTCGACGAGGGGCTTGCGGCCTGGCGCGAGCGTCCTCTGGGCGAAGTGCCCTATCTCTTTCTGGATGCCCGTTACGAGAAAGTGCGGCTGGAAGGGCGAATCGTCGATTGTGCCGTCTTGATCGCCGTCGGCGTCGATGCGACGGGCAAACGGCGGGTGCTCGGTTGCACGGTGGCCACGTCGGAAGCCGAGATCAATTGGCGACGTTTCCTGGAATCCCTCCTGGCCAGAGGGTTGCACGGGATCAAGCTCATCATCGCGGATGATCATGCGGGCCTCAAAGCTGCCCGCAAAGCGGTGTTCCCTTCTGTTCCCTGGCAGCGTTGCCAGTTCCATCTGCAGCAAAACGCCGGCCAGTTCGTCACCCGACAGGAGGCGAAAAAGCACGTCGCCGCGACACTGCGCGCGATCTTCAATGCTCCGGACAAGGCAGAAGCCGAGCGGCTTTTGAAAGCCGCCCTGGACACCTGGCGCAAGGAGCATCCGAAACTGGCCGAGTGGGCCGAAACCGCGATTCCTGAATCCCTGACGGTGTTCGACTTCCCCGCTGCGCACCGTATCCGTTTGCGTACCACCAACGGGCTGGAACGCATCAACCGGGAACTGCGACGACGCACCCGGGTGGCCAGCATCTTCCCCAACATGGATTCCTGCCTGCGCCTGGTCTCGGCGCTGCTGGCCGAACTCGACGACGAGTGGATGACCGGCAAGGTCTATCTCAACCTCAACCCGTAACCCCGGCGTCATGACCAACACCACGGAAATTTACAGAAAAAAGGTTGCACAACCGGACAGGGAACCGGTTTGGGGCTGGCGATCAGCTACGGTCTGGTGGAAAAGATGGGGGGCAAGCTGAGCGCGGCCAATAACCATGATGGTGGAGCGATGTTTACGTTGTGGTTACCAGCGGTTACTTCGTAACCATCATAACCAGACGATCAATATCGTTTTTGTTGTTATCTCATTGATCTATAGCGAGTTTCCCGTCGATCGTTTTTTTGGCACACTTTTTGCATCGCATGGTTCCGTTCAACACCATGGAGGGTAACCATGCACAACGGCAAAAAGTGGCTCGGTGTTCTCTTGTGGGCACCGTCGTTGGTTTGGGCGCATACCGGTAGCCATCCGGTAGCGGGCTTTTTCTCTGGGTTTTCGCACCCTCTCAGCGGTATCGACCACCTCTTGGCGATGGTTGCCGTTGGGCTGTGGGCAGGGCTCGTCGGCGGACGTGCGACGTGGCGCTTGCCGCTCGCGTTCGTTGCTGCACTCGTTGCCGGGTTCGTGACCGCGATCGCGGGGTTGGGGTTACCCGCTCCCGAAACGGGTGTGCAGCTTTCGCTTTTGGTCCTGGGTCTGTTGTTGGCGTTCGCGGTGCGCTTTCCTGAAACGGTCGCGATCGCGATGGTCGCGCTCTTCGGGCTCTTTCACGGCCATGTACATGGCTTGGAGGTCGTGTCGCCGCAGCTCGCCGTTTCCTATGGAGCGGGAATGGCGTTGATGAGCACGGTGTTGCACGGGGTCGGGGTTGTGTTGGCGCGCGTGGCGCTGACAGGGCGCTTGCCCGGTGAGGCATCTGCGGTGCGCTTCGCAGGCGTGGCAGTGGCTGCGGTGGGGGCGTTGCTCTTGACCGCATGAGAAGAAGGGGAGGAGTAGCGTGGAAACCTTTTACGAAGTGATGCGGCGCCAGGGGATCACACGGCGCAGTTTTCTCAAGTTTTGTAGCCTCACCGCCACGGCGCTGGGGCTCGGGCCCAGTGCGGTGCCGCGCATCGTCCATGCGATGGAGACGAAGCCGCGCACGCCAGTGATCTGGGTGCACGGGTTGGAGTGCACCTGCTGTTCGGAATCGTTCATCCGATCGGCGCATCCGCTTACCCGTGACGTGGTGCTGTCGATGTTGTCGCTCGATTTCGACAATACGTTGATGGCGGCGGCAGGTCACCAGGCGCTGGCGGTGATCGAAGAGGTGCGGGAAAAGTACAAGGGGCGTTATATCGTCGCGGTGGAAGGCAACCCACCGCTGAACGAAGATGGGATCTTCTGTATCCACGGGGGACGTCCGTTCATCGAAGAGCTCAAAGAGGTGTGCGCCGACGCCAAAGCGATCATCTCGTGGGGTGCGTGCGCCTCGTTCGGGTGTGTGCAAGCGGCAAAACCCAATCCGACACGTGCTACGCCGGTGCACAAAGTGATCACCGGCAAGCCGATCATCAATGTGCCCGGTTGTCCGCCGATCGCCGAGGTGATGACCGGGGTGGTGACCTACATGCTCACCTTCGACCGGATCCCCGAACTCGACCGCCAATTGCGACCCAAAATGTTCTACGGGCAGCGCATCCACGACAAATGTTACCGCCGTGGTCATTTCGACGCGGGGCAGTTCGTCGAGGCATGGGACGACGAAGGGGCGCGCAAAGGCTACTGCCTCTACAAGATGGGGTGTAAAGGCCCGACCACGTACAACGCCTGTTCCTCGATCCAGTGGAATGGTGGCGTCAGTTGGCCGGTGCGTTCCGGACACGGTTGCATCGGCTGCTCGGAAGACGGCTTCTGGGACAAAGGGAGCTTTTACGACCGGGTCACGACGATCCAGCCGTTTGGCGTCGAGGCGAACGCCGACAAGGTAGGGAAAGCAGCGGCTGGTGCGGTGGGTGCCGCCGTTGCGGTGCATGCGGCGGTTTCGGCGCTTTCCCGTTTGCGCAAGCAGCCCGAAACCACGACCACGGAATGAGGCGGGAGGAGGATCAATGGCACAGATGACAACCCCTCAAGGTTTTCAGTTGAACGACGCGGGGCGGCGCATCGTCGTCGATCCCGTGACCCGTATCGAAGGCCATATGCGGGTCGAGGTCAATATCGACGACAACGGTGTGATCCGTAACGCGGTCTCGACCGGGACGATGTGGCGCGGACTCGAGGTGATCCTCAAAGGGCGTGATCCGCGCGATGCGTGGGCATTCACCGAACGAATCTGCGGAGTCTGTACCGGCACCCATGCGCTGACCTCGGTGCGGGCAGTAGAAGATGCGCTGGGCATTCAGATTCCGGAGAACGCGAATACGATTCGCAATCTGATGCAGCTCAACCTCCAGGTGCATGACGACCTGGTCCATTTCTACCACCTGCACGCGCTCGACTGGGTCGATGTCGTTTCCGCACTTTCTGCCGATCCGAAAGTCACTTCCGAGATCGCGCAGAAGATCTCTTCATGGCCGCTCTCGTCGCCCGGTTATTTCCGCGATATTCAAACGCGGCTGAAGCGGTTCGTGGAATCGGGCCAGTTGGGGCCGTTCATGAACGGCTATTGGGGGCACCCTGCGTACCGTTTGCCGCCTGAGGTGAACCTCTTGGCGGTGGCGCACTACCTGGAGGCGCTCGACTTCCAGAAAGAGATCGTCAAGATCCATACGATCTTCGGCGGCAAAAACCCGCACCCCAACTGGCTCGTCGGCGGGGTTCCGTGCGCGATCAACCTCGAACAGAGCGGTGCGGTGGGCGCGGTCAATATGGAACGGCTCAATTTGGTGCAATCGATCATCGATCGGGTCGCGGAGTTCATCGAAAAAGTCTACGTCCCAGATCTCTTGGCGATCGCGTCGTTTTACAAGGATTGGTTGTACGGCGGTGGGTTGTCGTCGAAAAACCTCCTTTCCTACGGCGACATTCCCGTCCGCGCCAACGACACGCGCACAGAGAATCTGCAATTGCCGCGTGGCGCGATCGTCAATGGCGATTTCACCAAGATCCATTCGGTCGATCTGCGGGATCCGGAGGAGATCCAAGAGTTCGTCGCCCACAGTTGGTACACCTATCCCGACGAATCGAAAGGGCTGCACCCGTGGGATGGGGTCACGGAGCACAAGTTCGAGCTTGGGCCGCGTACGAAAGGGTCACGCACCAGAATCGAACAGATCGACGAGAGCGGGAAATATTCGTGGATCAAGTCACCGCGCTGGCGCGGCAACCCGATGGAGGTGGGGCCACTTGCGCGGATGGTTCTTGGGTATCTGCAGCCGAAGCAGTACCCGGAGATCCACGGTTTGGTCGAGATGGCGTTGAAACAGCTCGACCTGCCCGTGCAGGCGATCTTCTCGACGCTGGGCCGTACCGCAGCGCGAGGGTTGGAAGCGCTCTATTGCGCCCGTTTGCAGCAGCGCGAATTCGCCAAGTTGATGGCCAACCTGAAAGCGGGCGATCTGACGACGGCCAACGTCGAAAAATGGGATCCGAGCACTTGGCCGCGTGAAGCGAAAGGGGTCGGGTTCACCGAAGCACCACGCGGCGCTTTGGGCCACTGGATCCGCATTCGCGACGGCAAGATCGAAAACTATCAGTGCGTGGTCCCCACCACTTGGAACGGCGGCCCCCGCGATCCCAAAGGGCAGATCGGGGCGTTCGAAGCGTCGTTGCTCGATACGCCGATGCTCAAGCCGGAAGAGCCGCTCGAGATCTTGCGCACGCTCCATTCGTTCGATCCCTGCTTGGCCTGTTCGACCCACGTGATCAGTCCGGACGACCGCGAATTGACGCGCGTAACCGTGCGCTAGGAGGTGTGCGATGTTGGCGAACGAAGATCAGCTCGAGATCGAACGGCGCGGCCGTGCGGTCAAGAGTGTCTATGTCTATGAAGCGCCGGTTCGGTTGTGGCACTGGATCAACGCCGCTGCGATCACGGTGCTGGCGGTGACGGGGTATTTCATCGGGTTGCCGTTGCCCTCTGTCCCAGGAGAAGCGGCCCACAATTTCCTGATGGGATACCTCCGTTTCGCCCATTTCGCGGCTGGCTACGTACTCGCCGTGGGGTTGCTGGGGCGAATCTACTGGGCGTTCGTCGGCAACCACCATGCGCATCAACTCTTCATTCTTCCCGTGTGGAAGCAGGCGTGGTGGCAGGAGGTCTTCTACGAGCTGCGCTGGTACCTCTTCTTGGAACGGCTGCCGAAAAAGTACGTCGGTCACAACCCACTGGCGCAATTGATGATGTTCTTTTTCTTCTTCCTGCTCGCGCTCTTCATGATCACCACCGGTTTTGCGCTTTATAGCGAGGGCGCAGGGCATGGGCACTGGAGCGACACGCTCTTTGGATGGGTGATTCCCGCGTTCGGTGGTTCCTTGCAGGTCCACATGCTGCACCGCATGGGGATGTGGCTGATGGTGATTTTCGTACTGCTCCATGTCTATGCAGCGATCCGCGAAGACATCATGAGCCGTCAATCGCTCATCTCGACAATGGTCAGCGGCTGGCGGATGTACAAGGAGTGACCGCGATGATGGGTGGCGACGAGCGGTACGGTGCGCTGGTTCTCGGGATCGGCAACGTCCTCTGGGCTGACGAAGGCTTTGGGGTGCGTTGCATCGAACATCTGCTGGCCCATTGGCAGTTACCGGACGCGGTGCTGGCGATGGACGGCGGTACCCAGGGGCTGTACCTCCTGCCTTACGTGCAACAAGCGGACCGGCTGCTCGTCTTCGACGCGGTCGATTTCGGTGATCGGCCGGGGACGTTGCGTGTCGCGGTTGGCGACGAAGTGCCGCGTTTTCTGGGCGCACACAAGATGAGTCTGCACCAGGCCGGCTTTCAAGAGGTGCTCTTTGCTGCCGAGATGACCAATGCGTTTCCTCGTGCGGTCGTGCTCGTCGGTGTCCAACCTGCGGAGCTGGAAGACTACGGCGGGAGTCTCACCCCGGCGGTCAAAGCGCAGGTACCGGTTGCGGTCGAGAGCGGGTTGGCGTGGTTGCGGCGGTGGGGGTTCCACCCGACGCCGCGCACGTTGCCCGATGCCCCGCTGCCGTTCGACCCTGCACTGGCGCTTGTGCCGTACGAAGCGGGGCGTCCGTCGCCCGACGCGGCGTGCCGCTTCGGTGATGAGCGCTTCCTTGGGTTCGCAATGAGAAGGGGCTGACGATGTGTCTGGGTGTCCCGATGCAGGTGGTCGAATCCCAGGGGTGGCGGGCGCTCTGTCGAGGGGACGATGGTGCCACCGCATGGATCGATTGCGTGCTCGTCGGACCGCAACCGCCGGGTACGTGGTTGCTGACCCACCTAGGGGTGGCTCGCGAAATCCTCGATCCTATCCGCGCGGAACAGATCCGAGACGCATTGGCGGCGCTTGCCGCGGCGGAAGCAGGAACGGCGTTCGACCCGCTCGCCTTTTTCCCCGACCTCGATCGTGAGCCGGAACTTCCCGATTTTCTCAGAGAGACACGATGATGCACGAGACGTTGTTACCCGCGTTCGACGCCCGCGCGAAATTGGCCAAGGTCTTGGCCCGATTGGAAAAAAACGGCGTGCCCGTCGTGACGAACACGACGACGCAATGGCCAACGGGGCTTTGCTGGGTATTGCTCACGGGCGACCCGACGAAACAGCCCGAAGTGTTCGATGCCTGCGTGATCGTACCGGAAGTGCTTTCCGACTGTTTCGGCGTGATTGCAGTGCCGCTGTGGATCGTTGCTCCCGAAGGCGTGGCGCGCTGGCAACGGGAATGGAGCATTTTGCGGCTCCCTGCGCTCGTTCTGTGTCGGGACGGCACCCCTGAATATCGGATCGAAGGGCTACGTGACTGGCGTAGCTATTGCGACGAAGTCGCAGCCGCATGGCGCGCGGTCAGCGCAGTAGCCGAAGGAGAGACGCGATGATTCCAAATCCCAATGTGTCGCGCAAACCCTTCCCGTTGCCGGTCGTCGCGCTCGGTCCGGGTACGCAGAACGACGACGCACCTGAGTTTCCCCAGTTTCCTAAGGAGATGCACACCTTTACGGCACCGCACGGCTGGATGTTGCGCGAAACGGGGTGTTCCGAGGCCGCAGTGGCTTGGCTCGAACGCTTTTTCCAAGCGATCGCGCAATGCCCGGAGGGTCCGGTAGTCGCCGCGGTAGACGAATTGAGCGAACCCCAACGGCGCTGGATCGAAGACGCGTTCGGGGTTGGAGAGGTAGTGGCACAGACCGCGGCACCGTTTTCACTTCGGGTACGCGAGTCGGCGTTTCCGGGTATCTGGCATGAGGTCGTCCTGGGGGCGGATGGGGCGGTGGTGCGCGACGAATGGCGCTATGCGCCCTATTCGGCGAAACTCGTGGACGCGATGTCGGCAACGTCGCATGACGTGTGCACGCCGCCGCAAGCGCCCACCGGGGTGATGAACGGACCTGCGCTCGTCGAAGAACTGCGCCATTGGGCCGGCAAAGGGACGATGGGGCGCGCCGTCCATGTGCTGAACCTGACGTTGTTGCCGCTGACGCCAGCCGATCTGCAGATGCTCAACGACTGGTTGGGGCCGCCGATGGTGGCGATTGCGATCCGGAGCTACGGGCAGTGCCGCGTGGCGAGTACGCGTTTGCGTGATGTCTGGCGGGTGCAGTATTTCAACAGTATGGACGCGTTGATCCTCGATACCATTGAAGTGACGCGGTTGCCCGAGGTGGTGCGTGCGGCACCAGAGGATTTGGCGCTCACCCGTTCGCGGCTGGCCGACTATCTGGCGGAGCTGGCACGATGAACGCGCAGCCGATCTTCGAAGGGAGTTTCCGCGACGCCCCCCCAGACGCCGTGCTCGAATGCGGTGTCTGCTGGTGGCGCTACGAACCGGAATGGGGTGACCCCGAACATGGCATTGCGCCAGGTACTGCGTTTTCGGCCTTGCCAGAGACGTGGAGCTGCCCGCAATGCCAGGCGCCGAAACACAAATTCATGGTAACCCGTTCGTGACGATTTGGCCCGCGTCCCCCCACGCAGCGTTACAGAGCGCGTGGCACGAGACGGCAAAGCGCATGGCCGATCTGCCGCTCTGTAACCCGGCTCTTTCGGTCGAGGTTTTGGCGCCGCGCCAGTCGCCTGCGATCGATAACCATTGGCTCACCGTGGTGATCGCCCCTTGGACGGTGAGTCTCGTGATTCTGCCAGCGCATCCGCGCTGGCCCGAAACACCGCTCGGGGAGCGTTACGCTTGGCGCTTTCCGTCAGGGATCTACGAATTCCTGGTTGCCGAGATGGCGGGGGTGGGTCGCTACCATACTTGCTCACTCTTTTCCCCGCCCTCGGAGTTCGGCGCGCAGCACGAAGCGCGAATGACCGCGTGGGCCGTGCTCGCAGCGCTGGAACGGCCAGCCTTGTCGCTGCCGGAACCAGAACGGATCGGGCAATCATGACAGCGGTTGGGTGTTTTCGAGTTGTGATTACTTGGTACGCAGCGACGCAGAAGGTACAGATCCTTTCGACCCAGCTTTCCCGTCCGGCCGTGACCGATCGCTTTCAGGGGCAGTCACCAGAAGCGGTCGAACAGTGGGTAGCGCTTCTTTATGGCGTCTGTCGGGAAGCACAGCGGTTTGCAGCCCGGTTGGCGCTGGCATTGGGCGTGGAAGACGACAAAGCAGCGGAACGGGTTTGGCAGGAGGCGATGCGCGAACATCTGCTCCACTGCCTGCAGCGCTGGCCGGAAACGATCGGCGAAACCGCCGATCTGACTGCGCTGCGGGAGTGGCAGAGTGAGGTGGCACACCAGTCGGAAGCAGTGCGCAGTGCGTGGGTCGAAACGCGGCTGGCACCGATCGTCTTGCCGTTCGTGCGCTACTGGGAAGCAGCCGTTCCGGCGCTTGGGGCGGCGATGCGGGCGCGATGGACTCGGATTCAACGCGATTTGGGGTTTCCGCGGGAAGCAGTGCGCGGCTGGTTGAACCTGCGTGTCGAGCGGCGAAATGGCGAAAACCAGGTGACGGTGAATACGGCTCGCGGCGAACTCACGCACCGCGCCGTGGTCTGTGACGGGCGCGTGATCCGTTATGCGATCGAAGCGCCCACCGATCGGCTCTGCGCCGAGGGCGCTCGGCTACGCGAATGGGTTGAAACGGTTCCTTGCGCCACTTTGGTGGCGGCAGAACGGTTGGGCCGTGCGGCGGTGGTCGCGCTCGACCCCTGTGTGCCGTACCGTTTGGAGGTACACGATGCATGAGATGGCGCTCGCCGAAAGCGTGGTTCGGCTTGCCGAAGAGACAGCCACCGCGGAAGGCGCGCGGCGCATTCGTTCGGTGATTGTGGAGATTGGTGCGCTTTCGTGCGTCGAACCCGAGGCGCTCACCTTCTGCTTCGACGCGGTGAGCCGTGGTACGCTTGCCGAAGGCGCCGAATTACGCATCGAGCGGATCGATGGTGCCGCCTACTGCTGGCGGTGCGAACGGACGGTTCCGAT
Organism: Hydrogenophilus thermoluteolus; assembly: GCF_003574215.1. Lineage (NCBI taxonomy): Bacteria > Pseudomonadati > Pseudomonadota > Hydrogenophilia > Hydrogenophilales > Hydrogenophilaceae > Hydrogenophilus > Hydrogenophilus thermoluteolus. The sequence continues at coordinate 1,488,024 of NZ_AP018558.1, read as the reverse complement.
TGCTGCGCGCACCGATCCGTGCCCCGAATGCGGCGGTTACCAGTTACAACCCACTGCCGGTACCGAAATGCGGGTACAGGCGATCGAGATCGAATGAGGAGAGCGGACGATGTGCACCGTATGCGGCTGTGGCTCAGCCACGATCGAACCCCATCACCACGACCACGAACCGGACCACGGTCATTCTCACGACTACCATCACCATCACCATCACCACCACGACCACGACCATCATCCCCATTACCACCACCACGACCACCATCACCACGACCACCACCATCCGCATTATGCCCATTCGCACGCCCATCCCCATGACAAGGCTCCGGCTCAGCACGTAACGAGCGTCGAAGGACGGATCGATTTCGGCGTCGGACCGGCGCGCGCCCATGCGCCGGGCATGAGCCAAACGCGCATGGTGCAAATCGAGCAGGACATTCTGAGTCATAACAACCGCTTCGCGGAAGCGAACCGCCGTTTCTTTGCCGAGCGGCGCATCCTCGCCCTCAATTTCGTTTCGAGCCCAGGGTCGGGCAAGACGACGCTGCTGGTCAAAACGATCGAAATGCTCAAAGCGCGCTACCCGCTTGCGGTGATCGAAGGGGATCAGCAGACGAGCCACGATGCCGAACGGATCCGCGCGACCGGAATTCCAGCGATCCAGATCAACACCGGAAAGGGATGCCATCTGGACGCGCACCAGGTGGGCCATGCGCTCGAAGCGCTCCATCCCCCGGAAGGGGCGATCCTGTTGATCGAAAACGTCGGCAATCTCGTCTGCCCGGCGGCGTTCGACTTGGGCGAACACGCGAAGGTGGCGTTGCTTTCGGTGACCGAAGGAGAGGACAAACCGCTCAAATACCCCGACATCTTCGCCGTCTCCGACGTGATGGTGTTGAACAAGATCGACCTTTTGCCTTACGTCCCGTTCGACGTCGCACAAGCGAGCGACTACGCGGTCCGTGTGCGTCCAGGGATCGAAACGCTGCTCGTCTCGGCGCGAACCGGGGAAGGGTTCGACCAGTGGTTGGCGTGGATCGAAAGGCGTTACGCCGCGTGCGTCGCTTCCTGATCCGCGGGCGCGTGCAAGGGGTGGGGTTCCGCCCCTTCGTCGCCCGCTTGGCCAACGCGCTCGGTGTTGCGGGGTGGGTGCGCAACGTCGGCTGGGGCGTCGAGGTCGCGGTCACGGACGGTGACGTCACGCGTTTCCTGGAACGACTCCGCGCCGAAGCGCCTACTTCTGCACGTATCGACGCGATCGAGATCTGCCCCGACCCCCCCGAACGGTTTGCGGAACTGGTCCAACGGACGGCTGAGGAAGGCAAACGGACATTCGTCATCTTGCCCAACGGGGGGGATAGCGGATTGGCGCTCGCGCCCGACCGTGCGGTCTGCCGCGACTGTGTCGCCGAGCTCTGCGACCCCAACGACCGACGCTGGCGTTATCCGTTCGTGGCATGCACCGCGTGTGGGCCACGCTACACGGTGAGCACCGCGCTTCCGTACGCGCGGGCCGCGACGACATTGACCGCCTTTCCCCTCTGTCCCGAATGTCAGCGGGAATTCGACGACCCGACGAACCGCCGCTTTCACGCCGAGACCACCGCGTGCCCGGTGTGTGGGCCGCAGTTGCGCTTCCTCGATCGCAGCGGTCAACCGGTTCCAGGAGATCCGATCGCGTCGGCGCTGGCGTGTGTACAAGCAGGTGGCATCGTCGCACTCAAAGGGCTTGGCGGATTTCAATTGGTGTGCGACGCGCGCGCACCGGAGGTGGTCGCGACGTTGCGGGCGCGCAAACGGCGGCCCACAAAGCCGTTGGCGGTGATGGGGCTCAACGCTGCGTCGCTTGCCGAATGGGTCGAGTGGACGGAGGCAGAACGGCGGGTGTTCGAAAGCGCGGAAGCCCCAATCGTGCTGACTGCGATTCGGCGCGATCTGGATACCGCGGCGAATGCGGCGCTCGGCGCTTTGGCCCCCGGGTTGGCGTGGCTTGGGGTGATGCGCCCAACCACACCGCTGCATCTCCTGTTGTGGCACGAAGCCGCAGGACGACCCGTCGGTACGGATTGGCTCGACGAACCGCATCCGCTTTTTTTGGTCATGACGAGCGGCAACCGAAGCGGCGCGCCGCTCGCGGCCGACGACTGCGAAGCGTTTGCGGCATTGGCCGACTGTGTGGACGGCTTTTTGACGCATGACCGTCCGATCGCGCAACGGGCAGACGATTCGGTGGTGCGCACACGCCGTGACGGCAAGCTGATCCTCATCCGCCGCGCGCGGGGTTTCGTGCCCGAAGCGGTCGCGCTCGGGGGCGTAGAGGCGGACGAACCGGGGGTGGCGCTTGGCAGCGATCTCAAACTGGCTGCGGCATTCGTCGTTTCTGACAAAGCCTACTTGACCCCTTATCTGGGCGAATTGACCAATCGAGACACCTTCGACCATGCGTGGCGCACATTGACCCATTGGCGCGGGTGGCTGGGCGTGACACCGCGCTGGATTGCCCATGATACCCACCCCGACGCCCTTTCCCGACGCCTTGCCGAGCAGCTCGCGGCAGAGTGGCAAGCGCAGTGCATTCCGGTCTGGCACCATCCGGCGCACCTTGCGGCGGTGATTGCCGAAACCACGCTGGAAACCGCAGGGCCTTGGGTGGGGTGGTCCCTCGATGGTTTTGGTTGGGGCGAAGGGGGCGAAGCGTGGGGGGGGGAACTGCTGCAATTTGACGCGTGCGGACAGTGGCGGCGGCTCGACCATTTTCCGCTGCTTCCGCTGCCGGGAGGGGATCGCGCCGCACGAGAGCCGTGGCGGCTTGCGGTTGCGGTGTTGGCGTGCGCAACGGGGGAGGAAGCCGTGCTGCACGGATGGTGGGCACGGCGCGCCGCACATGCGCAGGCGCTCGGTATCCGTTGGCCGCAGATTACCGAGGTCGAACGACTGTGGCGCTGGCTCCGTTCGTGCCCCAACGGGTCGATCGGGACCACGTCGAGCGTAGGGCGCTGGTTCGACGCCGTTTCGGCGCTTTTGGGGCTGTGTGCATATAACACGTTCGAAGGGGAGGCAGCGTTGCGGCTCGAGAGCGCAGCGGCGCGGGCGTTCGACGCCGAGTGTGCGCCGAGTTTCACGCGACTGCCCGCCACCGAAGGGAAGCACCATGGGGAACCCGAAACCGATTGGCACGGGTGGTGGTCGTGGGTGGCAAGCGTTGCCCACGCGGTGGCCATACCTGAGTGGGCCGCAGCGTTTCACCACGTCATTGCCGAAACGCTCGTGGCGCGCGCGCGTCCGCACCTGACCGACCCCATCCTTTTGGGCGGAGGCGGGTGTTGGCAAAACCGCCTACTCATCGACGCCACTGCGGCGGCTTGTGCGCGCTACGGTGTGACGTTACGGTTGGCGCAGCAACTTCCGGCAAATGACGGTGGCATTGCGCTTGGCCAAGCATGGTTGGTCCTGGCCGCTCGGTGCGCGATGACCGCCTCCCAAAGGTCCAGCAGAGAGGAAACAAGCGATGTGTCTGGCAATACCCGCAGAAGTGGTTGCGCTTTTGCCTGACGGGCAGGCAGAAGTGGTGGTCGGCGGAACGAAACAGGTGGTGAGCACCGCGCTTTTGGATGAGGTGGCCGTGGGCGATTACGTGATCGTCCATGTCGGTTTCGCTTTGACCCGGCTCGATCCCGAAGAGGCGCAACGCACCCTTGCGCTGATGGCTGAGTGGCAGACGGGAGCGGCATGATGGCGGGCCTTCGCTTCATCCGTGAGTTTCGCGATCCCAAGCTGGCGCAATCGCTTGCTCGGCAGATCGCCGCCGAGGTCGATCCGAACCGCACCTACCGGTTCATGGAGTTTTGCGGTGGCCATACCCATGCGATCGCGCGCTACGGCATTCCGGCGCTGTTGCCCCCCAACCTGCGGATGATCCACGGTCCGGGCTGTCCCGTCTGTGTATTGCCTCCGGGACGCGTGGCGCAAGCGATTGCGATCGCGGAACAGCCGAATGTGACGCTGTGCGCCTATGGCGACGTGTTGCGCGTCCCGGCCCGGAAAGGAGAATCGCTCTTGGCGGCGAAGGCACAGGGAGCGGACGTGCGCATGGTCGGCTCCGCATTGGAAGCGGTGGCGTTGGCCGAAGCCAACCCGCAACGCGAGGTGGTCTTCTTCGCGATCGGTTTCGAGACGACCACGCCGCCTACCGCAGCGGCGATCTTGACCGCGCAGGCCAAAGGACTACGGAATTTCTCGGTGCTCTGTTGCCACGTGCTGACCCCGTCGGCGATTATGAGCATCCTCGAGTCGAGCGAGGCGCGGCGCTGGGGAAGCGCGCAACTCGACGGTTTCGTCGGCCCCGCGCACGTCTCCGTCGTCATCGGTTCGCGTCCTTACGAATTTTTCGCGGAAGAGTACCAAAAGCCGGTCGTGATCGCTGGGTTCGAGCCGCTCGACGTGCTGCACGCGCTGCTGCTTTTGGTGCGTCAGGTCAATGAGGGGCGTGCGGCAGTCGAAAACCAATATACCCGCGCGGTGACGCGCGACGGGAACCGCAAAGCGCAGGCGCTGGTGGCGCAGGTCTTCGAATTGCGGAAAACCTTCGCGTGGCGAGGTTTGGGGGTATTGCCCTATTCCGCATTGCGTATCCGCGCAGGATTTTCCGAGTTCGACGCCGAAGCACGCTTTGCGATCCCGGCACCGGAAATCTCCGATCACCCGGCGTGTGAATGCGGGGCGATCCTGCGCGGTCACAAATCGCCGCGGGATTGCAAGCTCTTTGCCAAGGCCTGTACGCCGGAAACGCCGCTTGGTTCGTGCATGGTTTCGTCCGAAGGGGCGTGCGCGGCGTACTACCACTACGGTCGCTTCCAGGAGCGCAGCGCCGCAGTCGAAGCCGAGGAGGTGTGATGCGTATCCTGCTTTTGGTCCATGCGTTCAACAGCTTGAGTCAGCGGATCCACGCCGAATTGCGCCGTGACGGTCACGAGGTGAGCGTCGAGTTCGACATCAGCGACGCAGTGACCGAAGAGGCGGTGGCGCTCTGGCAACCGGAAGTGATCGTCGCGCCGTTCCTCAAACGTAAAGTACCGGAAACAGTGTGGCGGCAGGTGCCGACGCTGATCGTCCATCCCGGACCACCGGGCGACCGAGGGCCAAACGCGCTCGACCACGCGATCCTGCGCGGGGAACCCACGTGGGGTGTGACGGTGCTTCAAGCCGTGGCCGAATACGACGCCGGGCCGATCTGGGCGTACCGCACCTTCGCGATGCGGCCGGCGCGCAAAGCCGATCTCTACCGTCGTGAGGTCACGGAGGCGGCGGTGGACGCGGTTCGCGAGGCATTGGCGCGGCTGGCGCGGGGCGAAGTGCCGGAACCGGCCCCAAGAGGCGTTTTTCGTCCGGCATTGACCGCGGCACAGCGCACGATCGATTGGGCATCGACGACGACAGAAGCCATTCTGCGGCTCGCGAACGCTTCCGACGGCGCGCCGGGCGTGGTCGCGCCGCTTCTGGGGAAACGCTGTCGTCTCTTCGACTTGCATCCGGAAGCGGAAGCGCATCGTGCCGAGCCGGGTATGGTGATCGGACGGCGTGACGAAGCGCTGTTGGTCGCGACCCGCGACGGGGCGGTCTGGGTCGGTCAGGTGCGGCAAGAAGGGGGGGTGAAGCTGCCCGCGCTGGTTGCGTTCCCCGAGGCCGCGGCGTATCCGGAGATTCCGGGGAATGGTTATTGGGAAGCGTCCCAGCCGACTTGGCAGGAGATCGCCTACCGTGAAACCGGGGCGGTCGGGTTCTTGACGTTCCGGTTCTATAACGGCGCGATGAGTACTCCGCAGTGTCAGCGGCTCTTGGCTGCGTTGCGGTGGGCGTTTGCCCGCCCGACACGGGTTTTGGTATTGGCTGGAGGAACCGGTTTCTGGAGCAACGGGATCCACCTCCACGTGATCGAAGCAGCGGAGCGCCCCGCCGACGCGTCGATGGCCAATATCGAAGCGATCGACGATGTCGCGGAAGCCTTGATTCGCCATTCGGGACAGATCACCGTTGCGGCACTGGAAGGGAACGCAGCGGCAGGCGGCTGTTTTCTCGCGCGTGCGTGCGATTTCGTCTGGGTCCGTCAGGGCGTGGTGCTCAATCCGCATTACAAAAACATGGGCAATCTCTACGGTTCGGAATTTTGGACCTACCTCTTGCCCAAGCGGCTGGGCGATGCGGGGACTGCGCAACTGATGGCGCATCGCTTGCCTATCTTGGGTGAAGAGGCGGTTGCGCTCGGGTTTTACGACGCGGTGCTTCCCAGTGACGGTTTCGCGGCTTCGGTGCGGCAAGAGGCGCAGCGGCTGGCAGACGATGCCGCAGCGGTTACTGCCTTCCTTGCCCGCAAAGCCGCTTTGCGTGCGGCCGACGAAGCCGTGCGCCCGCTTGCGGAATATCGCCGCCACGAACTCGAAGCGATGGCGAACAATTTCTATGGGTTCGACCCCGCGTACCATGTGGCGCGCTACCATTTCGTCCATCGCACGCCCCACTCTTGGACCCCGCTCCACCTTGCGCGTCATCGGCAGGTGGGCTATCGACGCGAAGGTGCACCGAATCGTGCGCAGCGGCAATCGCTCTTCATGGAGGTGTAATGGCCAGACGACCTTTCGGAACCCCGCTCGACATCGCCAATGGCGTGGTGTCGCTTGCCCATGGCGCAGGTGGCCGGGCAACGGCGCAATTGATCGATGCGCTTTTTGCGCGCCATTGGCACAACGAATGGCTGGCGCAGCAAGAGGACGCCACCGTGCTCCCGGCGCTTGCCGAAGGGATGGTGCCGGTGGTGAGCACCGATCTGCATGTGGTCACGCCGCTCTTCTTCCCTGGGGGCGACATTGGGACACTGGCGGTGAATGGCACCGTCAATGATCTGGCGGTGCGCGGCGCGACCCCGAAGTACCTCACCATTGGTGTGCTGCTCGAAGAGGGTTTGCCCTTGGCGACGCTCGAGCGGGTGGTGCAAAACGTTGCGGCGGCGGCCGCAGCGGCGGGGGTGGCGATCGTTGCGGGCGACACCAAAGTGGTCGAACGGGGTAAAGGGGATGGGCTCTATCTGGCGGTGACGGGTGTGGGCGTTGCGCCAGCAACCCAAACGTGGGGTGCGCGCGCGATCCAGCCGGGCGACCACGTTCTGGTTTCCGGTACCCTGGGGGATCATGGGATCGCGATCATGGCGGCCCGCCAAGCGGTACCGTTGGCGACACCGGTCGAATCGGACTGTGCCGCGCTCACCCCGTTGATTGCCGCGATGCGCGAAACGGGTGCGCCGATCCGTGCGATGCGGGATCTGACGCGGGGCGGGCTGGCGGCTGCCGCAAACGAAATGGCGCAGGTCGCAAACGTTGGGATGGTGTTCGAAGAGGCAGCGATTCCGGTGCGGGACGAAGTCGCTGGTGCGTGTGAATTCCTGGGGATCGAACCGTGGCATTTGGCCAACGAAGGGATAGTGCTCGTCGTCTGTCCGCCAGAGGCGAGCGAGCCGCTTTTGGCAGCAATGCGCGCCCATCCCCTGGGACGCAATGCGGCGCGGATCGGTACGGTGGTGGCCGATGAACACGCATTCGTCCAGCTGCGCACCCCGTTTGGCGGGATGCGGCTCCTCGATTGGCTGCACGCCGATCCGCTGCCGCGCATTTGCTGACGCCCACTCAGTATAATCGCCCTTTTCGTTTGGGGCGAGCCGAAGATGGAAAACACCGCGATCGCGCTCCTTCTGGGGTTACTCGAAGGCGCGACCGAATTTTTGCCGATCTCTTCCACCGGGCATTTGATCGTGGCGCAGGCGTGGTTGGCGCGCACGAGCGAAGCGGACAAGACCTTTGCGATCGCGATCCAATTGGGGGCGATTCTGGCGGTCTGCTGGCACTACCGCGGGAAAATCGCCGCGGTCCTCACCGGGTTGCTGCGGCGCGACGCCCCGGCCGTTCGGCTGGTCGTCAATCTCTTCGTCGCGTTTCTGCCCGCTGCGGTGGTGGGGTTGCTGGCCGGCAAAGCGATCAAAGCGCACCTCTTTTCGCCAGCCGTGGTCGCGACCACGTTGGCGTTAGGCGGGGTCGCGATCCTCCTCGTCGAGCGGCTTCGCCCCACACCGCGGATTGCGTGTGTCGAGGAGATGACCTGGATTGATGCGCTCAAAGTGGGGTGTGCGCAGTGCTTGGCGCTCATTCCTGGCACGAGCCGCTCGGGCGCGACGATCTTGGGTGGGCTGCTCTTTGGTCTTTCCCGTACCGCTGCGACCGAATTCTCTTTTTTTCTGGCGATCCCCACGATGTTCGCTGCAACGCTCTACACCCTGGCCAAAGATTGGCACGCGCTGACGGTCACGAACCTGCACGAGATCGCGGTCGGGTTTGTTGCGGCGTTCGTCGCGGGGTTGGTCGCGGTGCGCTGGTTGTTGGCGTATATCAGCCGCCATTCGTTCGCGCTCTTTGCCTGGTATCGGATCGCGCTCGCGGCAGTGGTGTGGTGGGTTCTGGTTCGCTAGGAATGGAGCAATTGTGAATGGCGAAAGCGTGCGTTTTTCGATGCGTATGATCGGTAGGTTATCTGTCCCTGCCCATTGCTGTAGATCAGAGAAGGGGGAAACGAATGCGTCACGTTGAGAAAGGGATCGAACATCTGCTCTTTGCGTCGCGCTGGCTGCTCGCGCCAGTCTATCTTGGGCTGGTAGGCGCGCTTCTGGTGATGCTCTACAAGTTCGCAAAGCAGGGGTGGGAGATGGTGATCGCTCTGCCCACTGCCAGCTCATCCGAGGTGATCGTCGGGGTGTTGTCACTCGTCGACGCGGCGCTTGTGATGAACCTGATCCTCATCATCATCTTCAGTGGCTATGAAAATTTCGTTTCGAAGATGGAAGATCTCCATAGCCACGAAGATCGTCCCGACTGGATGGGTCATATCGGTTTTGCCGATATCAAGATCAAACTGATCGGTTCGATCGTCGCGATCTCGGCGATCGAGCTCCTGAAGTCGTTCCTCAACGTCCACAACATCGAAGACCGGGTCCTTTGGTGGCAAACGGGGCTGCACTTGGTTTTCGTCTTTTCCGCGCTCTTGTATGCGATCATGGATCGGATCCAGCGCGGCGGGGCGAGCGGTCACTGACAGCTCGTCATAGCGTCCGAACGCGTACTGTCGAAGAAGCGCATTGTGTGCGAGAATAACGGACATGAGACGTGAGGAGCGCACCATGAGCGCAGTGCTTGACCTCTATGATCGCTTACGTCACGCGCCAGACGAAGAGACGCGGGCCCGGGTCATCGCTGAAGCGTTTGATCTCCTGGAGTCGCGTTATCCCCATCTCGACTATCTGGTTACCGTTCGCCACCTCTCCGAAACCGAACTGAAGCTTACCAAGGAGATCGAGGCGGTTCGGGGTGAGGTGAAGGCGACCGAACTCAAGCTCACCAAGGAGATCGAGGCGGTTCGGGGTGAGGTGAAGGCGACCGAACTCAAGCTCACCAAGGAGATCGAGCAGGTACGCGCGGATCTCACCAAAGAGATCGAGCAATTACGCGCGGAATTCACTAAGGAGATTGAGCAGGTTCGGGGCGAGGTCAAAGCGACCGAACTCAAGCTCGTCAAAGAGATCGAGCAGGTACGCGCGGATCTCACCAAAGAGATCGAGGCGGTTCGGGCCCAGGTGGCGATTACCGCTGCCGAGACCCGCTCGTCGATTCTGAAGTGGAGTTTTCTCTTCTGGCTGAGTCAATTTGGCGCGGTGATGCTGCTTCTGTGGCGGCTCTGGCCGCACGGTTAGCGGTAGCGCGGGTTTTCCCGATAAACGGTTTGGGGCTACTTACGCACCCAACCGCTCCAATACCCGAGTCAGCGCTTGGATGATCGCGTTTTGCCGTTCGGGACGGTCGAGTCCTGGGCCGCTGACGACGAACGCGTCTTCGATGCGTTCGCCGGCCGTGTGGATGCGGGCAAGCTCGATCGAAACGTCCCAATGCGCAAGCGCGGTGACGATCGCAAGTAGAGTCCCCGGTCGATCGAGCGCGATCACGGTAAGGACGAACCGCTTGCCGCTTTCATCAGGGGTAATCGTCACTTGCGGCGGAAAACCGAAGTGGCGGACAAGCCGGGGGAGCCGGCGTTGGCAGCGCGGCGGTTCGGGGAGCGTGGGGGTGGGTTGGTCCAGCGCGGCGCTCAGTTCATATTCCAAGAGGTTGAGCGTCTCACGGGTAGGGCGGTCGGGCGGGAAGTCGAGGACGAAGGTATCGAGCGCCCAGCCGTCGGGCGTGGTGTAGATCCGCGCCTCCCAGACGTCGGCATCCAAGCAGTAGAAGACCTCCAATAACCGCGCCAACAAGAACGGGGCATCCGGGGCGAAAACCATCACCTGGACCCCGCTGCCGTCAGGTAGGAGGCGGGCGCGAACCACCGGTTTGCCGGTTTGATGACGCCAGTAGAGGACCCGTGTGTGCCACGCGATGGTCTCGGCGTGGTGGCGAAGGAAATAGTCTTGGCCTACCCGGCGCCAGAACGCGGTCTCCTCGCCTGGGCGAATGCCGTGAAAGCGCAGGATCGCGCGGGCGCGTTCTTGCCGTTCGTGGAGCGGTTCGCCGCGCCGAAGCGCCTCAACCGCGTTCGCCGGGTGCTGCTGGAGCCATTGCCGGGTGGCGTGGAAGAGATCGGCAAGTAGGCGCGCTTTCCAAGGAGTCCACACTTTGGCGCTGGTGCCGCGAATGTCGGCGTGGGTGAGGAGATAGAGCGCGATCAGTCGCCGTTCGTCGCCCACCAGCGTCGCGAAACGCGCGATGGTTTCCGGATCGGTGATGTCCTCTTTCTGCGCGATTCGGCTCATCGTCAGGTGTTCTTGCACCAGCCAGGCAACGAGGTCGACCGCTTCGGGGTCGATCGGGTGAATGCTGAGAAACGCGCGCGCCTCTTCCGCACCGATCGTGCTGTGGTCGCCCCCGCGCCCTTTGCCGATGTCGTGAAAGATCGCGGCCAGATAGAGCAGCCAGGGTTCCCCGAATTCGCTCATCAGCGCAGTCATTTCGGGGTATTCGTGTGCGTGTTCCTCCATCGTGAAACGGCGCAGGTTTCGGATCACCATCAGGGTGTGGAGGTCCACCGTGTACTCGTGGTAGAGGTCGTACTGCATCTGGCAGACGATGCGCCGCCACGCGGGTAGGTAGCGCGAAAGGATTCCAAACTGGTTCATCCGCCGCGTCTCATGGACGATGCCGCGGGGCTGTTTGAGAATCTCGAGAAAAAGGTGTTGGTGGCTGGGGTCACGGTGGTATTCGGAGGTGATGCGGTCACGCTCGGCCCAAAGCCGCCGTGCGGCGCGCGCGGTGAGCCCAGTGAGTTCGGGGTGTTGGGCCATGCGCAGGAAGAGCGTGAGGAACGCTTCGGGATGGTCGGCAAAGACCGCGTCGTGGGCCAGATCGAGTCGGTTGCCGCGACGCACGAAGTATTCATCGATCGGCTCGGCCGATTCCGTTTCGGTGGGGAAAAGGCGTTCGGAAAACGCGGCCATGAGCACGGTGTTGAGCTGCAGCACGATCTTCGCGTTCAGGTAGTACTGCCGCATGAAGCGTTCGGCTGGACGCTGCTCGCCGTGCGCGCGAATGCCGAATTGGGTTGCCAATGCGTTTTGGTAGTCGAAGAGCAGCCGGTCTTCCCGCCGTTTCGCCAGGAGGTGGAGCGCGATACGCACCCGCGCCAGAAAGCGTTGACGTCGGTCGAGCTCCCGGGCCTCTTCTGGCAGCAACAGCCCCGCTTTCGCGAGCGCCGCCCAACGTCCGCGGTACCCCAATGCTTGGGCGATCCACAGGAGCAGATCCAAATCGCGCTGCCCACCTGGGTGCTCCTTCACGTTGGGTTCCAGGGTATAAGGGGAAAGCCAACGACTGTGGCGGCGCTCCTGTTCGGCTGCTTTGGCGCGGTAAAAAGCGGCCGGATCGAGCGCACGCCCCAACGCCGCAAGGAAATCACTGGCCAACGAGACGGCACCCGCAACCCGTCGTCCTTCGAGCAGGTTCGTCTGGACGGTGATGTCTTCACCCGCGAGGGTGAGCGCTTCCATTGGGGTGCGCACACTCATGCCGACTTCCAGCCCGACGTCCCACAGCGCGGCGACGAACGCTTGCGCGCGCGCTTCGTCCGCCCCTTGCAACGGCGCGGGGACCAAAAGCATCAGGTCGATGTCGCTCATCGGGTAGAGCGCGCGCCGCCCGTAACCCCCTACCGCCAAGATGCTGGCGCCACGGGGAAGCGGAACAGCCCGGGTGAGCGCAACGAGTGTGGTATCCACCAACCGGGCGTGGCGATGGAGGTATTGCAAAGGGGTTAGGGTTCCATCCGCGAATTGTGCCGCGAGCTGCGCACGGCCCTCGGCCAGGCGGGTGGCGATCGCGGACAAGTGGGGAGAGACCGACGGGGACATCGCGAACAAGTCCGAAGCTAGCCGATGAATCCGTCACCGAAACGGTCGCGGACGATTTCGGGTGGTTTCGGACAGCCTACCGAGGTGGTGAGTACCTCGACGCCGGTTTCCGTGACGAGGACCGTATGTTCCCATTGGGCAGAGAGGCTGCGGTCTTTGGTGACCACCGTCCAACCGTCGGCGAGCACCGACGTGGGCGCTTTGCCCGCGTTGATCATCGGTTCGATGGTAAACGTCATTCCCGGGACGAGTTCGATGCCCGTTCCCGGTTTGCCGTAATGGAGTACCTGTGGTTCTTCGTGAAAGCGCCGACCGATCCCATGGCCACAATATTCCCGCACCACCGAGTAGCCGTGGTGGTGGGCGTGGCGTTCGATCGCCGCGCCGATGTCACCGAGCCGTGCGCCAGGGCGGACCGCCGCAATCCCCAACCACAGGCATTCGTAGGTTACCTGGACGAGCCGCCGCGCCAAAATCGACGGTTTGTTGCCGACGACGAACATCCGGCTGGTGTCGCCGTACCAACCGTCTTTCTGTACGGTGATGTCGAGGTTGACGATATCCCCCTCTTTGAGCGGTTTTTCGTTGGGAATCCCGTGGCAGACGACGTGATTGACCGAGGTGCAGATCGCATTGGGGAAGGGGTTCGGACTTCCCGGTGGGTAGTTGAGCGGCGCTGCGACCGCTTGTTGCACCTCTTCGATGTAGCGGTGGCACAGGCGGTCGAGTTCCGCGGTGGTCACGCCGGGTTGGACGAACGGCGTGATGTAGTCGAGCACCTCGGAGGCAAGGCGACACGCGACGCGCATCGCTTCGATCTCTTCAGGGGTTTTGATGTCGATGGCCATGGGGTTCGCGCTCCGTTGGGGGAGAGGGTCTCGGTTACTCCGTTTCCGTGACGGAAGGTTTCGTGCCGCTCACGCCTTGCTTCAACGCGGCTTCGATGAACGGGTCGAGGTCGCCGTCGAGTACCGCTTGGGTGTTGCCGATCTCGACTCCGGTGCGCAGATCCTTGATGCGGGATTGGTCGAGCACATAGGAGCGGATCTGATGACCCCAGCCGATATCGCTCTTCGACTCTTCCAGCGCTTGCTGTTGTTCGCGCCGTTTGCGCAACTCCAGTTCATAGAGGCGCGATTTGAGCATCGCCATCGCCGCGGCTTTGTTTTTGTGTTGCGAGCGGTCGTTCTGGCACTGGACGACGATACCGGTTGGGATGTGGGTGATGCGTACCGCCGAATCGGTCCGGTTCACGTGCTGTCCCCCGGCACCCGACGCGCGGTAGGTGTCGATCCGCAGATCGGCAGGGTTGATCTCGACCTCGATTTTCTCATCGACCTCGGGGTAGACGAAGACCGAGGCGAAACTGGTGTGGCGGCGCGCGTTCGCGTCGAACGGGCTCTTGCGTACCAGGCGGTGAATGCCCGTTTCGGTGCGCAGATATCCGTACGCGTGGTCGCCACTTACTTTTACCGTCGCGCTTTTGATGCCAGCGACTTCGCCCTCCGATTCTTCGAGGATTTCGGTTTCGAACCCTTTTTGCTCGCAGTAGCGCAGGTACATGCGCAGCAACATCGACGCCCAGTCCTGCGCTTCGGTACCGCCCGCGCCCGCTTGGATCTCGATGAAGCAGTTGTTCGGATCCATCGGGTCGTTGAACATCCGGCGCAGCTCCAGCTTGGCGATCGCGTCGTCGAGGCGCTTGGCGTCGTCACGGATCGAAGTCAGGGTGGCTTCGTCTTGCTCTTCGCGCGCCAGTTCCAAGAGTTCGAGGAGGCCCTTGGCCTCGTCCGCAGTGGTTTCGAGCGGTTCGATCAGCGCTTCCAGTTGTCGTTTTTGCTTGCCGAGCGCCTGCGCTTTTTCGGGATCGTTCCAAACTTCCGGGTCTTGCAGCGCCAGGTCGGTCTCTTCGAGTTGCCGCTTCAGGTCGGCGTAGTCAAAGATACCTCCGGAGTTCGTCGTTACGCTCCAGGATCGAGCGCAGTTGTCCTTCGATCGCGTTGATCTCTTGCGGATCCATCATCGTTTGCTTTCTCCATCTGTGCTACGTGATTAGTGTGCAATTATCCCAGATTCGGCGCATCGGACGGTGCAACGGTTTCGATGTGCAGCCGCAGACGTTGGTTTCCGCCCCAACGGTCGACGTTGAGTTGATACGCTCCGGTAAAGCGCGGTGGTAGCGTATCACGGTGGCGAAAAAGGATCGCCGAAAGGGGCGCTGCGGTGCCGTCGGTGCGTCGAAGGCGGAGTTGAAGGTGGGCATCGCCGACCAGCCGTTGCTCGAGCAATTCGAACGAATCGAAGAAGAGCGGGGCGGGAAAGCCATGTCCCCAGACGCCAGCAGCCAACTGTTCCGCAGTCTCCAGCGTCAGCGCGTCACACGCCAAGGAGCCATCGGTGGTCACCGTGCGCGGGTCGAGCCCTTCCGGCGCCAACGTGGCTGCGGCGGCCTCGAACGCATTGGCGAAGCGATCGAGGTCAATGGCGCGCAACGTCACCCCAGCGGCCATTGCGTGGCCGCCAAAGGTGATGAGCAATTGGGGTTCGCGCTTGCTGATCCAGTCGAGCGCGTCGCGGAGGTGCAGCCCAGGGACACTGCGCCCTGACCCTTTCACCAGCCCGTCTTCGTGCGGCGCGAACGCGAACACCGGTTTGTGGTAACGCTCCTTGATGCGGCCGGCGACGATGCCGATCACCCCTTGGTGCCATTCGGGGTGAAAGAGCGTCAACGTCTGCTTTTCGTGCAGCGGTTCGCCGTCGAGGAGCGCCAACGCCTCGTCTTTCATTTTCGCTTCGATGCTCTGCCGCGTCCGGTTGATCTGGTCGAGCGTCGCGGCCAATTGCTGTGCCCGAATGGGGTCGTCGGTGATGAGGCATTCGACGCCGACGGTCATCTCTTGCAAGCGCCCAGCGGCATTGACCCGCGGCGCGATGAAAAAGCCAAGGTCTTGCGTCGTTGCCGTCCGGGGGTCGCGTCGCGCGGCGTGAAAGAGCGCCGCGATTCCGGGGCAAATCCGTCCGGCGCGAATCCGTGCCAGTCCCTGCGCGACCAGGATGCGGTTGGTATGTTCGAGCGGAACGACGTCGGCTACGGTACCCAGCGCCACCAGATCGAGCCACTGGGCGAGATTGGGTTCGGGACGGTGGGCGCCGAACCAGCCGCGCGCGCGCAGCGCGCTGCGCAGTGCCATCATCACGTAGAGGATCACCCCTACCCCAGCGATGGTTTTGCTGGGGAAAGGACAGCCGGGTTGGTTGGGGTTGACGATCGCGCTCGCTGCAGGGAGCGACGCGCCAGGGAGGTGGTGGTCGGTGATCACGACGTCGATGCCGCGTTGCGCAGCAGCCGCAACCCCTTCGTGGCTGGCAATGCCGTTGTCGACGGTGATGAGGAGGTCAGGCGCGAAACGTTGCGCCGCGATTTCGACGATGCGCGGCGTGAGGCCATAGCCATCGGTGAAACGGTTCGGGATCAGGTAGTCGACCCGTGCGCCCATCGCCCTGAGCGCGCGAACCGCGAGCGCTGTTGCGGTCGCTCCGTCGCAGTCGTAGTCGCCGACCACGACAAGCATCGCGCCCGCTTCGATCGCCTCGGCAAGAAGCGTCGCCGCGGCGTCAATCCCTTTGAGCGCTTCGGGTGGGGGGAGCGCGGTGAGCGCGGTGCTGAGTTCGCTCGGGTCGGAAACGCCACGCGCTGCATAGAGCCGCGCGATGAGCGGATCAGCACCGGCTTGTTGCAGGCGGTGGACGACGCGAGCGGGGGCGGTGCGGATCTGGAAGCGATGGGGTGTCATCATGCGCATCAACGGTTGAACCGCTCCAGTGATACCGGTTTGGCAAACCAGCGCCACCAAACGGGAGTGGCGGTGATTGCCGCCCGTGTCGCGGCCAGGTGAATCACCCGTGGTGGTCGCGGGAAACGAGAAAACCAATGGGTTTCCAAATCCGAAAGTGCGTGTTGCCAAGTATGCCAATCGAGCCGCCGCGCCGCTTCGGCCAGGGTGTCGAGGATGACGAGATCGGGACGGTGCGTTGATGCGGTCGGCCAGGAACGATGGCAGGTAAATGGAATGCGCTGCGCCGCTAGCCAACCCAACAGGATCGGATCGGCGTCGTCATTGACGAACACGTGCAAGGGTTGGGAACGCGGTTTCGCTGAATTCGGTGACGTAACGGGGTGGTTGCCCCAGAGCCACAGCGCGTTGATCGGCGGAAGTCCTTGCTGCTCGCGTGCGCGGTTGATCGGGTGGTTGGCAAGAAAAACCTGCCATTCGTTCATGCGGCGCAGCCACGCGCGGGCGTGAGCACCGTGCGGCAGGACCTCGGCGTACGGACGGCTCGATGCCTCGGCAAGCGGGGTGAACGTGGTGTTCGCGCATGCGTCGGAGGGAATTCCCGTCAGGTACCAGCGGGTTGGGGTCGCCACGCGCAGCGCTGCCTGCGGCCATTCGGTTCGGATCAGTGCGGTGAGTTCGGCGGCAAGCTGTTCGGCTTCCTCCCGGTGTGGCGCGGTTTCCCCCAGTTCGGTGACGACCAGGTGGTCACGCGCCAGGTAGAGGTGAACGGGATTGGCACAAAGGATCGTCCCGCTGTCGGCAGAAAACGGCGCGATGGTGCGCGCACGGTCGAGCGCTTCCCCCCGCCAGCGCAGTTCGGCGGTCGTGTGCGCCGGTACTCCGATGCGGTCGGCGACGATTTCTTGATACGATCGTGCGTGCGGCGTGCGGACGCTTTTCCCAAGCCAGCGCGCCAACGTCGGGTGGCTTTCGATGGGGGCAAACGCCGTGGCATTGGGGTTGGGCCACAGCGCGCCAGGTAGAATCAGCTCCATAGGCGTAATGGTACCGGAAAGGAGAGCGCTTTGCCGTTCGAGTGGTGGGTCGGTTGGCGGTACGTGCGCCGCCAGCGGCACGGAAAAGGTGGGTTCGTTTCGTTCATCGCCCTTGCGTCGATGTTGGGAATGACGCTGGGTGTGGCGGCGCTCATCGTGGTGCTGTCGGTGATGAATGGATTCCAGGAGGAGTTGCGGGCACGGATTTTGGGGGTTGCCGCGCATCTCGAAGTGACCGGTAGCGGGGGCATGCTCGAAGCGTGGCAGCCTGTCACGCAGCAGTTGCGCGCCGATCCAGAGGTCGTTGCCACCGCGCCGTTCGTTTCAGGACAGGCGTTGGCCACCCACGGCGGTGTGGCGCACGGGGTGATGGTGCGTGGCGTCTTATCCCGGCAAGAGGCGCAGGTGGGGGCATGGGAGCGGTTCGTGAAGGCCGGATCGCTGGACACGCTCACCCCAGGTGCGTTTCACGCCGCGATTGGCATCGACTTGGCCCGCCAGTTGGGAATCGATCTTGGGGATTCACTGGTTCTGATCGCGCCCGACGCGATGCTTGGTCCCACCGGGCTGCAGCCACGGATGCGGGCATTTCGCGTCACGGCGATTTTCGATTCCGGGATGTATGAGTTCGATTCCGGGTTGGTGTTGCTTTCGCTTGCCGATGCCCAAGCTTTTTTTCGGATGGGGGATGCGGTCACCGGCGTTCGGATTCGGCTCACGGATCCGCTTGCCGCACCGCGCAAAGTTCGAGAATGGGCGCCGAAGTTGCCAGCGGGGTTGTGGCTCTCCGATTGGACCAGCCGCCACGCCAATTTCTTCCGCGCGGTTCAGTTGGAGAAGACGATGATGACGTTGATCCTCTTTTTGATCGTCGCGGTGGCTGCGTTCAACCTGGTTTCGACGCTGGTGATGAGCGTGCAGGACAAGCAAGCCGATATCGCGATTCTGCGTACGATCGGGGCGGCGCCCGTTTCGATACTGGCGATCTTCGTCGTTCAGGGCGCTGCGATCGGCGTGATCGGGCTCACTGCAGGCACCGTGTTGGGGTTGTGGTTGGCGCACCACGTGCCCGAAGTGGTGGCGTTTTTGGAAGCGGTCACCGGCGCGACGTTGTGGAACAAAGAGGTTTATTTCATCAGCGACTTGCCGTCCAAGGTGCTCGCGAGTGACGTGGTGCTGGTGGTGGGGGTTTCGTTTGCGCTCACCCTGTTGGCGACGCTCTACCCCAGTTGGCGCGCCGCGCACGTGCAACCTGCGGAGGCGTTGCGCCATGAGTGAAGCGGTCTTGATCGCGCAGGGGTTATCCAAGCGCTACCAGGATGCCGGTACGGCGGTGAGCGTGCTTTCCGGGGTCGATTTGACCGTACGCCGTGGGGAGTCGGTGGCGGTCGTTGGGGTCTCTGGCTCGGGTAAGAGCACGTTGCTCCACCTGTTGGCTGGGCTCGACACCCCGACAGCAGGCGAAGTGGTGTTGTTGGGCGCGCGCATCCACACGCTTTCCGAGCGTGCGAAGGGGCGCTTGCGCAACCAGGCGCTCGGGTTCGTCTATCAGTTCCACCACCTGTTGCCGGAATTCACGGCGCTCGAGAACGTCATGATGCCGCTTGTGATCCGGCGTGAAGCGCGCGAGTCGGCAGAACGGAGCGCACGCGCGCTGCTGGCCACCGTGGGGTTGGCTGACCGAGCGCACCACCGTCCGGCTCAGCTTTCGGGCGGTGAGCGCCAGCGGGTGGCGATTGCGCGCGCGTTGGTGACGCAACCGGCATGTGTGTTGGCCGACGAACCGACCGGGAATCTCGACCGCGGGAACGCCGAACAGGTGTTTGCGTTGTTGCAAGCGGCTGCGCGCGAGCGCGGCGCCGCGCTCGTGGTCGTGACCCATGACGAAACCTTGGCCGCGCGACTCGATCGCACCTACCATCTGGTTGCCGGAAGGCTGACTGAGGGCGGAGGTCCGAATTGACATCAGCGCGTAAGGCTCCTAAAATCTCAAAAAAAGAGAATGTTTCTCATTTTTATTTTTAGTGATTGCCGTGACCCAGACCCATCGCTCCGTCGAGCCGTCGGTTGAACAAACGACGCAACCCCTTTGGCAACTCGCGCAGGGTGCTTCCGCGATCTTGGCGGCGATCGAGGGGTCGGATGCAGAGCGTTTGCGTTTGCTGCATCTGGGTTTCTTGCCGGGACGGCGCGTCCGTATGGCGCACCATCGCGCGAATCACTGTGTCGTTCAGGTGGGGTGCAGTCGCTATGCCTTGGCCAAGGCCGTCGCGGATCGGATCCAAGTGGTGATCTTAGCCGGAGGAAACGAGGAGCGGCAATGAAGGCATGCTGCACGCAGGAGTCGGTCCCCACCGTGGCACCGGCACAAACCAATCGCATCGCGTTGGTGGGGCAGCCCAATTGCGGCAAGACAACACTCTTCAATCGTTTGACCGGAACGCATCAAGCAACGGGCAACTGGCCGGGGGTGACGGTCGAGCGCAAAACGGGTGTTGCCGACCTCGGTGACGGCGTTCGCGTGACCGTGATCGACCTTCCCGGCGTCTATTCGCTCGTGCCCGATCACTTGAGTGGTCTTGATGAGGCAGTGGTCCGGGCGTTCTTTGTCCACGAAACAGTCGATCTCGTCGTCAATGTGGTCGATGCCACACAACTCGAGCGCCATCTGGGACTCACATTGCAACTGCTCAGCATGGGGTTGCCTGTGGTGGTGGCGCTCAATCGCGTCGACCGTTTAGCCAAAATGGGGTTGACGATCGATACTGCAGCGCTCGAGGCGCGATTGGGTTGCCCGGTCGTTGCGGTTTGTGCCTATCGCAACCAAGGCATCGATCGTTTGCGGCATCGCCTGCGGGCAACGCTCGGAACCCAGACGAATCGGTGGGCGCACGAATGGCCAGAACCGCTGCACAGGGCGATTGCGACGCTTCGGCGGCAACACCTTGAGACCCAACGCGCAACCAGCGTTTCGTCTCAGGCAGTCAGCGACTGGCAGGTGTTGGGGTGGCTGCTTGATCCCGCGTCGGCGCCTGCAGGGCTGCGTGAAAAGGCCAGTGCTTCGCGGACGCGTATCGAAGCGGACACGGGGGAATCCTTGCCGCTTGTGCTAAGCAGCGCCTTTGCTTCGTGTGCGGAACGCATCGCTGCGGCGGTCGAGCATCGTTCCCCCCAAGAACTGGCGACTTGGACCGAACGGATCGACCATTGGGTTTTGCACCCGCGGTGGGGGCTCCCGCTCTTTTTCCTGATTCTTTACACCGTTTTCGCAATGGCGGTTCATTTGGGCAATGCATTGCAACCCGCATTCGAAGGAACCGCGCAAGCGCTTTTTGTCGACGGGGTGCGTGCGCTGCTTGTTGCCTGGGGAGCGCCCTCGTGGTTGGTGGTGTTCCTTGCCGATGGGGTTGGCGGCGGTATTCAGGTGGTTGCCGGTTTCATTCCGGTGATCGCTGCGCTCTTTCTCTTTCTTTCGCTGCTCGAAGAGAGCGGTTATATGCAGCGGGTAGCGGTGTTGATGGACCGGGCGTTTTCGCGGCTGGGGCTTTCCGGGCAGACCTTCGTGCCGTTGGTCGTTGGGATGGGGTGTAATGTCCCTGCGGTGATGGCGTGTCGCACACTGCCTGATGCGCGTGATCGCCTGGTGACCGTAGTGATGGCGCCGTTCATGTCGTGCTCTGCGCGGCTTACTGTCTACACCCTTTTTGCCGCTGCCTTTTTTCCCCACCAGGGCGCCTTGGTGATATTTGCGCTCTATCTGCTCGGTATCGCCGCTGCGGTACTGACCGCGTGGCTGTTCCGTGGCGCGATGCGATCCGAGATGGCAAAGGCGCTCGTCCTGGAACTTCCGGATTATCACCGTCCCTCGCTGCTCAATCTGGCGCTCAACATTCGGCACAAACTCAAGGGATTCGTGATCGACGCTGGGCGTGTCATCGTTGCCATCGTCGTCGTTTTGCAGATGGTGAGCGCTGTTGGTACCGATGGTACGTTCGGAGAGCCGAATCGACCCGATTCGGTCTTGAGTGCGGTGGGACATGGGCTTACGCCAGCGCTCGAGCCCATCGGCGTGCAGGAGGACAATTGGCCGGCAACGGTTGGTCTCTTTACTGGATTGCTGGCCAAAGAGGTGGTCGTCGGCACGCTCGATGCGCTCTATCGGGGGGAGACGGCCGCCCAGGATTCGGCAGTAGCCCCGCCGGTTACGTCCCTATCCGATGTGATCGCTGCGCTACGTTCGGCGTGGGGAACCGTGCCGGGTTATTTCTCCTCATTGGGTGGCGCGATCCTCGACCCCTTGGGGCTTCATGCTGCGCTCGGTGACCAAGGGGCGGCGTTGGACGTGCATCACGAGACGCTTACCCATTTGCGCGACCAATTTACCAGCCCTGCGGCGGTGTTCGCCTATCTGGTCTTCGTATTGCTCTATTTCCCGTGTACGGCGACGCTCGCTGCGATTGCGCGGGAGTTGGGGTGGCGCTGGGCGCTCTTTTCCGGCGCTTGGAGTCTGACGCTCGCCTATTCGCTGGCGACGCTGACCTACCAAGCCGGGGACGTGCTCTTCCGCGAACCCGTACCGGCGCTTCTTCGGGTCGGAGTCGTGGTGCTTGTGATGACCGCAGTGGTGCGCATCCTACAACGCGTCGCCGCGCACTGGACCGTTGCTCCGGACCAAGTGAGAGGGACGTCACCGGGCGTTGCCTTGTCGTGCGTGGGCTGTTCCGCCCGTTGTGCCGTTCGCCCCGATGGGGGTGCCGTTGTCGAGCCTACGCCAACGGGGGCTCCCGCGATCGAAGCGAAGTCGCGCGCGCGGGCCGCGGCGCGTCATCGCTTCGGCGACGTCCCGCGTCAAGAGGTCCGATTCGGCACCACGCACCAGCAGCGTCGGGCAGCGGATCGCGTCGTAGAGTTCCCACAGCGCCATATCCTGTGCAGGGAACGCGATGCGAAACGGGACGGCGATTCCCGGGTCGTAGCGCAACACCCATCGCCCGCCCAGCTCCTGTCGGACGGCGTGCCACGTCAGGTGGCGCCATTGGGCTTCGCTGAGTGGGCCGAACGGGGCACTGACGGTACGTACGTACTGAACGGCATCGTCGAACGTGGCAAATTGCGGCTCGGCGCCGACGTACGCGCCGATCCGTTGTAACGACGCTTGACTGAGCACGGCACCAACATCGTTCAACACCAGTTTTGCGATCGGTGAAGTAGGTTGCGCAGCGATTGCCATTGCGATCAACCCGCCCATCGAAGTACCCACCCAGTAGAGTTTCTGGGGTCGGATTTTCTGAATGAGCGTATTGAGATCGCTCACGTAGCGCGGGATCGCATATTCGCTCTTGTTGGGGAGCCAGTCCGAGAGTCCGCGCCCGACGACGTCGGGACAGATCACCCGATAGCGGCGACTCAAATGGGCAGCAAGCGCGTCGAAATCACGCCCGGTTCGCGTCAAACCATGAACGCAAAAGACGACTTCGGGATTGTCGGGCGCGCCCCATTCGTAGTAGATCATGCGGTGGGTTCCAGCGGTATTGATGCAGTTCACCCAATCGATTCGTGGTGGATGGGGCAGCGTTTGGGGTTCGGGAACGGAGGCCCCTTTTGCCGACGTGTGTGTGTTCGCCGACGTCGATGCGGTGTCCTGTTCCGGGTGGGCGGAGCGACCCCGCGGGGTGAAAAGGGCTTGCAGCCGTTGCCAAAATTGCATCTCGAGTCTCCTTCGTCTGTCGATCTTTTACCACGGAATAACGAACAACGCTTCCGATCACCGTTTTCGGCTGTCACCACATTCGGCGAATGCCGGAAGGGGGCGATGCCAGTAGCGCGCGTTCTCGCTGCGTGCGGTGCGCACTGGGATTGCGTTGCCGCTTGCCGGAAGTGTCAGGGTGAGCGCTCCGTCGCGGTCGGTGCGCAGTATCGTCGCGCCGTGCGTGCGCCAGCGTTCCAAAACGTCGCAGCGGGGATGGCCGAACCGGTTGAACGCACCGACGCTCACGAGCGCATAGCGCGGGTTGAGCGCGGTCACCCACGAGGGTGACGACGAGGTGTGGCTTCCGTGGTGCCCAGCGACCACGACGTCGCTTGCGAGCTGCGGTTCCATTGCAAGCAGCTGCTCCTCTTCGCGTGCCCCTAGGTCGCCACTCACCAGAAAACGGGTGCCGGCCCGGCTCGTGACGCGCAACACACACGACGCTCCGTTGTCGCTCAGCGCTTTCTGACGCGGCGTGTCCGTTGGCCAAAGGAACGCGAACTGCACGCCATCCCATTCCCATTCGGTTCCACGCAGACACGGGCGGGCCGCAAGCCGCTCGAGGAGCGGTGCGATCTCATCGGGCGGAGGCTGATCGGGTGGCGCGCCGTACCAGACTGCGGCAATGGGAAGCGTTTGCGCCACCGCGGCAAAACCGCCCGTGTGGTCGCGGTCGAAATGGGAAAGCACGACCGCATCGAGCCGCGTGATGCCGCTTCGCTGCAAAAAGGGGTGTACGAGCGTGCGCCCACTGTCCCATCGGTTCCACGCTGGGCCGGTGTCGTAAAGGAGCGCGTGGTGAGCGGTGGTGATGAGAATCGCTTGCCCTTGACCGACGTCGAGTACCGTAATCTGCGCAGCGCCCGTTTCGGGGCGTTGCGGCGCAGGGGAAAAGAGCAACAGCAGTGCTGGCAGGGCCAGCAGGCGCGGTGCAATCCCCCGGGGCAGAAAGAGCGCAAGCAGCAGGATGCTTGCGGCAACCCACCAGAGACCGGTGGGGATTTCGGGCGCGGTCAGTACCGCTGCCGGGAGGTGGCTGGCCCAGATCAGGAGATCGAGTGTTCGTTCGATCAGACCATCGAAGAGCTGCCCCAAAAAGGGAGAAGGCACGATCAGGAGCAGGAGCGCCAGGGGTGTTGCCGCGTAGGCGATGAGCGGGATCGCAAAGAAGTTGGCAACGGCCCCGACCAGTGCGGCTTGCCCGAAGAAGAGCACAGTGAGCGGGGCGAGCGCCAAGGTCAGTGTCAATTGGAGGGTCACGAACGACCGGGTTGCTGCACGGAGACGCTGCCCGAGGGAGTCCGCGCGTGTGTGGATCTCCTCCGTGTCGGGAAGGTCCGTTTCCGTGCGCCCAAGCAGGATCAATAGCGCAACCGCAACGAACGAGAGCCAAAAACCGGCATCCCCTACCGCCCAAGGATCCCATATGAGGACAGCGACCAACGCCGTCGCCAAAATGCTCGTGGCGGGTATGCGCCGCGCATGGAGCATCGCGAAGCCGGCGATGGTGAGCATGAGTGCCGCGCGTACCGCGGGAATGCCCAATCCGGCAAGGAGGGTGTAGCCCCAGGCTACGGCGATCGCGACCAACCAGCCGACGCGCGGCGCGGCCAGCCACAGCGTGGCGCGGTGGGCGCGTTGCCATAGGCGCTGAACAATGCCGCCCAAGAGCCACGCCACCAGCGTGACATGCATCCCCGAAATCGCCACGAGGTGGGCGGTTCCGGTCCGTTGCACCAACTGCCACGTGGTATCGTCGAAACTCGAACGATCGCCCAGCGCCAACGCGCGCAGCCACGCCCCGTGCCGTGGGGTCAATTGCTCGAGGCGCTCTGCCAGATGGATTCGCAAGCGAGCAAACGCATCGACCCAACCGGGGTCGTCCTCCAGTGGGGTGGCGCTGATGAGCGTGCCCCAAGCGTGGAGGTGGTGGCGAAAGGCCCACCATTCGCTGTCGAACGCGCCAGGCTGAACGTTTGCGCGAATCGGCCGCAGCCGCACGGTTGCGCGGTACCGCGAGCCGGGCAACCAATCGCCCTTTGGTATGTTGTCCGGTAGGGTGAGGCGGGCGCGATGGCGCTCTGTACCATCGGATAATACAGCGACGATCGCGCGCGGTGGCCCGCCAGCCAGGGGAATCCGCTCCAAGACCGTGAGCGTGACCGGTAGCGTTCGGCTGGTGAACCAAGATTCCGGTGGCGTGTCGTCAAAAAAAGAGCGACTGCGCTCAGCGGTGCTTCCCCATGCGATGAGTGCCGCGCCAACCCATAACCCCAGCCATCCCAGGCGTCCGGTGCTGCTGGCGCACGCCCCTGTTCCGTCGTGTGGCGTGAGCACTCCGCTTCGCAGCGCCCATACGACAAGAACGAAGCCCAGCGCGCACGCACCCCAGGTGAGGGCTCCGGTGGGGAAGGTAGGTGTATGGTGCCATGCGATCGCGCCAACGAGAAAACCGACGGCAAGGGCAACGATCGGCATCGCACCACTCCACGCTCAGCGGCGCGATCGGCCCGTGCTGGGGTCAGTGGAGGTAGCGCGGCGGGGGATTGCCATGGCCAGATGGTTCCTCCCCGTTGGGGTTTTCGCCGGGCATTTCGGCATGGACCAGTTCCCCATGGGGGTTGGGAAAGAGCGGGGCGCCGCAATCCTCGCAGAATTCGAGGGGCAGCGTTCGACGCAGCACCAACGTATCGGTGACACCGCTGTCGCGCAGCGTCGCAACGATCCGTTCGACCGTTTCTTCTTCGTTTTCGTCGGTACCGATGAGCGGCCAAGGCACCCCATGGATCACTTGGCCGCTCGGTTTCAAGCAAAAACCGATGCGGTATTCGAATTCGCCGTTGCCTTCACACGGCGCGATCACCGCGCGCAGACGGCTCGACGCGATATCGAACTCTGTTGCCAAGTAGGCGACCGCCGCGAAGATCGCGAAAACGCGCGAGTCGCGGTTTGCTTTGCGGCTGGCGGTGAAGTAAGCGTCAGGCGGCTCCAATTCGATACCGCAGCCGATCAGCAGCCGTTCGAATACCGGATGAGCCCGTTTGCGCCACGCCGCAAACGCTTGCTCGCGATCCCCTTCCGGCAAGTGCCAACGGAAGATCGCTTCTCCATTCGGAATCGCTGCCGCGATCAACAAGTAACGGATGTCGGAGAGAAACACCATCGTTTCGTTGAGGCGGTCGCTGTCCACCGGGTAGTCTTCGTTGGCGAGCGCCGCGTTCTGCATCGCTTTGAGCAGGCGTTGGGTGGGAATGTAGCCGTCTGGGAGTTGGTCGGGACTGAAGAGGTGGTTCGCGATCGCAAACCGAACCCCTGGTGCGAAGACGTGTGCAGCCAATGCAGTGCGCAGGTGTTCGAGCGCAGCGGTGGGAACGGTCTTCGCGGGCACCGAAAAGCGGGACCACGCCAGTACCGGCGCGGCAATCAGGAGCAGCGTTTCCTTTTCGCCGGTGACGACTTCGGCTTCGCTCTCCACCGCATCCAACAGCTCTCCGTAGGCCGATTCGTCGCTGCGGTAGAGGTGTTCGAGCGCCTGTTCGATCACGTTGTCGTTGCCTTCCTCGAGAAGCTGACGAACCGCGGCTTCGATCTGTTGCTCCCACCAACGGTCTTCGACTCGGCTGCCTGAACGCGCCAGGCCTTGAGCCAGCCAGCAGAGGTGCTCGGCGCTCGGTGCCATCGCACTGGGGCGGTTGCGTCGTTTTTTGGGTTGGGGATTTTTGGGATTGTTCATCGGTTCCCTTTCGTTACAAGTCTTGAT
Source organism: Hydrogenophilus thermoluteolus (assembly GCF_003574215.1). Classification (NCBI taxonomy): domain Bacteria; kingdom Pseudomonadati; phylum Pseudomonadota; class Hydrogenophilia; order Hydrogenophilales; family Hydrogenophilaceae; genus Hydrogenophilus; species Hydrogenophilus thermoluteolus. Next base: position 1,461,263 of record NZ_AP018558.1, on the reverse strand, counting down.
AGCGGCGGATTTTTTCGAGATGAAGCATCACCACTGCGGCGATCTCTTCGATCGACTTCGTCGTGGTGTCGAGCCACGGGATTCCTTCCCGTCGCATCAACTCCAGCGCCAGTTCGATTTCACGGCGGCAATTCGCCAAATCGGCGTAGGCGCTGTTCGGGCGCCGTTCGGAACGGATTTGCGCCAAGCGTTCGGGTGCAATCGTCAGCCCGAAGAGTTTTTCACGGTGCGGTCGCAGCGCTTCCGGTAAGCGCATGCGCTCTAGGTCTTCGGGAATCAATGGGTAATTGGCCGCTTTGATCGCGTAGGTCATCGCAAGGTAGAGGCTGGTCGGGGTTTTGCCCGAACGCGAAACCCCGATCAAGATGATGTCGGCTTCGACCAGCGTATGGTCTTGGGTAATGCCATCGTCGTGCGCCAATGCGAAGTTGATCGCCTCGATGCGGCGGTGATAGCTGTGCGTGTCCCGCATTCCGTGAAAGCGGCCGACGGTGTGGGTGCTCTCCATGCCGAATTCGCGCTCAAGCGGGTCGATGAAGGCGCCGAAGAGGTCCATCACCAGGCCGGGACCGTTCTGGATCACGGCCAGGACTTCCGGTTTGACCAGCGTCGAGAAGACGATAGGACGAAAACCGCTTCCTTGGGCGACCCGTTCAATCTTGCTGACCAGTTCGCCCGCTTTTTGCGGGGAATCGACGAACGGGGCGCGCACCACCTCGTAGTCGAGGTCGGGAAACTGGGCCAGGAGGCTTTCGCCCAACATCTCCGCGGTCACGCCCGTACCGTCGGAGACATAAAAGACGTGGCGTTTGCGCGGAATCGGCATCTGGGCATCCTCGATTGGCAGAAAAGGACAGAAATGGTGGCAAAGCCATTAGAATAATGGCTAGTTATTTTATCCGATCCTCCAGGGAGTATTGGCATGACCCGTTACGTGATCCCATTGCGCGAGTTGCGCATGTCCGATGTGGCCCAAGTCGGTGGCAAGAACGCGTCGCTGGGTGAAATGATCAGCCAGTTGCCTGACAGTGTCCGCGTGCCGGATGGTTTCGCCACGACGGCCGAGGCCTTTTGGCGCTTCCTCGACGACAATGGGTTGCGGCAAAAGATTCACGATCTGCTCGAAGGGCTCGATGTCGACGATGTTGCCGCACTGGCGCGCACCGGCGCTGCGATCCGTCAAATGATGATGGAGGCGCCGTTCCCCGCGGAGCTGGAGGCGCAGATCCGTGCCGCTTACGCGGAAATTACTCGGGATGGCGAAGGGAGTTTCGCTGTCCGTTCGTCGGCTACTGCGGAAGATTTGCCCGATGCCTCGTTTGCGGGGCAGCAGGAGACGCTGCTCAACGTGCGCGGCATCGAAAACATCCTGCACGCGATCAAAGAGGTGTTTGCGTCGCTCTACAACGATCGTGCGATCGCGTACCGGGTCCATAAAGGGTTCCGTCACGCCGAGGTGGCGCTTTCGGCGGGGGTGCAGCGAATGGTGCGCTCCGACGTCGGTGCGTCCGGGGTGATGTTTACGCTCGACACCGAATCGGGCTTTCGCGACGTCGTTTTCATCACCGCCTCCTACGGCCTGGGGGAAATGGTCGTCCAGGGCGCAGTGAACCCGGACGAATTCTACGTGCACAAGCCTACCTTGGCGCAGGGCAAACCGGCGATCATCCGCCGTTCGCTCGGTTCCAAACTGATCAAGATGGTTTTCACGACGCCCGGCGAAGAAGGGCGCGTCAAAGAGGTGGACACCACCCCGGAAGAGCGCAATCGTTTCTGTATCAGCGACGAGGATATCCTCGAACTCGCCCGCTATGCGCTGATCATCGAGCAGCACTACGGGCGGCCGATGGACATCGAATGGGGCAAAGACGGGATCGACGGCAAGATTTACATCTTGCAAGCGCGTCCTGAGACGGTCAAATCTCAGGAAAGTGGCCGCGTGCTCGAAAAATTCCGCCTCAAGCAGCACGGCAAAGCGATCGTGCAAGGGCGGGCGATCGGCCAGAAGGTCGCCGTCGGTAAAGTGCGTATTGTCAAAGACATCAGCGAAATCGAAAAAGTGCAGGCGGGTGACGTGCTCGTCACCGACATGACCGACCCCAACTGGGAGCCGGTGATGAAGCGCGCCGCGGCAATCATCACCAACCGGGGTGGGCGTACCTGTCACGCGGCGATCATCGCGCGGGAACTGGGGGTGCCTGCGATCGTCGGGTGTGGCGACGCCACCGAAGTCCTCAAAGACGGTGAAACGGTTACCGTCTCATGTGCGGAAGGGGATACCGGTTACGTCTATCGTGGGGCGCTCGAATTCGAAGTGCAGCGCACCGATCTCGGCGAACTGCCCGAATTGCCGGTGAAAATCATGATGAACGTCGGCAACCCGGAGCTCGCGTTCGAGTTTGCCCAGATTCCCAACTCCGGTGTCGGGTTGGCGCGGCTTGAGTTCATCATCAACAACGTGATCGGGATCCACCCGCGCGCGATTCTCGAAATCGACCGCATTCCGGCGTCGATCCGCGAAGAGATCGAGCGCCGTGCGCGGGGTTATGAAAGCCCGCGCGCCTTCTTCGTCGAAAAACTGGCCGAAGGGGTCGCGACGATCGCTGCGGCGTTCTACCCCAACCCGGTGATCGTTCGTCTTTCCGACTTCAAGTCGAACGAATACCGCAAACTCCTTGCCGGTGAAATCTACGAGCCGGAAGAAGAGAACCCGATGCTCGGTTTCCGAGGTGCTGCACGCTACATTGCGCCGAGCTTTCGCGACTGCTTCGAAATGGAGTGCGAAGCGCTCAAGAAAGTCCGCGACGTGATGGGGCTCACCAACGTCAAGATCATGGTGCCGTTCGTCCGGACGGTGAAAGAGGGCGAACGGGTGATCAAGCTCCTCGCGGCAAATGGCCTCGTGCAGGGCCAAAACGGGCTTGAGCTCATCATGATGTGTGAGGTCCCCAGCAACGCGCTGTTGGCCGAAGCGTTCCTTCAGCATTTCGACGGCTTCTCGATCGGTTCGAACGACCTCACCCAACTCACCCTTGGGCTCGACCGCGACTCGGGGTTGGTTGCCGAATCGTTCGACGAACGCGATCCGGCGGTTCGCATCCTCCTTGGGATGGCGATCGACGCGTGCAACAAACTCGGGAAGTACGTCGGGATCTGCGGCCAAGGGCCGTCGGACCACCCCGACTTTGCCGAGTGGCTCATGGATCGCGGAATTCAAACGATTTCCCTCAACCCGGATACCGTGATCGATACCTGGTTGCGACTGGCGAACCACCGCAAGCAATAAACCTAAAGCGTCTGCGGGGCCGTTGACAAGGCATGCGGTTTTGCTAGAATAACGGTCTCGCGCAACGCGAAGCGCCCGTAGCTCAGTTGGATAGAGTACCTGGCTACGAACCAGGTGGTCGGAGGTTCGAATCCTTCCGGGCGCGCCAAAGAATACCTAAGGCCCCGGTTCAATCCGGGGCTTTTTGTTTTTTGCACGCAAATGAAGACGAAAAAGCGCCCATCGTGGGCGCTTCATCAGGCTCTCGGCGCGAAAGAGATCAAACCGCGTGACAGATCACCAGAACTGCCACCACGGTTTTTCGTCTTTACTTCGCCGCTCCCCATATTTGAGGTAGTCGGAATCGGGAAAGTTGAGTTGTAACACACGTTCCGCGTCGGTTTTGAGATCGGTGAGCCCCAAGCGGTCATACGCTTCGCGCATCAACCAGAGCGCGTCTTCGACGAGCGGGGTATCGGAGTAATCGGTCACGACTACCTTCGCGCGGTTGGCCGCGGCCAGATAAGCGCCGCGCTTGAGATAGTAACGGGCCACGTGGAGCTCATGCCGCGCCAGGCTGTTGCGCAAGTAGATCACCCGCGCCTCGGCGTCTTCCGCGTATTTGCTTTCCGGAAAGCGGCGCAACAGCTCCAGGAAGACTTCAAGCGACTCTTTTGCCGCTTTCGGGTCGCGCTCGCTCATGTCTTGGTTGCCGAGCGCGGCAAAGAGGCTGCGGTCTTCGTTGAAGAGGATCAGCCCTTTGAGGTAGAGCATATAATCGAGGTTCGGATGGTCCGGGTGGAGCCGCAAGAAGCGCTCGATCGCCGCCAGCGCGAGCTCCGGCTCCCCTTGTTTGTAGTAAGCATAGGCCGTTTCGATTTGCGCCTGCTGCGCATAACGGCCGAAGGGGTAGCGCGATTCCAGCTTTTCCAAGAGCTCGGCAGCACGCTGATAGTCGCCATCGTCCATCGCCGCCCGCGCTTCGCTATAGAGCTTTTGCGCGTTCCATGAGCGCGTTTCGTCGATCTTTTCGGGGAGCAACCCACAGCCGGCAAGTGTTGCGGCGGCCATCGTCACAAGAAACCAGCGTTTCATGAATACTATCTCATCTGTGGAAGAGCTTGACGATTATAGAACGGAATACCATTGGCGGGTCGCGTCCGATGCGTCGTTCGTGCGCCTGGACAAATGGCTCGCCGAGCACGCACCGGAATTTTCCCGCTCACAGTGGCAGCGGTGGATTCGAGACGGGTGCGTACTCGTCGACGGCGAACCGGTCTGTTCACCAAAACATACGTTGCTGCCGGGCGCTGAGGTGGTGGCTGCCGTCACGATCGAATCGGTATGCGACGATCGGCCAGAGCCACGGATTTTGCCAGTCGTCTTCGAAGACGATCATCTGCTGGTGCTCGACAAGCCGGCAGGTTGGGTGGTCCATCCGGGCGCGGGTCACCGCAGTGGCACCCTGATGAATTGGCTCTTGGCGTACGACGCCGCGCTGTCGAACCTCCCGCGCGCGGGCATCGTTCACCGGTTGGACAAAGAGACCAGCGGACTGATGGTGGTGGCAAAATCGCCTGTTGCCCATCAGCAATTGGTCGCGGCGCTGGCTGAGCGCACGATCGCGCGCCGCTATTGGGCGATCGCCGTCGGGCGGATCGAACGCAAGACCACCGTGTCGGCGCCGATTGGACGCCACCCCACGCAGCGGGTCAAGATGGCAGTGGTGCCGCATGGCAAACCTGCCGTCACCCACGTGACGCCGTTGGAAACGTTCGGCGACACGGCTACCCTCGTGCAGTGCGATCTCGAATCGGGGCGCACCCACCAGATTCGCGTCCATCTCGCCCATCTGGGCCACCCCCTGATTGGCGACCCCCTCTACGGCAATGCGAAAGTGCGCCAATGGCCATTGGCACGCCAAGCACTGCACGCTTGTCGCCTTACGTTCCGCCATCCGGTCAATGGCGAGGTGCTGACGTTTCATTCGCCGCTGCCGGACGACTTGGATGCACTGGTGCAGACGTTGCGCGCAATGCAATGAGGAGCTATGACGAAAAGATGAACGAACTACCGCTCATTACTGTTTCTGCACTGCGCTCCTACGGCGTGACAATCCGGCTAACGACGCGTACCGGTGGCGTCAGCGCAGGTGGCTATCACGCGCTCAATCTGGCTGACCACGTTGGCGACGACACGGCCGCAGTTGCGGAAAACCGCGCGCGGTTGCGCGCAACCTTGGGCAGCGACCCACTGTGGCTCAAGCAGGTGCATGGCACGACCATTTGGGATGCGGACGCAGCCGATCCATCCGGCCACGCTCCTCCGCAAGCCGACGGGGCAACCACGGCGCGCGCGGGGCGTTGGCTGGCGCTACTTACCGCGGACTGCTTGCCGGTGGTCCTGGTACGGAGCGATGGGGCGCGGCTTGCGGTGGCGCATGCAGGGTGGCGAGGGCTGGCTGCTGGTATCTTGGCGCGCGCTGTCGCAGCGCTCGGGGATGCCCCGTTCGCCGCGTGGATCGGTCCCGCGATCTGCGGCCGGTGTTACGAGGTCGATGCCCCGGTGGTCGAAGCGCTCAGGGCACTCGGTCCTTGGGTGGCACAAGCCGTGCGTAACGGAAGGCGCGCGAGCCACTACACGGTCGACCTTGGCGCGATTGCCGCCGAGCAGTTGAAGCGTTTGGGCGCCCAATCCGTTATTCCCAGCGGACTCTGTACCTGGGAAAATGGGCTGTGGTATTCTCATCGCCGAGACGGACCGCGCACCGGGCGGTTCGCGACGTTGGCCGCATTACAACCGCGACCAGAATACCCCTAGGAGAGGAGGAGTCACCCGATGCAACCATTTCCCTTCGCGTTTCCCGCCGCGATGATGTCCAATGCCGCCAGCGGTAGCCCATTTCCTGGCGTGCCGAACTTCCCCATGCCGGGCGGAGGCATGCCCTCTTTTCCGGGTATGCCCGCGCTGCCGCCGATGCCACCCGAGCTCACGGAACTTTTCGCGCGCTGGATGCAGCGGCCAGAGAAGTGGCGCGAATGGGGCAATCGGTGGCTGAGCGCGCAGAGCCAATTGTGGGATCGCTTCATCCATCACCGCACCGAACCCGTGGTGCCGGAGGTCGAGCGGGACCGGCGTTTCTCCGCACCGGCATGGAAAGCGAACCCGATTGCCGACTATTGGCGGCAGTCGTACCTCGTGTTCAGCCAACTGGTGATGGAGCTGGTCGAAGCGTCCGATTTCCCGGACGGAAAGACCAAATGCCGGGTGAAATTCGTGGTGCGTCAATGGCTCGACGCGCTTGCCCCCAGTAATTACCCGGCAACCAACCCGGAATTCATCGAAACGGCGATGGCTACGCAGGGGGAGAGCATTCGTCGCGGCATCGAAAACCTTTTGGCAGACCTGCGCAAAGGCCGCATCTCGATGACCGACGAAACCGCGTTCGAAGTGGGGAAGAACCTCGCGGTGACCCCGGGTGCGGTCGTTTATGAAAACCCGTTGATGCAGCTCATCCAATACGCACCGCTTACCGAAACCGTCGGCGAGCGGCCGCTTTTGTTCGTACCGCCGTGCATCAACAAATTCTATATCATGGATCTTGCGCCGGAAAGTTCGCTCGTGCGCTTTGCGGTCGAACAAGGGCATACGGTTTTCCTCATCTCGTGGAAAAACCCAGGGGTTTCCGAGGCCCATTTCGGCTGGGACGACTACCTGGCGTTGGGGCCGCTCACAGCGCTCGAAGTCGTGCGGGAAATCACCGGTTGTCCCGATCCCAACGTGTTGGGATTCTGCGTCGGCGGAACGATCCTGGCGTCGGCGCTCGCCGTTGCGGTTGCCCGTGGCGATCCGCCCGTGCATAGTCTGACCCTGATGACGACACTCTTGGATTTTGCCGAAAGCGGGGAACTGGGGTGCCTGGTCGATGAGGCGAGCGTTGCGGCGCGGGAGGCGACGATCGGCCAAGGTGGCTTGATGTTGGGGTCGGAACTGGCGCAAGTCTTTTCGATGTTACGCGCGAACGACCTCATTTGGAATTACGTCGTCGGTAACTATTTGAAGGGGGAAAAACCCAAGCCCTTCGATCTGCTCTATTGGAACAGCGACAGCACCAATCTGCCCGGGCCGTTCGTCACCTACTACTTGCGCCATATGTATCTGGAAAACGAACTCCGCCTGCCCAACAAACTGAAAATGCTCGGGTACCCCGTCAATCTCGGTGCCATCACCGCGCCCGCCTACGTAATGGCGGCGCGGGAAGACCACATCGTTCCGTGGCGCGGGGCATACCATTCGATGCAGCTTTTGGGGGGTGAAAAACGGTTCGTGTTGGGCGCAAGCGGTCATATCGCGGGTGCGATCAATCCCGCGAAGAAGAATCGGCGCAGTTATTGGGTCAATCCCGAATTGCCGCAGGAGCCGGACGAATGGTTTGCCGCGGCGCGCGAATGCCCCGGGAGTTGGTGGAACGATTGGGCCGATTGGCTGAAGGAGCACAAAGGGAAAACGGTGCCTGCGCGTGAGTCGCTCGGAAACGACACATACCCACCGATCGAACCCGCTCCGGGACGCTACGTCAAAGAACCGGCGCTGCCGCTCGTGCGAGGATCGCGTGAAGCCGCGGCCGTGTGAGTAGCGGTGGAATCGAAAAAGGGAGGGTCAAATGGTTTTCAACACCACAAGGAGGGAGCAATCATGAGTCGCATCGCATTGGTAACCGGAGGTATGGGGGGGTTGGGCGAAGCGATCGCCATCAAACTCGCTGCGATGGGGTATCGCGTCGTCGTCACCCATTCGCTCAACAACACCAAAGCCCCCGAATGGCTGACCAAAATGGCGGAGATGGGCTACCACTTCCGGGCCTATCCCGTCGATGTCGCCGACTTCGACTCGTGCGTCGAATGTGTCGCGAAGGTCAAAGCCGAAGTCGGGCCCGTCGATGTCTTGGTCAATAACGCGGGGATCACCCGGGACATGACGTTCCGGAAAATGACCAAAGCCGACTGGGATGCGGTGCTGCGCACCAACCTCGACAGCGTCTTCAATATGACCAAGCAGGTGATCGAAGATATGATCGCGAAGGGGTGGGGGCGCATCATCAACATCTCGTCGGTCAATGGCACGAAAGGGGCGTTTGGGCAAACCAACTATGCGGCGGCCAAGGCCGGGATGCACGGGTTTACCAAGTCGCTCGCGCTCGAAGTCGCGAAATATGGCGTGACGGTAAACACCATTTCGCCGGGCTATATCGGTACCAAGATGGTGATGGCGATTCCCAAAGAGGTGCTCGAAAGCAAAATCCTGCCGCAGATCCCGTTGGGGCGTCTGGGTAAACCGGAAGAGGTAGCGGGGCTCGTCGCCTACCTGGCGAGCGACGAAGCGGCGTTCGTCACGGGTGCCAACATCGCGATCAACGGAGGACAACATATGTATTGAGGGAGACCATCCCTCAACGCGAAATTGTTGCAGCGCAACAATTTCGCGATACAATAGTACCGCTTGGCATCCCACCAAGCGGTTTTTTTTATTCAACACACCGAACGAAGGGAGTCATGATGACAACACAACGTATCGCACTGGTAACCGGCGCCATGGGCGGGATCGGAACGGCCATTTGCCATGAGCTCGCCAAAGAGGGGTATCGCGTCGTTGCCAACTGCATTCCGGGCTTCCCGCAGAAGGAGGAGTGGCTGGCTGCACAAAAAGCACAAGGTTTCGATTTCGTAGCCGCCGAGGCTGACGTTGCCGACTACGACCAGTGCAAAGCGATGGTCGCGAAAATCGAAGCCGAAGTGGGGCCGATCGACATCCTGGTCAATAACGCGGGGATCACGCGGGACAAATTTTTCCACAAGATGGAAAAGGCGCAATGGGACGCCGTGCTGCGCGTGAACCTCGACAGCATGTTCAACGTCACCCGTGACATCGCGCCGAAGATGGCGGAACGGGGCTGGGGGCGGATCATCAACATCTCCTCGGTAAATGGCGTCAAAGGGCAAGCGGGGCAGACCAACTACGCCGCAGCGAAAGCCGGGATCCTTGGTTTCACCAAAGCACTGGCGCTCGAACTCGCTGCTAAAGGGGTGACGGTGAATGCGATCGCGCCGGGGTACGTCGCCACCGAGATGGTGATGGCGATCCGCGAAGACATCCGGCAAGCGATCATCGACACCGTGCCGATGAAGCGCCTGGCCAAACCGGAAGAGATCGCGGCGTGCGTCGCGTTCTTGGCCAGTGAGAAAGCTGCTTACATCACGGGGGCAACGCTCAACGTCAATGGCGGTCTGCACATGTACTGAGCCACTCGTTTGACGAAACGAGACTTTTTGGCGGCTGGGCTGCGAACGGCGGTATAATTGCCCGATTGCGGCCGAGCCGCGTGACCATGAGAGTGTTCCATGAACGCGGGAAGCGAACGCGTCATCAAGAAATATCCCAACCGGCGGCTCTACGATACCGCAACCAGCACCTATATCACGCTGGCGGAAATCAAAGAGATGATCCTTCATCACGAGCCGGTGCGTGTGATCGACGCCAAAACGCAAGAAGATCTGACGCGCAGCGTTTTGCTGCAGATTTTGATGGAAGAAGAGGTGGGGGGAGAGCCCATCTTTTCCACCGAAATGCTCGCCAGTATCATTCGTTTCTACGGCCAGGCGTCGCAGACGCTTTTTGGTCAATACCTGGAAAACAGCCTGAAAACGTTCCTGGAACTGCAAAGCCGCATGCAAGAGCGCTTTCGCGCAATCTACGGTGACAACGCGGTGATGGGGCCAGAGATCCTCGCCCAGTTTCTTTCACTGCAACCGAAAGCGATGCAGTCGATGCTTGATGCCTACCTCGAGCAAACCCAAAACTTATGGCATCAAATGAACCAACAGATGCAGCGCCAAGCGCTGAGCTGGTTCGAAGCTTTCTATCCCAAATCCAATCCCACCTCGAAAAACCCGCAATCGCAAGATGAATCGAAGTGACCCCACGCCGCGCGTCGGCATGGTGAGTTTGGGGTGCCCCAAAGCCACCGTCGACACCGAACGCATTTTGACGCGACTTCGTGCCGAAGGGTATGAAATCACGCCCGAATACGGCGAAGCCGATCTCGTCATCGTCAATACCTGTGGCTTCATCGAAGAAGCCGTGGCAGAGTCGCTCGACGCGATCGGCGAAGCGATCCAGGAAAACGGTAAGGTGATCGTCACAGGCTGTTTGGGGGCGCGCCGTGACGTGATCCTTGCAGCCCACCCCAAGGTGCTTGCGGTGACAGGGCCGCATGCCACCGACGAAGTGATGGCGCTCGTGCATCGCCATCTGCCCAAACCCCACGATCCGTTCGTCGATCTCGTACCGCCCCAAGGCGTACGGGTCACTCCGGCGCATTATGCGTACCTGAAAATTTCCGAAGGGTGCAACCACCGCTGTACCTTTTGCATCATTCCTCAACTTCGTGGCGACCTGGTGAGCCGGCCCATCCATGAAATCATGGAAGAGGCAGAAGCGCTCGTTGCCTCTGGCGTCAAAGAGATTCTGGTCGTCTCACAAGACACGAGCGCCTATGGGGTCGATCTCAACTACCGCACCGGTTTCTGGCAGGGGCGACCGGTCAAACAGCGACTCACCGAATTGGCCAAGCTCTTGGGCGAATTGGGGGTCTGGGTTCGCCTGCACTACGTCTATCCCTACCCGAGCGTCGACGAGCTGATTCCGCTGATGGCCGAAGGGAAAATCCTGCCGTACCTCGATATCCCCTTTCAACACGCAAGCCCCAAGATCCTCCAGTTGATGAAGCGCCCAGCCGCTACCGAAAAGGTCTTGGAGCGCATTCGCAAATGGCGGTCGATCTGCCCCGATCTCACCATTCGCTCCACCTTCATCACCGGTTTCCCAGGCGAAACCGAATACGATTTCGAATTGCTGTTGCAATTTTTAGAAGCGGCGCAGCTCGACCGAGTCGGAGTTTTCCCCTATTCGCCCGTCGAGGGAGCAGCGGCGAACGAACTCCCTGATCCTGTCCCGGAAGCGATCCGTGAAGAACGGCGGATCCGGCTGTTGGCATTTCAAGAGGACATCTCGACGCAGCGGCTCGAGCGGTGGATCGGGCGGGAAATCGACGTCCTCGTCGAGGAAATCGACGAAGAGGGCGCGGTTGCCCGCTCGGCGGCCGATGCGCCGGAAATCGACGGCTTGGTCTATGTCGCCAATGGCGCGGCGCTTACCCCCGGCGAGTTTGCCCGTGTGCGGGTGGTCGATTGCGACGTCCATGATCTCTATGCGGAGACGGTCTGATTGTATTTATCAATCGAGGTCATTGTTTTTGAAAATCACGTCACTTGACCTAAATCAATACTAAATTTGTGCTATTGCGCTACCCTGTTAGTAGTTTTTCTCAGGGAGCGTAATCATGAAAGTACGGAAGCTAATCGTTTCGCTATCGGTTGTCGGGATGAGCAGTGTCGCAATTGCAGACGCGCAACTGCGGGCTGAGGTGGCAAAGCTGATACAACCCATACAACCAGTCGTTATTTCTGCTGATCAAAAAGCTAAAGTTGAATTAGGCAAGCAACTCTTTTTCGACCCCAGATTGTCGATGTCTGGGATCATCTCCTGCAACACCTGCCACAACGTTATGTTGGGTGGGGTCGACAATCTCAAGACTTCCATCGGTCATAAGTGGCAACCGGGGCCTGTGAACGCACCAACGGTATTCAATTCCAAGCTCAATTTGGCGCAATTTTGGGATGGTCGAGCTGCCAATTTGAAGGAACAAGCTGCTGGGCCGATTCAAGCTCCCGTCGAAATGGCAATGCCTCACACCTTGGCCGTTGAGGTGATTCAGTCTATCCCGGGATATGTTTCGCAGATTCAGGCAATTTATGGCACGGACAAAGTCTCGTTGGACCACATTACCGATGCCATTGCAGCTTATGAAGAGACACTGGTTACACCCAATTCACCCTTCGATCGCTGGTTAAGAGGCGATGATAAGGCTATGACAGCCGAACAGATCGCTGGGTTGAAGATCTTCTACGAAAGCGGGTGTGTTGCCTGTCACAATGGGCCCAACTTAGGTGGGAATTCGTACCAGAAGATGGGGGTGGTTGAGCCGTACCGGAGTTCCTCTCCGGCTGAAGGGCGCGCTGCAGTCACCAAGAAGGATGAGGACCGCTGGTTTTTCAAAGTACCAACTTTGCGTAACGTTGAGCTCACCTACCCATACTTCCACGATGGCGAAGCCAGTACGCTCGAAGAGGCGGTTGTCCTCATGGGGCGTCTCCAACTTGGCAGAACGTTCAGTGACGATGAGGTGAAAAAAATTGTTGCCTTTCTCCATGCCTTGACTGGAGAACGTCCGCAAGATGTCCTTCCGCTCTTGCCCGCATCAGGACCCAATACACCCCGCCCCGATCCGTTCAAATGATGGGACCGATGTTCTGAGTTTGACCCTTTGAGGCAAATTTTGGGTCGACTGCCGCTTGGCGAAGCCCCCTATACCGTAGGGAGCCGATGCAAGCGGCAGTACCGCCTGAAGAGCCTGACTGGTTACTTTACCTTGCTTGCGGCGTCCAAAAGGGCGCTTTGCAAGAGCTCTTCTACCGTCGGGTGGTAGTAAGGGAGCGCCAGGAGATCCCGCACGGTTTCCCCGCGTGCGATCGCTTGCGCCAAAAAGTGGCCCAAGTGCTCCCCCTGTGCCGCGACGAGTTCGGCGCCGAGCAGTTTACCGCTTCCCTTCTCGGCATAGACACGAACGAGCGTTTCGGTTTCGTCGAGCACCCGCGAACGACCATTCTCTTCGCCCTTACCGGTACCGATCACGATCGCTTCTGGGTCGAGATCGGCAAAGCGTGCGCCAACGCGGACCACGTCCGGGTCGCTGAAAACGATTGCCAACGGGGGGAGCACTTTGCGCGGAAGCGGGGTTTCTCCCTTCGCCACCAGCGCCGCGTTTCTGCCTGCCGCACCCCCTTCCACGGCCGCTTCGTGCATGAGCGGCAGCAACCCATTGGCGTCGCCCGCGATGAAAATGGGCGCGCCCCCGGCTTGTAACGTTTCGGGATCGAAACGTTCCGGAAAGCCGCGTGGGTTCAGGGTGACGCCTGCTGCCGGCAGATCGACGCGATCCAGGTTGCTGCGCCGTCCCGTGGCGACCAGAAGCGCATCGACAACGGCTTGCGATCTGTCGGGGAACCGAATCAGGATGTCCGCAGCACGCTCTTCGAACGTTGCGGCCGTTTCCAGGCGAATCGGGAACTCACGCTGAAAACGGGCAAGCGCTTTGGCCCGAACTTCCGGGTCACTGATGCCGGCCAAGGTTGGCGCCTGCTCGACGCCCACTACATCTACGCCCAAGCGGGAGAGCGCAAGTCCCATTTCGATGCCGATCGCGCCAAGCCCTACGACACCGATCCGCCGCGGGGGTGTGTCGATCTCGAACAGGGAATCGGTGGTCAAGAGCCGGGTAGCGTTGATCGACATCAGGTTTGGGGGCAGGAAGGGGCGAGAGCCCACCGCCAGCACGAACGCTTTGGCTTCGACGATCACCTTTTCGCCGTCGTCGCGCGCCACCTTGACCGCGTGCGGAGCGATGAAGCGGGCACTGCCCATGATCAAATCGTCCCCGGCGAACTGTCTGGTCCGCTCTGCGGTGCGGTCCGCGAAAAAATCACGTTTGCGCCGCACCTCTGCCCATGCGGCGGTCAAATCGGGTTCGCTACCAGCCGCAGGTGCAGGAAACCCGCAGTGTGTGGCAGTGCGTGCGGCGTTCCACAGGTGCGCCACGTGCAGCGCAGCTTTCGAGGGCATGCAGCCCACCCGGGCACAGGTGGTGCCGAGCGGACCATGGTCGATGAGCACCGCGGAGCACCCGCGTTTGCGCACTTCGCGCAGCGCGTAGAGCCCTGCGGTTCCGGCACCGATGATCGCAACGTCGACAGAACGGGTGGCGGAGGTCATGGAATTCTCCAGTAGTAAATCATGAAAGACTTATTCATTCTAACATGGTGAGAAGGACGAACCGGGGGCCAGCACGCGTTGCCGTTGTTCGCCAAGCAGGTCGCAACCGGCATGAATCGTGTCGCCGATTTGCAAATAGCGCGGCGGGTTCTCTCCCATCGCAACGCCTGCAGGCGTTCCGGTGGCGATCACATCACCGGGGGTGAGGGTCATGTAGTGGGAGAGGTAGCTGATCAACTGAGCCACGGTGAAAATCATCTCACGCGTGTGTCCGGTTTGCCGACGTTCGCCATTGACGTCGAGCCAGAGGGTGAGCGCTTGCGGATCAGGGATCTCGTCTTTGGTGACCAACCACGGGCCGACGGTGCCGAACGTGTCACAGCTTTTACCCAACGCCCATTGTCCGCCACCGGCTTCCATTTGCAGTGCGCGTTCCGAAACGTCGTTGATCAGACAGTAACCCGCAACGGCGTCCAACGCGCGCGCAACGGGGATCTGTCGGGTCACGGACCCGATCACCACGCCCAATTCGACTTCGAAGTCGAGTTTCGAAAAGCCCGGTGGCGGGATAATGGGATCGTTCGGCCCCTGAATCGTGCTGGTCGCTTTGAGGAAAACCACCGGCCGTTCGGGAATGGGGAGGTTGGCTTCTCGCGCATGGTCGCGGTAGTTGAGTCCAATCGCAATGAATTTTTGCGTGCCGGTAAATGGCGCGCCCAAACGAACCGGGTCGCTGACCAACGGCAGGCGATAAGGGTCGAGGGCGCGCAGCGCATCGAGTGTTTCTGGGGTGAGGTGCGTGGCGGTGAGATCGGGAATGAGTGCTGAGAGATCGCGTAGCTGCCCATCGGGGTCGACCAGCGCCGGACGTTCTTGTCCTGGCAGTCCATAGCGAGCCAGTTTCACCGTTTTTCCTTTCTGCGTGGCACACACAAAGATTGACCCATTGTACCGCTTTCGGGTAGAATGGCGGCTCTTTCCGGAGACGTGGCCGAGAGGTCGAAGGCACTCCCCTGCTAAGGGAGCATACCGGCTAAAACCGGTATCGAGGGTTCGAATCCCTCCGTCTCCGCCACCCGTTCTGCGATCCTCTTTTCCTGAATGTCCTGGTCACCCACCCAAAATGAAGCGCTGATCGCGCTCTTTCTTCTCACCTATCTGGGCATCGCATTGGGTCGGCTGCCGCGATTGGCGATCGATCGCACTGGGGTGGCGCTCCTTGGTGCGTTGGCGATGGGTTTGGTCGCGAACGCCGATGCCGCAACCCTCACGTTGCTCATCGATTGGCCGACGATGGCACTTCTCTATGCGTTGATGCTCTTTTCAGCGCAGTTGCGACTGGGGGGTTTTTACACGTTTTTGGCGCTTCGGCTGGTGGACTCCGTGAGCGAATCGCCTCGACGATTCCTGGCGTGGCAAATGGCAGCGAGTGCGGCGCTTGCGGCGTTTCTTTCCAACGACGTGATCTGCTTGGCGGTTGCCCCTGTGTTGGTGGAAACCTGCCGCGCCGCACGCATTGCACCACTGCCGCACCTGTTGGGGCTAGCGATGGCAGCGAACATCGGTTCGGCGGCTACCCTGATCGGCAATCCCCAAAATATGTTGATCGGACAGGTTGGTGCGCTTGATTTTGGCTCCTATACGGCGTGGAGCGCGGTTCCCGTGGTGTTGTCGTTGGCTTCTGCGTACGCCATTCTGTGGTGGCAATTTCGTGGCGCGCTCGCAAAGCGGGCTGTCGGCATGATTGACCTTGCCGAATTGGCGTCTGGAAAGCCGCCCTTCGATGCCTGGCAGAGCGGCAAGGGGATCGCCCTCTTGGCGGGTTTGGTGGCCCTTTTCTTTACCGAAATTCCCCGCGAACATTCGGCGCTTGTTTGTGCTGGCCTTTTGCTGCTTTCGCGACGGATGGCCACCCGAGCACTGTTGGAGCGGGTTGATTGGCATTTGATTACCCTTTTTTTGGCATTGTTCGTCGTCGTCGGTCTCTTCCGTACCACGGGGGCGCCGGATGCGGTGATGGCGTGGTTTGCGCAGCGAGGGGGTGAGGTCACCCATCCGCTCTTTTTCGCGACGTTGACAGTGGTTCTGAGCAATATCGTGAGCAATGTCCCTGCGGTGATGCTGCTCATGCAGTTCTTGCCCTCCGACCAGGTGTCGCTCTGGTATTTGCTGGCGGTGGTCAGTACCTTTGCCGGAAATCTTTTGCTGGTTGGCAGCATCGCCAATTTGATCGTCGCTGAGCAGGCGGCGCGTTACGGCGTGGTCATTGGCTTTACGACCTACCTGCGTTCCGGAGTTTGGGTAACCTTCTCTTCCCTGTTCGTCGTGCTCGGGTGGTTTTCGCTCGTTGCGCCTTGACGGTAAAATAGCCATCCCCAATATCCTGGATGAGGAACCCAATGGAATTCGATCGTGAATTGGACGCGCGTGGGCTCAACTGCCCACTGCCCATTTTGAAGACGAAAAAGACGCTCGCGGAAATGCAATCGGGCGAAGTGCTGCGCGTGCTGACCACGGACCCGGGTTCGGTGCCCGATTTCACGGCGTTCGCCAAACAGTCCGGAAACGAACTGTTGGCGGTGACGGAACGCGACGACAAGTCGTTCGAATTTTTTCTCAAGCGGCGGTAAACAACAAGGGTTTTCGGTGGTCACGTGAGCCACGGAAATCCCGTTGCGCGCGACGTCAAGAGCGCTCTTCTTTTTGTGAAGCGCATAGCGTCGTGCCGTGCTGAGGTGCGGCAGCGATCGCGCGCTTAGGCCACGGGAGCTGGATGAGGACGATACTGACGAAAATCAGCAACCCGCCGAGCCATTGGAGCGGAGTCAGCCGTTCGCCGAAATAGAGAACGCCCCCCAGCGCCGCAAAAAGCACTTCCGAACTCAGAATGATCGCTGCTTCCGAAGGGCGTGTGTGGCGTTGTGCGATCACCTGCAGGGTAAAGCCGATACCAACCGAGAGTATCCCGCCGTAGGCGATCGTCAGCCAACCGGCCTGAAGCGCAGCCAGGTCGAACGGCTCGAACAGCAACCCTAGGGCAGTCGTCAGCACCGCACAGACCAGATATTGCCCGAACGCGATCACGATGGGCATTCCTAAGCGGGCGACGACGTGACCGACGAAATGGACGTGCAGTGCCCAGAAGAGGCTACTGAGGATGACCCACCCATCACCACGGTTGAACCCGTCGAACTGGCCGCCAGCCAAGAGGAAGGTGCCAAAAAAAGTGAGGAGTGTGAGCGGGAAAACGAGCCAATGGGGTCGGTTGCCGTCGAGTAACCACGCGAGGATCGGGACCAGAGGAATATAAAGCGCGGTCAAGAAGCCCGCATTGCTGACCGTAGTGGAAACGATCCCGATCTGTTGGAGGACGATCCCAGTACCGAGCAAGAGTCCCAACCCGGCAATGGGCCAGAGCTGCCGAGGCGTGGGCGTGGCATGGCGCCGGCGGTAGGTATGCCATTGTCTTAGCGCCAGCGGAACCAAGAGCGACAGACCCAAGAAAAAACGCAGACCCGTATAGAGAAACGGACCGAAATGGTCCATCCCTTCTTTTTGGGCCACGAAGGTGCTGCCCCAGATGGCTGCAGCGGTGAGCAGCAACAGGTCGGCAGTACGGGGGCTCATCGTCGGTTACCTAATGGTGGCTGATCGTGACGCTCACGACGCGGCGAAAAAGGCGGCGCGCAAACCGGATATCAGCATCTGCACGGCCATCGTCGTGAGAATCAGCCCCATCAGCCGTTCCATTGCAGCCATACCGGCGCGACCTAGGCGTTGCGCAATGCGCTCGCCCGCCAAAAGGGCAACGGTATTGATCGCTACTGCCGCCAGAATCGCCAGGATCAGGGTGAGCGGTTCGAACCCTTGGCGCGCAGTGAGCAATACGGTGGCAAGCGCCGCAGGGCCGGCGATCATCGGAACGGCAATCGGTACAATCAGCGGTTCTTCTTGTCGCATCGCCTCTTCGGGTGCAGAGGTGGGCGAAGGGAAAACCATACGCACTGCGATCAGAAACAGGATGATTCCGCTCGAGATTTCCAACGCAGCAGGGGTGAGGCGTAGGGTGGAAAGGAGCCAGTCGCCAAAAAAGACGAAGAGGACGAGCAGTGCTGCTGCGATCAGGTTTTCCCGCACGATGATGTGGACGCGTCGCTCAGGGGCGACGCCGCGCAGCAACGAGATCAACAGTGGAATGTTGCCAACCGGATCCAACAGGATCAGCAACAGGACGAGCAGCGAGAGCAGTTCGTTGGTCATAGCGCACCGAAGCGGAAAATTTTAGAACCCGTGTTTGACTTGTGCCAGAAACGCGCGTGCGCGTTCGTGTGCCGGATCGTTGAAGAAGCGGTCTGGCGTGGTGTCTTCCAGGATGCTGCCCTGGTCGAAAAAGAGGACGCGATCGGCGACTTCGCGGGCAAATCCCATCTCATGGGTGACCACGAGCATCGTGATGCCGGTGTGGGCCAGTTCGCGCATTACCGTCAGAACCTCATTGACCATTTCGGGGTCGAGGGCGGAGGTCGGTTCGTCGAAGAGGAGCACTTTGGGGTCCATCGCCAGTGCGCGGGCAATCGCCACGCGCTGTTGTTGCCCCCCTGAGAGTTGAATCGGGTATTTGTGCGCGTGGTCGGCCAAGCCCACCCGTTCAAGAAGCGCCATTGCTCTCGTTTCCGCTGCTTTGCGGGCGACTTTACGAATGCGCATCGGTGCCAGAGCGACGTTGCGCAGAACGGTGAGGTGGGTAAATAGGTTGAAATTCTGAAACACCATCCCGACTTCCCGTCGGATGGCAGCCAGGTGCTTCGGATCGTCGTTGAGTTCGATGCCGTCGATGAAAATTTGGCCCGCGTCGTGTTTTTCCAGCCGATTGAGCATGCGCAGGAAAGTCGATTTGCCCGAACCGGAGGGGCCCAAAATGGCGGTGACCTCGCCGGGATAGAAGCGGGCGGTCACCCCTTTGAGCGCGTGAAAAGCGCCGTACCGTTTATGGACGTCGATCCCTTCGATGATCGGGTGTTCGTTCATGATTCAGCGCTTCCGGCCGACGTCGAGCATCTGCTCGATCGCGTTGGTCATGGTGGTAAACGCCGTAGTGAGAATGAGATAGATCGCTCCGACGGTCAGAAACACAGGGATCGGTTGGTAACTTTCGGCTTGGATGCGGTAGCCGACCATCGTGAGTTCGACCACGCTGATCGCGTAGGCAAGCGACGAATCTTTGACGAGCGACGCCAGGTTGTTGGCCAAAGCCGGGAGCGCGATCCGCATGCTTTGGGGCAGGACGATGTCCCAGAAGGTTTGGAAGGGGGAGAACCCGAGCGCTTTTGCGGCTTCGATCTGCCCATGGGGAACGGCAAGGATGCCGGCCCGGACGCATTCCGAATTGTAGGCGCCGATGTTGAGCGAAAGGGCGATTGCGGCCAGGATGAAGTCAGAGAGCGACCATTCCGCGGGCAAGAGGGTGGGAAGGACCAACCAGACGAACAAGATTTGCAGAAGGAGCGGGGTGCCACGCAGGACCCACACGTAAAACGCGCAGAACCAACGGATCGGTTTGATCGGGGACAGGTTACCCAATCCAACGAGGACACCAAGGACCAGCCCGGCAAGACCGGAGACGACCGTGAGCCCGACGGTCACCCGCGTTCCTTCGGCAAAGAGCTCCGCCGCGGGGCCGATCGGTTCTGGGGCGTAGGAGAGGGGGATCGCCATCCCCCAGAGGAAAATCAACAAACCGATCAGCGCGGTAAAGATCGCTGCGCCAGGATGGTGGCGAATCCAGTCCATGATGGGGTCGAGCTCCGCGCAGGATCAACCGAGATCACTCGGGGCAGGAGACGTCTTCGCCGAAGTATTTTTGCGACAGGCGTTGGTAGACACCGTTGCGCATGATCGCGGCAAGCCCTTCGTTGAGTTTTTCCTTGAGTTCGGGGTTGTTCTTTTGCAGAATCATCGAGACGCGCTCATAGAAAACTTGTTCGCCAGCTGCCAGGTTGGGATCACCGTTTTTCTCGAGCGTGGCTTTGACCAGAAAACGGTCGGAGATCCAGGCGTCGACTTTGCCGGCTTTGAGCGCTGCGAACGCTTCCGGGTCCGATTTGTAGGTTTTCAGCGCTTTGAGTCCGGGAATTTTGCGTGCGTTTTCGAGGTAGCTGGTGCCAATTTGAACCGCCACCGTTTTTCCAGCCAGCGCTTTGACGGTCAACGGGCCGTCTTTGCGGGCCGCGATCATCCCGCCGGTGCAATAGTGCGGGTTGGTGAAATCGACCGCTTTGGCGCGTTGTTCGGTGTACCCGTGCGAAGCGATTGCGAAGTCGTACCGTCCCTGCTGGATTGCAGCGATCTGCGCGTCGAAGGGCACCGTACGCCATTCGATGGCAAGCCCGAGTTCTTTGGCGATCGCTTCAGCGAGTTCCACTTCAAACCCTGTGAGCGTTTGTCCTTCGAAGTAGTTGAAGGGGTAGAAAGCGCCCTCGGTGATCGCGTGCAGTTTCCCAGAAGCCTGGATGGTCTGCCAGTCCCGTGCCCATGCTGGGGCAGTCAGTACAGACAATGCGGCAAACACAGTGATCAGCAGGCGCTTCATCGCGGTACCTCCACGCAATCGAACGAACCGCACGATTGTAGTGGCATGGTCAAGGCGGGAAAAGCGGGATTTTCCCGCCTTGACAGGGGCGTGTATTTTTGCTAGGGGATTAGCGCCGTTCGAGTCTGGCCAGCTGTGCGTCGATCTGGGCCAACTCTTCGGTGAATTTCGCCAGACGTTCGC
The DNA here is from genome assembly GCF_003574215.1 of Hydrogenophilus thermoluteolus. Lineage (NCBI taxonomy): Bacteria > Pseudomonadati > Pseudomonadota > Hydrogenophilia > Hydrogenophilales > Hydrogenophilaceae > Hydrogenophilus > Hydrogenophilus thermoluteolus. The sequence goes on along the minus strand of NZ_AP018558.1, from coordinate 1,440,279 downwards.
GTTCTTGGGCAACGACCGCTGCAGGAGCGCGCGTAACGAACGCTTCGTTTGCCAGTTTCCCTTGGGCGCGCGCGATTTCGTTGGTGAGCCGCTGCCGCTCTTTCGTCAGCCGAGCCTTTTCGGCTTCGAGATCGACGGTGACTTCGAGCATCCATTGCCCGCCTGCGGCAACGGCGACTGGGGCAAGGAGTTGCTCAGGCAGTTCGGGAACGACTCGAACCGCCGAGACCCTGGCCAGTGCTTCGATGTAAGGGGCAAACCGCTCGGCTTGCGCGGCGTCGAAGCCGGTGACGAGCAACGGAACACGTTCGCCGGGTTTGAGCCCCATCTGAGTGCGAATACTGCGCACTTCGTTGATGATCGCTTTGAGGTCGGCCATCGCGGCTTCCGCCGCTTCGTCGATACGTTCGGGTTGCGCGACAGGGTAGGGCGCGAGCATGATCGAGTCGGTGGTTTTGCGCGCGGCAACCGGGGCGACGGCTTGCCACAGGGTTTCGGTGATGAAGGGAATCACCGGATGGGCAAGGCGCAATGTCGCTTCCAATACCCGCAGAAGGGTTCGCCGTGTGGCGCGTTGTTGGGCCGCGGTGCCGTTCTTGAGCTGGACTTTCGCGAGCTCCAGGTACCAGTCGCAATACTCGTCCCAGATGAATTCGTAGAGGGTGCGTGCCAAAAGGTCGAAACGGTAGGCGTTGAGATGCTGGTCGGCTTCGTGTTCGGCGCGTTGCAGTCGCGAGACGATCCAACGGTCGACAAACGAAAAGTCGAGGTATTCGCCTTGGCAGGCATTCGGCTGGTGGTCTGCCAAGCCGCAATCGTGTCCTTCGGTGTTCATCAACACGAAGCGCGCGGCGTTCCACAATTTGTTGCAGAAGTTGCGGTACCCTTCGCACCGGTTCAAGTCGAACTTGATGTCACGCCCGGGTGAGGCGAGACTGGCGAAGGTAAAGCGCAACGCGTCCGCGCCGAACGCGGGGATCCCGTTCGGGAATTCTTTGCGGGTGCGTGCCGCGATGCTTTCGGCTTGCTTCGGGTTCATCAAACCGAAGGTGCGCTTTTCGATGAGTGCATCGAGCGAGATGCCATCGATGAGGTCGATCGGGTCGAGTACGTTCCCTTTCGACTTCGACATCTTCTGCCCTTCGGCGTCTCGGATGAGCCCGTGCACGTAAACGTCGCGGAACGGGATTTTCCCTGTGATGTGGGTGGTCATCATCACCATGCGCGCCACCCAGAAAAAGATGATGTCGAAGCCGGTCACCAACACCGACGAGGGGAGGTAGAGGTCGAGCGCCGGGTTCGATCGCGCTGGGTATTCCGGAGTCCAATCGAGGGTCGAAAAGGGCCAAAGCGCAGAGGAGTACCAGGTGTCGAGCACGTCAGGGTCGCGCACGAGCGGGCCGGTGTAGCCATCGGCAGCAGCCAATTGCGCCGCTTCCGTTTCGTCGTGGGCAACCCAGAAGCGCGGGTTCTCTTTGCCCTCGTCTTCGGCTGCGTACCAGGCGGGAATCTGGTGCCCCCACCAGAGTTGGCGCGAGATACACCAATCCTGGATGTTGGTGAGCCACTGACGGTAGGTGTTGGTCCAGTTTTCCGGGATGAAACGGATTTCGCCGTTGTCGACGACCTCGAGCGCCTTCTGCGCGAGCGATTTGCCGTCGGGCGCAGGCTTGGTGGTGGCGACGAACCACTGGTCGGTGAGCATCGGTTCGAGTACGACACCGGTGCGGTCGCCACGCGGGATCATCGCGCGGTGGGGTTTGACGTCGACGAGCAGCCCCTGTTCCTTGAGCGCTTCGACCACGCGTTCGCGCGCCACGAAGCGGTCGAGCCCACGGAATGGCTCGGGGACGTTGTCGTTGAGGTGGGCGTCGAGCCGCATGATGTTGATCATCGGCAGGTTGTGGCGTTGCCCCACGGCGAAGTCGTTGAAGTCGTGCGCCGGTGTGACTTTGACACAGCCCGTCCCGAAGGTGGGGTCGACCGCTTCGTCGGCGATGATCGGAATTCGGCGGTGCGCGAGCGGCAACAAGACCGTTTTGCCGATGAGGTGGCGGTAGCGTTCGTCGTCGGGGTGAACCATCACCGCGGTGTCACCAAAGAGGGTTTCGGGGCGGGTCGTTGCGACGATCACGCCCTCGACGCCATCGACGGGACCGTCGGCAAGCGGGTAGTGGATCGACCACAGGAAGCTGTCTTCTTCCTCCGCATTCACTTCCAAGTCCGAAACGGCGGTTTTGAGCTTGGGGTCCCAGTTGACGAGCCGCTTGCCGCGGTAGATCAACCCTTCGCGGTAGAGGCGAACGAAGGTCTGGATCACGACGCGTGATAGCCCCTCATCCATCGTGAAGCGCTCACGGCTCCAGTCGGGAGAGGAACCCAGCCGACGCATCTGCTGAGTGATGGTGCTGCCCGAGTACTCTTTCCACTGCCAGACGCGCTCCAGGAACTTTTCGCGGCCGAGCTCTTGGCGGGTCAGTCCCTCTTTTTCGAGCAGGCGTTCGACGACGATCTGGGTGGCGATACCGGCGTGGTCGGTGCCAGGTTGCCAGAGCACGTTGTCGCCGCTCATCCGCCGCCAGCGGATGAGGGTATCCATGATCGTCTGGTTGAACCCGTGCCCCATGTGGAGCGTTCCGGTGACGTTCGGCGGGGGCATCAGGATGCAGTAGGCGCGTTTTTTGTCGGGGTCGAAACCCGCTTTGAAGTAACCCGCGCTTTCCCAATGGCGGTAGAGCGGTTGTTCGATCGCAGCAGGATTGAAGCTTTTTTCGAGTTCCATCGTCGTCCGGGTTGCGTCGGTAAAAGGCAAATTATAGCCGGTTGCGCCCGCGCCGTTTTTGCTTGAGCTCCCATTCGAGCCGCGCAAGGACCCGTTCGGTGAGCGCCGTCAGCTCTTCGTGCACGAGCGCTGCGGTGCGTTCGGCAACCCAACGCGCAAACGCTTCGTCATCCTCTTCTGTGGTGAGGGCTGGAGCGTTCATGGCTGGGGCAGACGCTCCGGGTGACGTCGGTGTGGCTGTGGCTGTTTCTGGCGTGGGCGGCGCACCGGAAGGCGCTTGCACGGTTTGGGAAGGCGCGAACTCCGCTTTTTCGGTCAACACCGGCAACGCGTCGAGCGGTACCGGCGGGATTTCCGGCGAGGTAAGCGTAGCGGTGCTTGGGGTTGAACGCAAGGAAGACGCCCATGCGGGTCGGTCGTCATCGGCAAAAGGGGGGCGAACCATCATGGCGTTCCTCGGGCAACATCGACCGCGCAACCCAAAGCGCGGTAGTATCGGTAGCGTTCACGCGCGGGCGCTTTGTCCGCTTCACTGGTTCCGACGATTTCGAAAAGCCATTCGCAGTCCGGGAGCGACGCAAACGCGGCGCGCGCCAAGTTCACCCAAACGGGGCGTGGCGTGGGAACGGTCTCTTCGGTAAGCAGCAAAACGATCGGGGTTTCTGCGGCAATGGGGTCACTCACCCGGACGTTGGGCAGAAAAAACCCCGGACGGGATTCCCACAAAGTTTTGCTGAGCGCCGCCAGTTGTGGTTCGTCTTCGAGACGAACCGCAACCTGGCGGCCACTGCGATAGGCGCGCTCGATGAGGCGCACCGCGGTATCCAGCGGATGGCTTTGATCGGGAAAGAAGCGGACGCGGCACACCATCGTCGCGGGTCAGTCGGCCGGTTGGTCCGTTTCGGCGTGCGCCGTTTGGGCGCGTTCGGCCTCTTTCAGCAACCAGTGGGTAAGGAGCGGCACCGGGCGGCCCGTTGCTCCTTTCTGTTCGCCGCTAAGCCATGCGGTTCCGGCGATGTCGAGGTGGGCCCACGGGGTGCCCGGTTCGATGAAGCGGGAGAGGAATGCCGCTGCGGTGATCGAACCCGCGTCGCGCCCGCTCGAGATGTTGGGGATGTCGGCAAAACGGCTCTTCAGGAGCTCCTGGTAATCGTCCCAGAGCGGAAGCGGCCAGGCGCGATCGAACGCTTCGTCGCCAGCGGCTTTGAGTTCGGCAAGGAGCGTGTCGTCGTTGCCCATGAGGCCTGTTGCGACTTTACCCAGTGCGATGATGATCGCGCCGGTGAGCGTCGCGATATCGACCACTTTGCTCGGGCGGTAGCGCTGTTGCACATAGGTGAGTGCGTCGCAGAGGATCAGCCGTCCTTCGGCGTCGGTGTTGAGGATCTCGACCGTTTTCCCAGAAAGGGTGGTGACGACGTCACCCGGACGCGTTGCCGTTCCGCCTGGCATGTTTTCGGTGGCAGGGATCACGGCGACGACGTCAAGCGGCAGCGCCATGAGCGCGATCGCTTTCATCGTCCCCAATACCGTTGCTGCACCACACATGTCGTATTTCATCTCATCCATTTGCGCCGCGGGTTTGAGGCAGATCCCGCCGGTGTCGAAGGTGATCCCTTTGCCCACGAGCGCGATCGGTTTGCGTTCCGCTTTCTTCACGCCGCTACCCCGGTATTCGAGCACGATGAGCTTCGGCGGACGCTTGGCTCCGGCCGCAACCGCCAAAAAGGCGCCCATGCCCAGTTTTTCCGCCTCTTTTTTGTCGAGCACGTGGCATTTCAGATCGTGCGCTTTGGCCAGGTTTTCAGCGGTTTCCGCGAGGTATTCGGGGGTGCAGACGTTTGCGGGTAGGTCACCGAGTTGGCGGGTGAGGAGCGCCCCTTCGGCAATCGCGTCCCCTTCGGCAACCGCGCGGTAAAGAGCGTCCGTTGCCGCTTCCGGGATCAGGTGTTCGACGCGATCCGCCCCTTTGGGCGCTTTCGCTTTGGCACTGTTTTCGCCCAGCGTGGCATCGTAACGGTACTGTGCCTGACGAAACCAATAGGTGAGGAGGCGCAGCCGTTGCGCGAGCGGCACCTGCGGCAGGTCGACGCTTGCTAAAAGATGCGCAGCCGAGCCGATCGGGCCGTTGGCGAGCGCGGTCGCGACGGCTTGTGCTGCTTTGGCCCATTTTTGCGCGGTGAATTTGCCCCGTTCCCCGAGGGAAACTACCAGAAGGCGTGAAGCCGCAAGGCCAGGAAGATCGGTGTAGCGGAAGATTTGCCCAACGACGTCGCGGTCGACCTCTTGCGCCCACAAGCGACCGAATTTGCCTTTCGTCACTTTGTCGAGCCGTTCCCGATTGGGATCGGTTTCGTCGGTAAAGAGCGGTACGACGAGCGTCGTTGCCGCAATCTTTTCGAAGGGGAGATCCGATATGGTAAATTTCATAAGTTTACTGCTCCCTGTGTTTCTATGAAAGTTTTCGACCGTTCCATTCTAGCCGAGATCGGCCGCACGGCGCTACTCATCGCGGTGGCACTCATATTGATCCTGACCGCGGTGTCGATGGTGCGTCTGTTGGGTACGGTTGCCGCCGGCGACCTCCCGTCTGATCTCTATCTGCCGTATCTGCCGTGGGCCATCAGTGAGAAGCTGCCGCTCATCGTGACGCTCAGTGCGTTTGCCGCGACTCTGCTTGTGATGCAGCGTTGGGTGCGAGACAGCGAATGGGCCGTTTGGCGCGCGTTGGGGGTGTCGCGTTGGCGGTTGGCGGTGCCGGTGTTGGGGTTGGGAATGGTCTTGGCGCTGGGGCTCGCGCTCTTGACGACGTGGTTGGTGCCCTTTGCCGAGCAGCAGAAGGATCGTTTGAAAGCTGCGGCACAAGCACGAGACGAGACGCAGACTGTTGCCCCCGGGATTTTTCGCGAGTCGAAGGACGGGCACCGGGTCCTATTCGTCGCTCCGCGCGGCGAGGATGCCGTGGGCCTCTTTTTCATGCGCCAGTGGCAAGCGGGGCGACAAATGATCGTCGTTGCCGATGGTGCGCGCGTCGAAAATCGCGACGATGGCAAATGGGTGGTTTTGGCGTCGGGAGCGCGGTATGAGGAGGGGGCGTCTCCTTTGGCCTTTCGGGTGATCGAATTTCGCGAACAGGCGCTTTGGGTGACACCGCCCAAACCGGTTTCCGAGGTGCAGCGTGTCCGTGCCGTCGCGACCGCGTCCCTGTGGCAGATGGCGCACGAGGGGCACCGGGCGGCGGCAGGTGAGTTGGTGCAGCGTTTCGGCTTACCGTTTGCCGCGGTAATGCTGATGGTGTTCGCGTTACCCCTTGCCGAGGCAGAACCGCGTACGGTGCGGGGTGTGACGCTCTTCGTTGCACTCCTCGTGTTCTTCGCCTATGTCAATCTGTTGTCGCTCGCTCAGGCGTACGTCGTTCGGGGTCGAACGTCCTTTGCCGTGGGGTTCTGGGCACCACACCTGCTCTTTTTTGCGCTGCTGGTGCTTGTTTATCTCTGGCGCATGAGGCGGACGCGATGATGTGCAACCACCTGGTATCGCGTTGGCTGGTCGGGAACATTCTGCGCGGAACCCTTTTGGTCGGCGCGGTTTTTGGCGGCTTGTTGCTCTTTTTCGATTTTCTGGACGCACTGGATCGCTTGGGACAACCCGGATGGACGGTTTTTCGGGTATTGGGGTACGCGCTGTTGTTGCAACCCGGCCGCTGGGTCGAAATGGCACCGGTTGCGTTGTTGGTAGGAACGTTGGTCGCATTGGCGCAACTGGCGCGTCATTCGGAGTTGGCGGTGTTGCGCACCGTGGGGTTGTCCCCCTATCGATTGTGGCGGCTGGTTGCGATTGCCGCGCTGGCGGTCGCCGCGGCGACGATGGCGCTGGCCGAATGGGTTGTACCGGTGACCGAACGGCTGGCGCGGCAATGGGATGAGGGGATCGGCGTCGATGCGGCGCAGCGTTCGCCGCGACGCGGTTTGTGGGTCCGCGATGGGGACCGTTTCGTGCACATCGGTGCCGTGCGCGACGCGCAAACGATTGGCGATGTCTGGTGGTATCGGCTCGAACCGGGCGATAAACCGCGGTTGCAGGCGATCGATCATGCGCCTGAAGGGATTTACGATGCAGCGCAAGAGGGATGGTACTTTCCCGAGGTCGAGCGGCGTACCTTTCAGGATGACGCAGTCCGTCAGGAAACGCTCCGGGACCACTTCTGGCGTAGTGAGCTCACGCCGGAAACACTGGCAGTGCTCTGGGTCGAACCGCAGCGGATGAGGCTCGACGTCCTTTACCGCTACATTCAATTTTTGCAAAAGAACGGGGGAGAGAGCAAACCGTTCGAGGCAGCGTTTTGGCGTAAAGTTTTGTTGCCGCTCTTGTTGGTGGTGATGGCCACCCTTGCCGTTCCTTTCGTGATGGGGCACAGCAGAACGGTGCAGTTGGGGTGGCGGGTCTTTGCCGGGACGATGTTGGGCGTGGCGTTTTTCCTGCTCACGCAACTGAGCGACCGAATCGTTGCCGTTTGGGGGGTTTCGCCGTTCGTTTCCGCGCTGCTGCCGCTCCTCTTCTTTGCGTTCTTGGCAATCGCCTTGTGGTGGCGGATCGAACAACGTTGAAGGAATCGTAAAAAAGCCCGCGAACCATTCGCGGGCTTTTTGCGGGATCGAGAAAAGCGGGTTAGATGGCGCGCGAGGCTTTCTGCGCTTTGGCGCCAACCAACTCTTTGATACGCGCCGACTTCCCGGAGCGGTTGCGCAGGTAGTAGAGCTTGGCGCGGCGCACGTCACCGCGGCGCACTACTGTGATCGACTCGATGAGCGGGGAATAGAGTTGGAAGGTGCGCTCGACCCCGACGCCGGAAGAGATTTTGCGGACGATGAACGACGAGTTGAGCCCGCGATTGCGTTTGGCGATCACGACGCCTTCGAAGTTCTGAATCCGTGTACGGTTCCCTTCGACGACGCGCGTTGCGACACTCACCGTATCCCCCGCGCGAAAGTTGGGGATGGTCTTACCCTGAGTGAGGCGTTCGATCTCTTCGCGTTCGAGTTGTTCCAACAGGTTCATGATTGGCTCCTTTCGACTTCGTGCCCAGAGCAACCCGAGGGTTGGTGGTGCAGTGAAAAGCTGGAATTGTACCAAAGTGAAACAAAAAGAAAAGCGGGTGCATTCCTTGCTTCGACCTCTTGAAAAGCAGAAGCGTGCACCTAAATAAAAGTCCAGGATTGGGAAAGCAACGAAAGGAGGTGTCACCATGACCACGCGCATCATGCCATGGAATCCGTTTCGGGAACTGGAAGAACTGCAAAATCGACTGGCGGCGTTGATGAGCCGTTCGCTCGTGCCGAGCAGCGAAGGGCAGGAAGCGATGCGGATGGCTGACTGGGCGCCGCTCGTCGATATCGAGGAGAACGAAAACGGCTATCTGATCAAAGCCGATTTGCCCGGCCTTGCGAAGGACGACGTCCATGTGACGTTGGAAAACGGGGTGCTTTCGATCAGTGGCGAACGCAAACAAGAGAAAGAAGAGAAAGACAAGAAATATCACCGCGTCGAGCGGGTCTATGGTCGGTTCGTTCGCAGCTTCACGTTGCCCGAAGATGCCGATCCGGATCAGATCTCCGCGCAGTTCAAAGACGGGGTGCTCGAAGTACGGATCGGCAAGAGTGAAGCGGTGAAGCCGAAACGGATCGAAATCAAGGGTTGAATGCGTCTTTGCGATCGTCCAAAAGATCGGGGCGGCAGCGCGCAGTGCGTTCCATCGCTTGCGCCTGCCGCCATTTTTGTATCGCAGTGTGATTGCCTGAAAGCAGTACCGAGGGCACACGTAACCCTTCGAAGGTTTCCGGGCGCGTATAGTGGGGATGGTCGAGTAAGCCCGCCTGGAACGAGTCGCGACGGGCCGATTCGGCATCACCCAAAACACCGGGAAGCAACCGAATCGTGGCGTCGAGTACCACCATCGCTGCGAGTTCGCCACCGCTCAAGACGAAATCACCCAGCGACAGCTCTTCGTCGACCTCGAGGTCGATCACGCGCTGATCGATCCCTTCGTAACGTCCACACAACAGCGTGAACGCCGGGTACTGCGCAAGCCGGTGGGCATCGGCTTGGGTGAAGCGTTTGCCTTGGGGTGAAAGATAGATCACCGGGCCGGTGAAACCCAGCTCAGTATGTTGGGCGGTTTTCGCTGCGCGGATCGCCGCGGTGAGGGGTTCGGGCCGCATGACCATGCCGGGTCCCCCGCCGTAGGGGCGATCGTCCACCTGACGATGGGGGAGCGGGGTGTGGTCGCGAGGATTGTGGAAGACGAGCGTATAACGCCCCCTTTTCGCGGCGCGTCCCGTCACACCGTACTCGGTGAGCGCGGCAAACATTTCGGGGAAAAGGGTGACGATGTCGCAACGCACGAACGGGTCAGATCACCATTCGGGGGACCAATCGGCTACGATTCGCCGCTCGTTGAGATCCACCGTGGGGACATAGGCGCGGACGAACGGGATGAGGTGCGTTTTCTTGTCATTGCGCACGACCAAGACATCGTGCGCACCGGCCGAAATGAGCTCTATCACCACGCCCAACACCTGGCCCTTTGGAGTTTCGACCCTACAGCCGACGAGATCGCCCCAGTAAAATTCGTCGGCTTCGGGTTCGGGCAGTGCGGAACGCGGCGCCCCGACGTACCAGCCACGGTACGCTTCCGCAGCAGTGCGGTCGGAGATTTCCTGAAATTTGACGATCCACCCTTTTCCATGTGGGGTTAGCGCTTCTAAGGTCAGTTGCTGCCACGCATCGAGTGGCGCGCCGCTCTCCGGCGACACCCACCACTGTGGCATTGCCTGCCACGATTCGGGGTCGTCGCCGAAAGGGTGGAGTTTGAACCAGCCTTTGATCGCAAAGGGCGAGGTAAGTCGTCCGAGTACGATGACCTCGCTCATTGCAGCGATACGAAAACGGGTTAGCCAGCGCGGCGGACTTGCTTCACCAAGCGCGCAACGGCGTCAGAAAGCTGCGCCCCTTTGCTTACCCAATAATCGACGCGTTCCAGATTGAGCGACAGCGGCTTTTCGTTGCCAGAGGCCACGGGGTTGTAGAAGCCGACACGCTCGATGAAACGACCGTCACGCCGATTGCGCGAGTCGGTAACGACGACGCTATAGAACGGGCGCTTTTTCGCGCCGCCACGGGCAAGACGAATCACCACCATGAGAGTCGATTCCTAATCGTTAGTTGGGAAAGCAGCGCATTATAACGAAAAAGGCGGGAAAATCAAGAAGGGAGGAGCGCAGCGAACCGTTCGAGGAGCGCGTACTCGATCACCGGGCGACCGTTTTCAGCCGGTAATGCAATATGGACGCCCAAGGGCGTACAAGGTGCGGCGCAGGAAAGCGCATAGAGCCAGTGCGTCGCTTGCGTTTCGTCTTGCCAGCGGCGTGGCGTTGTCCCCAGCGCAGCGAAGCGTGCTTCGAGGGTAGCGGCATCGATGCGCACACTCGGTAGGAAGGTAAGCAGTTGCAACCGTGTTGCCTGTCGCCAGCGGGGGTCGCTCTGGTGCAAGGGGTCGAATTCGCGTCGCAGGTTGCCGCTTGCCGTGATTTCGGCGCCCCGTCCTTCGGCTTCGGCGAGCGCCTGCAACGGTTCCGGCAGTTCGAATTGCAGCAGCAATTTTCCCGTTAGCCCATGGACGGCGAAGTCGGGTACCCAGCCCTCGAGTACGACGGCTTGCCCCGGTCGACGCAGAATTGCCCACTGGACGTCGCTGCCGAGCCGTTTCGCGACCTGTTCGGGCGTGGTGGCGCCCAGCGTCCATCCCATGATTTCCCAATACCCACCGCTTTGTTGAGCGTGCCACGGGGGGGTGGCTTCCCCATCGGCATGTGGGGGCGGCGCGATCCACAGCAGGGTAAGTGTCGTGACTGCCGCGATCGCAACGAACGTCAGGGTGAAACGCAACGGCCGCAGGTTCATGGTGTTCGTTCTCCCAGCACGACGCCACGTGCTTCGTAACGAAGCGTATAAGGGAATTCAGGCAGTCGATCGATCCGAGTCACGAACCACTCACCCGGTTCGGGCGGACGTTTCGGCGTGATCGCTTGACGGTAAAAGCTGAAACTCGGTGCCCGAAGCCCGATATTGACCACCGCTTTCCCCTGCGCGGCAACCGCCGCGCGTTGAATGGGGCCTTGTAGCACCTCCCCGGCCCAGGGTAACAGACGGAACGCCAACCAGAGACACACCACCGCGGCACTCAGGAGAGCGCTGATCTCCGAGCTGAGCAGTGCTTGGCAACGCCAAAACGCAACGATGAGCAGAAGTACCGCACCCGCAGCGAGGTACGCTTCAACGGGCCACGCTTCCAAAGCGCTGGCGGCAAGCGCTTGGTGGAAGGGGGAGAGCCGATCCGAGCGTTGCGCCACTTCGACCAGCAGCGCAGGAAGGGTTGCGGTGATCACGACGATGAGTGCCGCAAGCACGGGGACGGTCGCCAACCATTTCCCACGGGCATGGTCCTGGTGATTGGCGAGCAAAAGGGCGAGCGGCGTGATGCCGTAGAGGGCGTAGTGGGGCAGTTTCGTCTGGGCCAACGAAAAGAAGATCACGACGAAAACCGCCCAGAACCAGAGAAAACGGCGTAGCGCCACGGTGCGGTCGGCCCATATCCGGGTGAGGGCGGGAACGAGCAGGAAGGTCCACGGTGCGAGGAGAAGCGGTGTGACCGCAAGGAAATACCACCAATCGCCGCCGTGTCGTTCCAAGGTGTCGGCAAAACGCTGCACGTTGTGCTTGAGGAAAAATCCTTCGACGAACGCCCACCCTTCACGCCACAACGCGTAACCGTACCAGGGAAGGGCGACCGCAAGGAACACCAGCCAACCGATGGGGTCGCGCAGCATCGCCCAAAATCTGCGCCATTCGCGTTGCGCCGTGCAATAAAGGAGTACTGCCGCTCCAGGAACGAGCACCGCAACGGGGCCCTTGGTGAGAAAGCCAAGCGCCATCCACAAATAGGCACGAATCAGCGGGGCGCGGCGGTGCGACTCGATGTGGCGCCAAGCGTCGAACGCAGCGAGCGCGAGCCAAAGGTTCAACCACGCATCGGCAGTCGCTGCACGACCGATCGCCCACGGGCCGATTGCGGTGGCCAGAATGGTTGCGGCTAGGAGCGCAGGGCGTGCGCCGAAGCGATGCCGGGCAAAATGCCAGGTCGCGAAGACCCAAAGTACCGCGGCGACAGCGGAAGGCAAGCGCGCGCTCCACGTATCGACACCAAAAAGCGCCATCGCTGCTGCTTGCAACCAGTAGATGAGGATGGGTTTGTCGAAACGTGGGGCGCCGTCGAGCATGGGAAAGCCGTAGTCACCACTGGCGAGCATTTCGCGCGTGGCTTCCGCGAATGCCCCTTCGTCTACATCGAAGAGCGGGTACCCCCCCAAATGGGCAAAAAAGACGAAACCAACGACCAGGGAGAGCAGCAAGAGCGCCCAGACGCTACGGACGCGCAGCGACGTTGCCACCGGTTCGGGGCAAAACCCAATCCGTCCGTTCATACGGATGCGACTCCGTGTGCGGGATCGTTCGTTTTCGGTTCGGACTGCGCGGGCTCATGCCACTCTGCTTCGGTATCCGCAGGGGTGATCGTACGCACCTGGTACTGCGTTCGTCGTCCCGATTCGTGATAGACCCGCGTCAGCATCTCGGCAAGGACGCCGGTGGTGAGGAACTGCACGCCGCTCAAAACCAGGAAAAAACCGGCCAGCAGCAAGGGGCGCCCGCCAATCGATTCTCCCAAAAAAAGTTTGACGCCAAAAAGGTAGGCCAAGATCAAGCCGCCCAGGGCGGCCACTGCAATCCCGATGCCCCCGAAGAAGTGGCCGGGCCGGGTGCGAAAGCGCATGAAGAAATAGACGAACAACAGATCGAGAATCACGCGAAACGTGCGCGACAGTCCATATTTCGACTGTCCGAAACGCCTGGGGTGGTGCGTTACCACTTCTTCTGCGATGCGACGCGGGTGGGTGACCGTGGCCATCCACGCCGGGATGAAGCGGTGCATTTCGCCATAGAGTGTGACATTTTTCAGGACACTAGCCCGGTACGCTTTGAGACTGCATCCATAATCGTGCAACTTCACACCGGTAATTCGCCCGATCAGCGCATTGGCCAGGCGCGAGGGGAAGGTGCGCAGCAGAAAGTCGTCTTTTCGCTCTTTGCGCCAACCGGAGACGAGATCCAAGTCTTCAGTGAGCAAGCGGGTGACGAGCCTGGGGATATCCGCCGGGTCGTTTTGCAAATCGCCATCCATCGTGACGATCACGTCGCCGCGCGCTGCGTCGATGCCGGCTTGCATCGCTGCGGTCTGTTTGAAATTGCGTTGCAACGCAACCAGTCGGACGTGGCCGCCGTAGTGTTGTTGCGCTTCGACGATGCGTTCCAAGGTGTGGTCGGTCGAACCGTCGTCGACCAAGATCAGCTCCCACGGATAGGGGTAGTTGGCTAAGGCTTCATGCACCCGCGCCACCAACGGCGCGATGTTCTCTTCTTCGTTGTAGAACGGGACCACGATCGACAGACGGTGTTCGGGCAAATTCATTGGTTTCCGATCCAAGCCAAAAACGCCATGAGTGTACTCACGGCCAACAGCAGCAGGTGTGCGGCAAACCCCGCCACGACGCCAGAAGCGAGGGGGATCGCATAAAACGTTTGGCACAGCGCAGCCACTGCCGCCTCATAAGGACCAAATCCGGCAATGCCTTGAACGGGTTGAATCGCCGCGAGTTCTCCGGCCAATGCGCCACCCAACGCTGCGAAACCGTCGAGTGGCAGCAGTGCAGCGAGAAGCCACCCGACCGCCGCGATTTTGACACACCAATTGGCAATCGTCCAATGCCAGACAGAGTGGGAATGGGTAATCGCGATGCGCAGCGCGGCGATGAAGCGTTCAAGCCACGGCCAACGCAACCGTTCCACGAGCGCCAGCCAAAAGGGCAGAAGCAGGAGGGCTACAACGAGGAGTGCGACGATACCCAAACGGACGAACAAGGGGAGTTCAGGCCAGAGAATCGCTGCCAGGAGGATGAGCACCATCAGATCCTGCACGCGCAGCCACAAAAGGGTTGCGGTGGCGCGAACGAGTGGAACCTGGTGGTGTCGCGCGAGGAGCAACGGCAGCGCCATCTCGCCGCTGCGCATCGGCAGGATATTGACCCAGAAGGTATGGTACGCAAGCAGTCGCCAACAGGCAGCAAAAGAGAGCGCGCGCAGTTCCGCATGGAGGCGCGCCGCACGCAGCAGGTGGCTTGCGACGATGAGAAGCGCAGGACCAGCGAAATCGCGCAGGTTCCACTGCTGCCAAGGCGCGGTGGTGACCGCGTCGTGGTACTGGTGGAAGAACCACGCCGCCAACCCGACGGTGACGGCGATCGCGACCATCATGCGAACTGCTCGGCCCACTACTGCCCCCCCAAACGCCGTATGGCGCCGACCCACGCCGCGAGCGCAACCACCCAGACGAGCGCGGCGCCGCTGGGATAAATTGCGTGGTCGAAAGGGGCGTAGGCAGCCGTCGCAAGCCCTCCGACAAGCAAAAATCGGGTCGTTTGTGGGGATGGTTCGGGAAAACGGCGAATCAGAAAAGCGGCAACGGTCAAGCCAAAGAGCCCCGCGCCGAGCCCGCCGATCACGTCACTGGGCCAGTGGGCGCCAACGGCGATCCGCGAAAACGCGATCGCGGAAACCAGGAACACGACCCCAGCGCCGACGAGCCATATCCGTGCGGGGGGCAGAGTGCGTTGTCGGCTTGCGAACCGATCACGACGCACGACTAACCCGCAAAGGAGCGCGCCACCCAGGACAACTGCGGTTGCGGTATGACCGGACGGAAACGCGCCGCTTTTGGGAAGCAGGTCGAACCAGACGATCTGGTGGGGATCAAGCACTGCGGCGGGGCGGGGAGCTGCAACTGCTTTTTTGAGGCCGTGGACGACGAGCGTCGTGGGAAAGGCTGCAAGTGCTGCGAGCCACAACGGCCGCATCGTCCACGGGGTGACGGCAACGAGCAGCGCCACCGCGACGCTCGTCGCACCCAGATTGGTGAGCGTTGTCCAGAGGGAAGCGGGTAGCCCCGCCGCGCCCTCGTTGAGGACGCGAAAGAGCGTCTCGTTTGCCGGAAGGGTCGCCAGCCCGTACCCGCTCCCCAAAAAGAGCAGCGCCAAGAGCAGGAGCGAGCGGATCACTTCAATGCGGCTTCGATTTCGGCAAAAGTGCGGGCTTTCACGAGGATCGGCACCTCGGTACCGAGCTGGCGCGCGATTTGGGTCGAGGAGAAGATGCCGCGAACCACCCATTCGCCGTCACGGTTTTCGACGACCAGCGTATGTTGGCGTCCCAAGGCTTGGAGCGTCGCGACGATATCGGCGACGGTTGCGCGGCTGACCTGCTCGAAGGTCAGCGCATCCATCTTCTCGATCGGGGTCATGATGTCCCCGACACGAACCTCCGTGGGGGCCAGATTGTTGTCTTGCGCAAAACGCAGGGGCTTTTCGCCCAAGATATCGGCAGCGGTGAGAATGCCGACGATTCGTCCCTCTGCGTTGAGGACCAGTACGGAACGCACGCCACGGCGGATCATCCGCTGCTCGGCGTCTACCACCGACTCTTCCGGGGTGGCGACCACCGGCGGTGTCCGGGAAAAATCGGTCAGCACCTCGATTGCGGGCGCGTCGAGCGTGGCCGGCTGATCGGCGCGCGGCGGTTGCAACAGAAAGGGCTTGTGGGGGAACGGGATCGGTTGCAGCGCTTTTCCAGTCATGAGAGTCTCCTTGTGTGCCGAGCGTATTCTCATTGTAGCGAAAGAACCGCGT
Source organism: Hydrogenophilus thermoluteolus (assembly GCF_003574215.1). Taxonomy (NCBI): domain Bacteria; kingdom Pseudomonadati; phylum Pseudomonadota; class Hydrogenophilia; order Hydrogenophilales; family Hydrogenophilaceae; genus Hydrogenophilus; species Hydrogenophilus thermoluteolus. The sequence goes on along the minus strand of NZ_AP018558.1, from coordinate 1,424,646 downwards.
ACAATTGCGGTTGATCGCAACGGACTCTGTGAAAGGCGTTTCGGCATGCCTGCTTCTGCAATGACGATTTGGCATTTCCTTGGTTCCCGAACCTGGTCTGCGGCGCGCGAAGCGAGCGCGAGTGCGCGCGTGTCGCGTGCGTTGGGCACCCGTGTGACGCTGACCGCGTACGCGTGGTATTGGCTCGAAATGGCGCCGGACCACGGGGATGAGACGTCGTTGGATGCGCGTTTGGCCCAAATTTTGCAGGGAGAACGGCAAAAAACGCCTCGTTGGAGCGAAGGGTTCCTGGTGGCGCCGCGGCTGGGGACGATCTCACCGTGGTCGTCGAAGGCCACCGAAATCCTGCACCAGTGTGGGTTGACTGCGGTGAAGCGCATCGAACACGGTACGGCGATTCGTGTTGCCGAATGGGGCAGCTTGACCGGCGAGCAACAAGCCGGGGTCGCTGCCTTGCTTCACGATCGGATGACGCAATCGATCCTGAAGGACCCCGAGACAGGAGAGGCGCTCTTTGCCCATTATTCCCCGAAACCGCTCGCCACCGCGCCGGTGATGAGCGAGGGGCGTGCCGCGATCGAACGGGCGAACCGCGAATGGGGGCTTGCCCTGTCCGAAGACGAGATCGATTACCTCTTCGCCGCTTTCACCGAACTGGGGCGCGATCCCACCGACGTCGAACTGACGATGTTCGCGCAAGCCAATTCGGAACATTGCCGTCACAAGATTTTCAATGCCGAGTGGGTAATCGACGGTCGGCCGATGGCGCAGTCGCTCTTTGCGATGATCCGGGATACCCATGCGGCGCATCCGGAGGGCACGGTGGTCGCGTACGCCGACAACGCGGCGGTCTTCACCGGACGGACCGTGGCGCGGTGGTTTCCGGATGAGGACGGGGTCTGGCGCGCGCACCAAACCACTACCCATTTTTTGGGCAAAGTCGAAACCCACAACCACCCCACTGCGATTGCTCCCTATCCGGGTGCCGCGACTGGGGCGGGCGGCGAGATTCGCGACGAAGGGGCAACCGGGCGGGGCGCTTCCCCGAAAATGGGGTTGGCTGGGTTTACCGTCTCGAATCTGCACTTGCCCGATTTCGTGCAGCCGTGGGAAAAACCCTACGGCAAGCCCGATCGGATCGCGTCGCCGCTCGAGATCATGATCGAAGGGCCGCTTGGCGCCGCGGCGTTCAACAACGAGTTCGGGCGACCCAATCTCTGTGGCTATTTCCGCACGTTCGAACGTGAAGTCCAGGGCGAGGTGCGCGGCTACCACAAACCGATCATGATCGCAGGCGGCTTGGGGGCGATCGCGGCGGAACAGAGCCACAAAGTCGGCTTTGCGCCCGGAACGCTCCTGGTGCAGTTGGGTGGGCCGGGGATGCTCATCGGTCTGGGTGGCGGTGCGGCTTCGTCGATGGCTACGGGCGCGAACGACGCGGAACTCGATTTCGCGTCGGTGCAACGTGACAACCCGGAAATGCAGCGCCGTTGTCAGGAGGTGATCGACCGTTGTTGGGCCTTGGGGGCAGAGAACCCGATTCTCTCGATCCACGACGTGGGTGCCGGGGGCCTTTCGAACGCCCTTCCCGAACTGGTCGATGGGGCGGGACTGGGTGCTACGATCGAGTTGCGCGAGGTGCCCATCGAAGAGCCCGGGATGAGCCCGCGTGAAATCTGGTGTAACGAGGCGCAAGAGCGGTACGTGCTGGCGATCGATCCGACGCAACTGGAGCGGTTCGCTGCGATTTGTGCCCGGGAACGGTGCCCGTTCGCGGTCGTCGGCGAGGCGACCGAAGATGGGATGCTCCGCGTGCACGATCGCCTCTTCGGCAACGATCCCGTAGCGCTCCCGATGGAAGTGCTGCTGGGCAAACCACCGCGCATGAAGCGGGTGGTAGCCAGCCGAACGATCTTCTTGCCGCCGTTCGATCTCACTGCGATCGACGTGCGCGACGCGGTGATGCGCGTCCTGGCGCATCCGGCAGTGGCAAGCAAGAAGTTCCTGATCACGATCGGTGACCGCACCGTCGGTGGCTTGACCGCGCGTGACCAATTGGTGGGGCGCTGGCAGGTGCCAGTTGCCGACGTCGCAGTGACCGCCGCCGATTTCGTCGGGTTCGCCGGTGAGGCGATGGCAATGGGCGAACGCACGCCGGTGGCGATCAACGACCCCGCGGCGTCGGTTCGCCTGGCGATTGCCGAAGCGGTCACCAACCTGGGGGCAGCGGATGTGCGCGGACCGCTCACCACGGTGAAACTCTCCGCGAACTGGATGGCCGCAGCTGGGCACCGTGGCGAAGACGCGAACCTCTACCGTGCCGTGCAGGCGGCGCGTGATTTCTGCGTCGCGTCGGGGCTTGCGATCCCCGTGGGCAAAGATTCGTTGTCGATGAAGACGGTCTGGCAAGACCCCGAAACGGGGGAAGCCAAAGCGGTGATCGCACCCGTTTCCCTGATCTGTACCGCTTTTGCCGCGGTCGCCGACGTTCGACGGACTCTCACCCCGGTGCTCGATCGCGACACCCCCGAAACCGAACTGCTGCTGATCGACTTGGACGGCGCACGCAACCGCTTGGGTGGCTCGATTTTTGCGCAGGTGTTCGATTCGCAAGGAGAAACCCCCCCCGATTGCGCGCCGGAAACCCTCGTGGCGTTCTGGGAAGCGCTGCAGGCGCTCAAAGCCAACGATCTGATCCTGGCTTACCACGACCGTTCCGATGGGGGGCTGCTCGCGACCGCGGCCGAGATGATGTTCGCCTCAGGGGTGGGGGTGACGCTGCAGCTCGACACCCTGGCGTATGACCGCGCCACGCACGACATCGACTACACCAAGCGCAACGACACGGTGGTTGGGCGGCGCAACGACGCGGCGCTTGCCGCGCTATTTAGCGAAGCGCCGGGTGCACTCGTGCAGATTCGGCGCAGCGATCGCGATGTGGTGCTCGCGATTTTGCAGAAATATCGGCTGACGTTCCATTTCGTTGGAACCCTCAATACCTACGACGAATTGCGGATTTGGCTGGAAGGTTCGCTCCTCTTTCACGAGAAGCGGACCGTGCTGTGGCAGCGTTGGAGCGAAGTGAGCCGACGCATCGCGCGCCTGCGTGACGATGAAACCTGCGCCGAATCCGAGTTCGAGGCGTTGGGCGATGCCCAAGATCCGGGGCTCCATTGCGTGCTCACGTTCGACCCCGACGAAGACCCTGCCGCTCCGTTCGTCGCCACCGGCGTGCGCCCGCGGGTTGCGATCCTGCGCGAACAGGGGGTAAACAGCCACCGTGAGATGGCCGCTGCATTCGACGCGGCAGGATTCGAGGCGGTTGACGTGACGATGAGTGACCTCATTGCGGGGCGGCGCCATCTCAGCGATTTCGTAGGGCTTGCCGCGTGTGGCGGGTTTTCATACGGCGACGTGCTGGGCGCCGGGCGTGGCTGGGCTACGGCAATCCTCTTCAACGACGCGCTGAAAACGCAGTTCAGCGAATTTTTTGCCCGTCCGGACACCTTTGCGCTCGGGGTCTGCAACGGCTGTCAGATGATGGCACACCTGGCGCCGATCATCCCGGGAGCGGAACACTGGCCGAAGTTCGTCGCCAACCGTTCCGAACGGTTCGAAGCGCGTTTCGCGATGGTCGAGGTATTGCCCAGCCCCTCGATCCTCTTTACCGATATGGCCGGGGCGCGGTTACCGATCGTCGTCTCGCACGGAGAAGGGCGTGCGCATTGGGAGGATCCGGAGCGGCAACACCAAGCGTTGGCAACGATTCGCTACATCGACCATTATGGCCGCGCCACCGAGCGCTACCCGTTCAACCCGAACGGCTCGCCGGGCGGGCTCAATGGCTTCACGACAGCGGACGGACGGTTCACGATTTTGATGCCGCACCCGGAGCGGGCCTTCCGAACGGTGCAGTGGAGTTGGGCGCCAGAGGGGCTCGGCGAGAAAAGCCCCTGGTATCGGCTCTTTGCCAACGCGCGTCGCTGGGTAGGCTAGCCTTTTGTCGCGATTCGGGTTATCATAATAGAGATTGTCGAAGTGGCTGACTGCCGCTTCGCCGTTTCCGTCTCTTTTTCGGAAAATGGGCGATAACGCCCATTTTTTGTTTGTGAGTCTTATGAACCTGGAACAGATGATCGAACGCGTAGCCGAAGGGCTTGGCTACGAGCTGCTGGATTTGGAATTGAGCCCGCGGGGGCGGCTCATCCGCGTCTTCATCGATGCGCCCACCGGGATCACGCTCGACGATTGTGAGCGGGTGAGTAACCAACTGCAGCACCTCTTCGAGGTCGAAGGGGTCGACTACGACCGTTTGGAGGTCTCTTCCCCCGGGCTCGACCGGGTGTTGAAAAAACCGGCCCATTTTGCCCGGTTCCTGGGGGAACGGGCACAGTTGCGTACCCGGGAAGCGATCGACGGGCGGCGCAATTTCGTCGGGCAGATCGCCCAGGTTACCGACCAATCGGTGACCCTGATGCTGGACGACGGCGTCGAGGTCGTGATCGCGTGGGAAATGCTGGACAAAGCGCGCTTGGTGCCGCGCTTCGAATGAAAAGAATGAAGGAAAGGACGTTGCGATGAGTCGGGAACTGTTGCTTTTGGTCGATGCGTTGGCGCACGAAAAAAATGTCTCGAAGGATGTGGTTTTTTCCGCGCTCGAAGCGGCGCTTGCTTCGGCCACGAAAAAGCATCTGCATGAAGACGCCGACGTTCGGGTCGAGATCGATCGCGAGCACGGCACCTATCGCGCGTGGCGCCGGTGGCTGGTGCTGCCCGATGCCGAAGTGAAGAACGACGAACGGGAAATGGGGCTGATCGACGCCCGCGAGCTCAAGCCAGACATCAAGCCCGGTGACTACTACGAAGAAGAGATCCCGGTGGTCGAGCTCGGACGAATCGGCGCGCAAACCGCGAAACAGATCATTTTGCAAAAGATTCGCGACGCGGAACGCGAGCAGATGCTCAAAGAGTTCCTGGAACGCGACGATCGCCTGGTCACCGGCGTGATCAAGCGCATGGAGCGAGGAAATGCCTTCGTCGAGATCGGTCGCTTGGAAGCGCTGTTGCCGCGGGAAGAGATGATTCCGCGCGAAGTGTTGCGCGTCGGAGACCGCGTGCGGGCGGTGGTCAAACGGATCGACCGTCAGGGGCGCGGGCCCCAGATCATCTTGTCGCGCAGTTCGCCCGAATTCGTCGTCGCGCTCTTCGAATTAGAGGTGCCGGAGATCGAAGAAGGGATAATCGAGATCAAAGGGTGCGCACGCGACCCGGGCCTACGCTCGAAGATCGCGGTCCATTCACATGATCCACGGCTGGACCCGGTGGGGGCGTGCGTCGGGATGAAAGGGACGCGCGTGATGGCGGTGCGGCAAGAGATCGCGATGGAGCACATCGACATCATCGTCTGGTCGCCGGATCCAGCGCAATTCGTGATTGCTGCGCTGCAGCCCGCAGAAGTGGTTTCAATCGTCGTTGATGAAGAGAAGCACGCGATGGACGTCGTGGTCGATGACGCCAACCTGGCGATCGCGATCGGTCGTGGCGGGCAGAATGTCAAGCTAGCCTCCGAGCTCACCGGCTGGACGATCAACTTGATGAGCGAATCGGAGTCGCTCGAACGCAAAGAGGCGGAGCGACAGGCGTTGCGCCAGTTCTTCATGGAAAAACTCGACGTCGACGACGATCTGGCCGATCTGCTGATCGACGAAGGGTTTACCACGCTCGAAGAGGTCGCGTACGTTCCGATCGCGGAAATGCTGGAGATCGAAGGGCTCGATGAGGAGATCGTGCAAGCGTTGCGTGAGCGCGCGCGCAACGCGTTGCTTACCGACGCGATCGCCGAAGAGGAGGCGATCGAGAAACTGGAGCCCGAGTTGTTGGCATTGGAAGGGATGGATCGTCAAATCGCGGTCAAACTGGCCAAATCCGGCATCGTCACGCGCGACGATCTGGGCGAGCTGGCAACCGACGAATTGGTCGAGATCACAGGGATCGACGCTGACCGGGCCGCATCGCTGATCAGCCAGGCGCGCGCCCACTGGTTCGAATAAGGGAGGAGCCGCCATGGATACCGAAAACGTCAAAGCCTTTGCGCAAGAGTTGGGCGTCCCCGTCGACAAACTCATTACCCAGCTCCGCGAAGCCGGAGTCTCCACCGCAGGGCCCGATAGTCCACTCACGGCAGACGACAAAGCCAAACTGCTCGATTACCTGAAGCGTCAACATGGCGCCGATGGCGAGAAGCGCATCACCCTCAAGCGCAAAGAGACCACTGCGATCCGTGCCACCGACGCTTCTGGGCGCGCCCGCACGGTGCAGGTCGAAGTGCGCAAAAAAAGGGTCTTGGTGAAGAAAGAAGCAATTCTGGCGAAGACGCAGGAAGAGAAAGCGAAGGTGGAAGCCGCACTGCGTGCTGGCGAAACGCCCCCGCCGGCACCGAGCGTTTCCGAGCCACAAGCGCACGCTTTAGATGCAGCCAAAACGGAAACGGCACACGCAACCTTACCGGCTGCCGAAGCGGTTGCCCAACCGAGCAAAAAAATCCCAGAAAGCGCGCGCACGCAAACGGAAGCAGTAGGTTCTTCCACTACGGAAGAGAAGGCTGCCGTGCCGCAGGGTGATGTGACCGACGTATCCGCCCAGGCGGAATCGAACGCACCCACCGAGGCGGCGCAGCCAGAAGCTGCACCTCAGGCCCCGGAAGCGGACGGCAAGACGCAGCGGGTCGCTGAGCCGGGTAAAGGCAGTGCCAAGCGCAAAGCGAAAGCGCAGAAAGCAGAAGAGGCGAAGCCGACCGAAGCGGTTGCGAAGGATCGGACTTTGCACCCGGTTTTGTCTCCGGAAGAGCTCGAGCGGCGCCGCCTCGAAGCCGAGCGGCAAGCGAAACTGCGCGCGATTCAGGAAGCGGAACTGCGCGAACGTCGGGCGCGTGAAGCGGCGCGGCAGGCAGCCAAACAAGCAGAGGCTGCCGAAAAGGCTGCCGCTGAGGAGGAGAAGAAGCCCGAAGCGGACAGTAGCGCTTTATCAGAGACCCCTGCTGCGGTAGCAGCGGATGCGGCCAAGAAGGCAAAAGAGAAAGGCAAGAAAAACAAGGAGAAAGAGCGCGAAGAGCGGGCCAACCGCAAGGGTGGCCTCAAGGTGCGCGCGCTCGACGATGGCGAGAGCGGCTGGAAAGGGAAAGGAACCAAGAAGAAGGGCACCAAACGCCAGCAGCGCGACGAAGCCCACGGTTTTCAAGCCCCGGCCGAACCGATCGTGCGCGAAGTCCATGTTCCCGAAACGATCACGGTGGCCGAATTGGCGCACGCGGTGGCGGTCAAAGCGGTCGACCTCATCAAGACGTTGATGAAATTGGGGGTGATGGCGACGATCAACCAGGTGCTCGACCAAGAGACCGCAATGCTCGCGGTCGAAGAAATGGGGCACAAGGCGGTTGCAGCGAAACTCGACGACCCCGACGCGTTCCTGGAAACGTTTGGCGCCGAACTCGACCGGACACCCGAACCGCGGCCGCCGGTCGTCACGGTGATGGGGCACGTCGACCACGGTAAGACGTCGCTCTTGGACTATATCCGCCGCACCAAAGTGGCTGCCGGTGAAGCAGGGGGCATCACCCAGCACATCGGCGCGTACCACGTCGAGACGCCCAAAGGGGTGGTGACCTTCCTCGATACTCCGGGCCACGAGGCGTTTACCGCAATGCGGGCCCGTGGGGCGCAGGCAACCGACGTCGTCGTCCTGGTCGTTGCAGCTGATGACGGCGTGATGCCACAGACCCGCGAGGCGATCCACCACGCCAAAGCAGCCGGCGTGCCGATCGTCGTCGCCGTGAACAAAATCGACAAGCCCGAAGCGAACCCGGATCGTGTCCGCCAGGAGCTGGTTGCCGAAGGGGTGATTCCGGAAGAGTACGGTGGGGACACCATTTTCGTCAATGTCTCGGCGAAGACCGGGCAAGGCATCGATGATCTCTTGGAGTCGATCCTGCTGGTGGCCGAGGTGCTCGAGCTCAAGGCGCCGAAAACGGGCCCCGCGAAAGGGTTGGTGATCGAAGCGCGGCTCGACCGCGGGCGCGGGCCGGTTGCCACCGTTTTGGTGCAAAGCGGGACACTTCACAAAGGGGACGTCGTCTTGGCGGGTGCCACGTGGGGTCGTGTGCGCGCGATGCTCGACGAAACCGGGCGGCAGATCGACGAAGCAGGCCCCTCGATGCCCGCGGAGATCCTGGGCCTCGAGGAGGTGCCGCAAGCGGGTGAAGCGTTCTACGTCTTGCCGGACGAGCGGAAAGCACGGGAGATCGCCCTCTACCGCCAAGGCAAGTATCGTGAACAGAAACTGGCGAAGAGCCAAGCGCTCAAACTGGAAAACCTCTTCGACCAGATGGGGCAGGGCGATGTCAAGAAATTGCCGATCATCGTCAAGGCCGACGTTCAGGGTTCTGCCGAGGCGCTTTCCCAAGCGCTCACCAAGCTCTCCACCGACGAAGTTCAGGTGCAGGTCGTCCATACCGGCGTGGGCGGGATCACCGAAAGCGACGTGAACCTGGCGCAGGCTTCTGGCGCCGTGATCATCGGTTTCAACGTGCGGGCCGACGCGAACGCCCGCAAACTGGCCGAGACCTACGACGTCGACATCCGCTACTACAACATCATTTACGATGCGGTCGACGAAGTCAAAGCGGCGATGGCCGGCCTCCTGTCGCCTGAGCGCAAGGAAGAGACCTTGGGGCTCGTCGAAGTGCGCCAGACCTTCCGCGTGCCGAAAGTGGGAACCGTCGCTGGCTGCTACGTCCTCGAAGGGGTGGTACGCCGCAACGCCCGCGTTCGGGTGTTGCGCGACAACGTGGTGATTTACGAAGGCGAACTCGATTCGCTCAAACGGTTCAAAGAGGACGTGCGTGAGGTCAAAGCGGGTTACGAGTGTGGGCTTTCGATCAAGAACTTCCAAGATATCAAGGAAGGTGATCAGATCGAGGTCTTCGAAGTGAAAGAGGTTGCACGCACGCTGTAAGGAGCGATCGATGCCCAAAGACTTTCCCCGCGCCCGACGCGTTGCGGATGCGATCCAACAGCACCTGGCCGAGCTTATCCGGCGCGAGGTAAAAGACCCGCGCGTTGGCGTGGTCACGATTACCGCGGTCGAGGTCTCGAACGATCTGTCGCACGCGAAGGTGTACCTCTCCAGTTGGGAAGGGGCGGAACGGGTTCGCGAGGCGATTGCCGGGCTCGAACGTGCCAAAGGTTTCCTGCGCCAGCATTTGGCGAAGCGATTGACCACGTATAAGGTGCCACAGCTCCATTTTTTCCACGATACGTCGATTGAGCGCGGCGTTGCGCTCACGCAACTCATCGACCGCGTCGCAGCCGAACGCGCAAGCGACGTAGTGCGAACGGATGAAATAGCGGAGCGTGACGATGGCGCGACACAGCGACGCGATTGACGGGGTTGCGCTCCTTAATAAGCCGAGCGGCCTTTCGAGCAACCAGGCGTTGCAGCAACTGCGGCGCCACCTTGCCGCCGCGAAAGCGGGGCACGGCGGAACGCTCGACCCGATGGCGACGGGGTTGTTGCTGATCGCGTTTGGTGAAGCGACCAAATTCGCCCAAGCGTGGTTGGAGGCCGACAAGACCTATACGTTTCGCGTGGTTTTCGGCGCAGCGACCGACACCGGTGACGCGACGGGTGCGGTCGTGCGCACTGCGGAAACTTCGGTGACCGAAACGGCGCTGCAGGCGGTATTGCCCCAATTCCTGGGTGAAATCGAACAGATTCCACCGATGGTCTCGGCGTTGAAGCGGGACGGTAAACCGCTCTATCAGTTGGCGCGCGAAGGGGTGACGGTGGCGCGGGAACCGCGGCGGGTGACGATCCACCTGATGGAATGTATCGCGTTCGATGAAGCCGCGCAACGCGCGGTGCTGCGCGCCACCGTCAGCAAAGGGACCTATATCCGCGCGCTGGCCGAAGCGATCGGGACGACGCTTGGCGTTCCGGCGCACGTCGATCAGCTGCACCGCGACGCGGTTGGGCCCTTTTCGTGTGACGCAGCTTTGTCGCTGGCGGCGTGGTGCGCACTTCCTTCGGAACACACGCGCGCGCGGCTGCTGCCGGTCGACACCCTCGTTCGTCACCTGCCTGCAATCGCTCTGGACTCGGCCCAGGCCGAGCGTTTTCGGCACGGGCAGCCGGTGACGCTTCGCGAGCGCACGAATGCACATCGCTTGGCACCGCAATCAAACAGCGGGGTGCAACTGCGCGCAACGGAACGGGCACTATCGGTTCGCGTCTACCTTCGCGACGGGACCGGTTACCGGTTTTTGGGTGTCGGCGAATGGCAGCTGCAGGCTGGGGTCTTGTCGCCCAAGCGAGTTGTTGCTAAACTACTGCATTCTTCGCCAACGCTGCCTGAAGCCATCGGGAATGACGTTGTCTGGAACCGAACCTTTGAGGATGTGAAAGAGTACCGTTATGCTGGATAAAGAAACCAAAGCGAAAATCGTTGCCGAATTCGGTCGCGGCCAAAACGACACCGGTTCGGTGGAAGTCCAGGTGGCGCTCCTTACTGCCCGTATCAACGGGTTGCAAGGGCATTTCGCTACCCACAAGAAAGACCACCATTCGCGTCGTGGTCTGTTGAAAATGGTCTCACAGCGTCGGCGGCTCTTGGATTACCTGAAGCGGACCGACCCTGACCGTTACCTTGCCCTGATTCAACGTCTGGGGCTGCGCAAATAACCGCTTATTCACACGAAGAAGAGCCCTCGTCCCCGACGAGGGCTCTTCGGTTTCGGGAGACACAAAACGCTATGCCACAAGCAGTCAGCAAAACCTTTACCTTTGGCCAGCACACCGTTCGCATCGAGACGGGGGAAATGGCACGCCAAGCAAGCGGTGCCGTGCTGGTCGACATGGACGAAACGGTGGTGCTCGCCACCGTCGTCGCCGCCAAAGAGGCGAAAGAGGGGCAAGATTTCTTCCCGCTCACCGTCGATTACATGGAAAAGTTTTACGCTTCGGGGCGTATCCCTGGCGGCTTTTTCAAGCGGGAAGGGCGTCCGAGCGAAAAAGAGACCTTGACGTCGCGCCTCATCGACCGCCCCATTCGTCCCCTCTTTCCGGACGGTTTCACCAACGAAGTGCAGGTGATCGTCCAGGTGTTGTCGCTCAATCCCGAGATAGACGGCGATATTCCGGCGATGATCGCTGCAAGCGCGGCGCTTTCGCTTTCCGGGATTCCGTTCCAAGGCCCCGTGGGGGCGTGCCGGGTGGGGTATATCGATGGCCAATACGTACTCAACCCAACGCAAAGCGCGCTCAAAACGAGCGCGCTCGACCTCGTCGTCGCAGGTACCGAAAACGCGGTGCTGATGGTCGAGTCGGAAGCGAAAGAGCTTCCTGAAGAGGTGATGCTCGGCGCGGTGGTCTTTGGCCACGAACAGATGCAGGTCGCGATCGAAGCGATCCGCGAACTGGTTGCCGAAGCGGGGAAACCCGCTTGGGATTGGCAGCCGCCGCAGCCCAACGAAGCGCTCAAAGCGCGCATCCGGGAACTGGCGCATGAGCGGCTGTCGGCAGCGTTCGCGATTCCAGCCAAGCAGGCGCGCAACGACGCGCTCAAGGCGATTCGCGCCGACGTGACGCAAGCGGTGCTCGAATCGTTCGAGCCGATGCCGTCCCTCAACGAAATCAACGCGATCCTTTTCGACCTGGAGTCGGAAATCGTTCGCGGCCGCATCCTCGCGGGCGAACCGCGCATCGACGGGCGCGATACCCGCACCGTGCGCCCCATCGACATCCGTGTCGGCGTTTTGCCGCGCACCCACGGTTCGTGCCTGTTCACCCGTGGCGAAACCCAGGCGCTGGCGGTGGCGACGCTCGGAACGGGGCGGGATGAGCAGATCATCGACGCGCTGGCGGGCGAATACCGCGAACCGTTCATGCTCCACTACAATTTCCCGCCGTTTTCGACCGGCGAAACCGGGCGTTTCGGGGTTCCCAAGCGGCGTGAAATCGGCCACGGCAACCTGGCGAAACGGGCGCTGAAAGCGCTCATCCCCAGCCAGGAAGCGTTTCCGTATACGATCCGCGTCGTTTCCGAAATCCTCGAATCGAACGGGTCGAGTTCGATGGCCACCGTCTGTTCGTCGTCACTCGCGTTGATGGACGCAGGGGTGCCCCTCAAGAAGCATGTCGCAGGAGTGGCGATGGGGCTCATCAAAGAGGGGAACCGTTTCGCAGTCCTCACCGATATCCTTGGCGACGAAGACCATCTTGGTGATATGGATTTCAAGGTCGCGGGAACCGAGGATGGCGTCACTGCACTGCAGATGGACATCAAGATCCAAGGGATCACTAAAGAGATCATGCAGGTGGCGCTCGCGCAAGCCAAAGAGGCGCGTCTGCACATCCTGGGGTTGATGCGCGAGGCGATGGGCGAAGCGCGCGGTGAGCTCTCTGCCTACGCCCCCCGCATGGCACAGATCAAGATCCATCCCGACAAGATCCGCGACGTGATCGGCAAAGGCGGGGCGGTGATCCGGGCGCTGCAGGAAGAGACCGGTACGGTGATCGAGATCGCCGAAGACGGTACCGTGACCATTTCCTCTTCGAGTGCCGCTGGAATCGACGCAGCGAAAGAGCGCATTGCGGCGATCACCGCCGAAGTCGAGGTCGGAAAAGAGTACGAAGGGACGGTCCTCAAGATTCTCGACTTCGGTGCGATCGTAAACATCCTCCCCGGCCGCGATGGGCTGTTGCACATCTCACAGATCGCGAACGAGCGCGTCAATAATGTCTCCGATTACGTCAAAGAGGGGCAAAAAATCCGCGTCAAAGTGCTCGAGACCGACGATCGCGGCCGGATCAAACTTTCGCTCAAAGGGGTCGCGCAGGAGGAACGCGGCGCGGCATCCACGGAAGGCGCCACAACCGAAGAAGGCGCGCAATAGCGCCGTCACGCCCGCGGCCACAGGCGCCCCGCGATCCGAACGCGCTGCGGGTTTTTCCTCACCGATCAGCGCTTCGCAAAACGCCAAACCCAGCGGTGGATTTGGCGTTTATTCGTTGCGCGCAGCGGTGGTCAGCCGTGTTGTGCCAACCACGTCAGAAGCAGGGGAAAAACCGAAGCGGCAGCGGATGCGTTGGGGTGTTGCAGCAGGATCGCGACCACGTACGGCCTGCCGTTGCGGTCCCGTGCATACCCGGCAAGCGCCCGTACGTCGCGCAACGTCCCGGTCTTGACGTGTGCGTCACCGGCGAGCGGATGGTGGTGGTACCGACGTCGTGCGGTACCGTCTTCCCCGAGGCGTGGAAGCCCGGCAAAAAATTCGGCAGCGTAGTTCTGTTGCGACACATAGGTGAGGAGTTGCGCGAGTGTCCGAGCCGTGATGCGTGCGGTGCGCGAAAGTCCTGCACCGTTGTCGATCACCGTATGGCCGTCGTCGATCCCGCGCGCACGCAGAAGCGCCAACGCTGCGTCGCGTCCGGCTGCGACATGGTCCGAAGCATCGGGCGCAGTTTCGTACCCGATGAGGGCAAGCAGCTGACGTGCGATCACGTTGTTCGACCATTTGTTCATCTGATACGCGATTTCGGTGAGGGTCGGCGATTCGCTCGCCGCGATGCGAAACGGGGCGCGCGCGCGTTCTGGGCGTGCCAATTTTGGGTCGATCGTCCCGCCCAGTTCTTGCCAGATCGCGGTCAAGAGCCATTCGACGTAACGGTTCGGGTCTGGCGGCGCGAGCGCCAACGTCTGGGTGCTGCACGCGATCGGGTAGCGCCCAGAGAGCACGAGGCGGTTGGAGACGAACGTTGCCTCAACCAAATGGCGCACCTCTTGCGGACATCCCCCTGGCACAGCAGTTAGGGCTTGGGTATCGAGCGGCAGGGGAAGGGGAGGGTGGGTGGTGGCGACCACCCTTGTTCCGTCAGGGTGTGGGGTAAGGGTCACGACGATCGCGTTGAAGTGCGCGAGCGCCGCCGCCGGTCCTTGGGTATAGGGGGCTTGTCCGCGCCCATCGAACGCGTTGGGGTCCCAGTGCGGCAGACGAAGCGCGGGCGCAGTGACGGTAAAGCCCGCGATGCGACGAATGCCCATCGCGCGTGCGGTGCGAAGGAGCGTCCACAACCGCTCGGCAGTGAGTGCCGGATCGCCATCGTGGACGAGCTCAAGCGTCCCATAGAGCGTCTCTCCCTGCCATTCGGCACGGGTTTGCAACACGACCTGCCATCGTGCGCTCGCGCCAAAGGTTTCGAACGCGGCAAAGGTAGTAATGAGCTTCATCACCGAAGCGGGGTTGCGCGGGGTGTCCGCGTGGTAGTAGAGTTTTGGCCCGTCGCGGCCGTCAAGCGGCGCGATCCAGACGGAGAGCGATTCGGTGGGGATACCCGCTTGGGTAAGGGTTTTGGCGACCGCGCTGGGCAATCCCGCAGCAAGTAGCAGTTCGGGCAGGAGAAGCAGCAAAAAAGCAAGCGCGCAGGCAAGTGGAGCGCGCGCCTGGGGCCCCTTTTTCGCCATCGTCGGGACGCCGCGCCTTACGCGTTGGGCAGCAGCGCGAACTCGTCCGCCCACAGTTGCTCCCGTTTCTCACGGGGTCGGATGAGCTGGTGGCTGCTGTCGCGCACCAAAACCTCGGCGGCGCGGGGGCGGGTATTGTAATTCGAGCTCATCGTCATGCCGTAAGCACCTGCGCAGAGAACGGCAAGCAGGTCGCCCGCTGCGACAGCGAGCGTGCGGCCCAGACCAAGGAAATCCCCCGTTTCGCACACCGGCCCGACGACGTCGCCAGTACGCGGCAGGCACTCGGGGCGGTCGACGACCGGGACGATCTCATGCCACGCTTCGTAGAGTGCCGGTCGCATCAGGTCGTTCATCGCGGCGTCGACGACGAAGAAGGTATGGTCATCGCGGATTTTGACGTATTCGACACGAGTGAGCAACAGCCCCGCCGCACCGACGAGGGAGCGACCGGGCTCGACAGCGAGCCGTTCGGGACGACCAGCGAAAACCGCACGCAGGCGACGCAGCGTTTGGGCGACGTCCAGCGGCGATTCGTCGCGATAGCGAATCCCGATGCCACCGCCGAGATCGATCGTGGTGAGCCGAATGCCCTCATCAGCGAGCTCTTCGACAAAACGACGGATTCGTTCCGCGGCCTCAATGAGTGGCGCGTCGTCAATCAGTTGCGAGCCGATGTGGCAGGCGACCCCGACCACGGACAACGCGGGATGGTCCATCGCTTGTCGGTAGCCGATGCGCGCTTCGTCAAGAGTGACACCGAATTTGCTACGCGCCAGACCCGTGGCGATATAGGGATGGGTTTTCGGGTCGACGTCCGGGTTGACGCGGAAACTGATCGGTGCCGTGACACCGTGCGCCTGCGCGATCGTCGCGATGCGTTCGAGTTCGGGGAGCGACTCGACGTGAAACGCGCCAATGCCGAGTTCGAGTGCGCGTTCGATCTCCCAGACGGCTTTGCCGACACCGGAGAAGACCACCGTTTCCGGTTTTCCGCCTGCTGCGACCACCCGTTCGAGTTCGCCACCCGAGACGATGTCGAAGCCCGCGCCGAGCTCGGCGAAAAGGCGCAGGATCGACAGGTTGCTGTTCGCCTTGACTGCATAATGGATCGTGCCGGCTTCTGGGGGCAGCCCTTCGCGATAGGCTGCCCACGCCGCGCGGATCGCCGCTTCGGAATAGACGTAGCACGGTGTGCCGTAGCTTTCCGCGATCGCGGTTAACGGCGTGGTTTCCAACGTGAGCGTCCCGTTTCGACGAGAAAGGGTCGGCATGGGAAAAAGGTCAGACGGCGTCATGATCGTGGCTGGGTTCCAATGGGGCAAATAGGGCCGTGGCTGCCGAAGTAGGTGAGAATGCCAGCGGCGCTTCCTCTGCAAAGGCCGCTTGTGCGGACGTTTGTTTTGGTGGTAGGGTCAATGGCCCTTTGACGCCACAGGCAGTGAGTGCAAGCGCGCACGGAACAAGCAACAGCAATCTCAGACGCATGGCCGGTTCGTCGCAACAAAAGCGAAATCGTAACAAAGGAGCGGCGCTTTTGCCAAACAAAACGCCCTGCACGAAACAGGGCGTTGAGGATCCTGGAACTGAGGGCAACGCTCAGGTGATCTGCACGCACCCCCACAACCGGTGTGGTGTCAGCCGCGCATTACGCCGACTTCTTCGCGCCCGCAGCCGGTTGCGCTTTTTGCGCGGTTTGCGCAGCGGCGCTCACCGCTTTGGTCGCGGCGTTCGCCGCGGCGGAGAGGTTCGCTTCGACGATTTCATTCACCTGCTGGAACGCTTTCTGAATGTTTTCGTAGGCAGCGCTCGTAGCGGCCAATGCCGACTTCGCGGCGTTGATCGCGACTTCCGAACCAGCAGGGGCCGATTTGGCCAGGTTGTCGAGGAGCTCTGCGATCTCTTTGTTGATTGCGTTGATCTGCTCTTCGGCGACCTTGCTGAGCTCGTTGCGGTGCTGTTTCAAAAGCTCCGCGACTTGACGCTGCTGGTTCACCAGCTCTTCGACGTTGCTGGTGACGAATTTCTGCACCTCTTGCCACGCAGCTTGCGGATCTTTTTGCGTCACGAGCGCCTGGCTTTGTTGCGCGAAACGCTCCATGTTGCCGCGCAGCATTTCGAGCGTGATGTTGGTGAGCTTTTCGCCGAGCGCGAAGTTTTGGTTGGCGATGGCGAGCCAGGCTTCCGAAATTTTGCGCTGGTTGTTGGCGAGTTGTTCAATGAATTGCGTGTTCATGGCGATACCTCCCGATGAGTTCAAAAATGTTGCAGTGCAACAATCCATACTATAGCGACCCATCGGGAGAAAGTCAACATTTTTTTGTGCAGTGCACAACTCAGCGGTTTTTGAACTGGGGCGGGCGTTTTTCCAGAAACGCCTTCATGCCCTCTTTCTGGTCTTCGAGCGCAAACGCGGCATGGAAGACGCGGCGCTCGAAGAGGAGCCCTTCGGCAAGCGAGCTTTCGAACGCACGGTTGACACACTCTTTGACCATCATCACCACGGGCAGCGAGTACGAGGCGATGGTCTGCGCGGCAGAGAGTGCCTCGTCGAGCAATCGGTCGACGGGGACGATCCGCGACACCAGCCCCGCACGTTCGGCCTCTTCCGCGTCCATGAAGCGCGCAGTAAGGCACATGTCCATCGCTTTTGCCTTTCCGACCGCACGGGGTAACCGCTGCGTTCCGCCGGCACCGGGTAGGATTCCGAGCTTGATCTCCGGTTGTCCGAACTTCGCGTTGTCGGCGGCAATGATGAAATCGCACATCATCGCCAACTCGCACCCGCCCCCCAGCGCATAGCCGGCAACCGCAGCGATGATCGGTTTGCGACAGGTCTTCACGCGCTCCCAGTTGCGGGTGATGTAGTCGGTTCGGTAGGCGTGCTGATAGTCGAACTCGGCCATCGCGCCGATGTCTGCACCCGCCGCGAAGGCCTTTTCGTTGCCGGTGATGACGATCGCGCCGATGGCGTCGTCGGCCTCAAAAGTGTCGAGCGCAGCGCCGATCGCATCGACCACCGCGTCATTGAGCGCGTTCATCCGTTCCGGGCGATTGATGCGGATCAGCCCGACTTTGCCATGGACTTCGGTCAATACGACGGATGAATGGCTGGTTTCATTCATGGTTTTTGCTCCTTGGGTGGGTTTTTGGGTTGAATGATCGCGCGCACCCGCCCGTTCGGGGCAGAGGAGGTCGCGCCGCTTTTGGTCACGCGATAGGTTTCGTTGACCACTTCATAGACGATCACCGCGCCTTCGACGATGTCGGCACCCGAGGTGACGCGGGCGCGGCCGGTCAGCGTCAAGCGTTCGGCCCGCGCGTCATAGTCGAGCCGTTCCGCTTGCCCCGTGATCCATTCGTCCGAACCCTCTTTCTGTTGGCGAAAGGTGGCCAAGCGCCCTTTGCCGATCGCGGTTCCGGTGCGAAACCCCTGGTCGTCCTGTGTCACGATCACCTCGTCGGCACGAATCTCCAGCGTACCTTGGCGCAGCAGGACGTTGCCTTCGAAGCGGTGGGTGCGTTCGCGTTCGTCGACGGTGATCCGGTCGGCGTCGATTGCAACCGGTTGGTCGCGATCGCTCTTTTTCGCGTAGAGTGGTCCGGGCAATGCCACGATCAGCGCTGTGAGTGCGGTCAACGCGAGCGGGCGTAAATGGCTGCAGACAAGCGTGCTCATCCTGATCCTTTACCGGGTCGTGCGGAGGGTGCGTTGGGTTGCGGTACGCGTTGCCGAGGCGAAGGCGGCGCCGGCCAGTGAACGTGCGCGTTTCCGGCCAAGACGATATGGGTGAAGTCGCGTTCGGCAGTCAGGGTATCACCGACAGCCCAACGCGCCCCTTGGAGTAACCAGGTTTGCGTCGCGCTACTGCCCCGCCCTTCATGGGGCCAGAGCGTCAGCGCTTCCGTTGCGAGCGCAAGCGGCGGGGCATCGAGCGTATCGCGGCGGATGCGCACCGTATTCCAAAGGTCGAGCCGCCCTTCGTTTTCGAGCCACCGCGCCTGTTGGGCGAATGCCACGGTATGGTATGGGGGGCGGAACGATTCGAACGTGACCTGAGTGAGCAGCAGTTGTGCACTGAGGCGTTCGTGGTCAAGCCGCGCCGCGGTGAGCGTCTGCTGCAACCGGCCCGATCGGTCATAGATGCGGGTGAAGGTCTGATAGGCGGTGCCGTCGATCTGCGGCGCCGGTGGCGAAGGGGGGGTGAGTGCGGCCATTTCGCGCTCGGCAAGCCACCAAAGCCCTGAGGCGATCACCGCCAACGCAGTCAAGAGGAGCGTGGTACGAGCGGTCGATGCCGTCAACATCATGGCGCAGCGGACCCCAAAGCTTCTTGAACCAGCTGCTGGTAACGGTTTTGCGTTTTGAGCAGCCAATCACACACTTCACGGACGGCGCCGTGACCGCCAGGCAGCGCCGCACGGTAGTCGACGCGGGCGCAGACCTCCGGATGGGCGTCGGCAGGCGCCGCCGAAAACCCGCACTGGCAGAGAATTTCGAGATCGACGATGTCGTCGCCCATATATCCGGCCTGTTGGCGCGTCAAGTTGCGCCGGGCAAGGATGGTTTGCAGCGTCGCGAGTTTGTCTTCGACACCCAAGTGGCATTCGTGCACACCGAGTTCGGCACAGCGCGCTTCGAGCGCTGCAGAGCGCCGCCCCGAGATCACCACGACGACGATTCCGGCGCGCATCAGCAGTTTCAGGCCGTGTCCATCGCGACTGTGAAAAACTTTTAGGGTTTCGCCGTCGGGACCGTAATAGAGGCGGCCGTCGGTCATCACCCCGTCGATGTCGAATCCCATCAGACGCACGGCGCGCGCTTTCGCTTGAGCATTCATCTAAATCACCTTGGCGTGCATCAAATCGTGCATATGGACCGCACCCGCAAGGGTTCCGTCTGCGTGCACGGCCAGGATGTGGTTGATGCGGTGCGTCTCCATGAAGTGGGCCGCTTCGGCGGCAAGCGCAGTTGCCGGGAGGGTCTTGGGGGCAGGGTGGGCAACGTCGCCGAAACGGGCATGGCGCCAATCGGTGCCGCGCTCCAGGAGTCTGCGCAGATCTCCGTCGGTGAAGATGCCAATCGGACGGTCGTGCTCGTCCACTTCGATCACCATCCCCATGCCGCCTTGGGTCATCGTCAAGAGCGCTTCGGTGAACGGGGTCTGGGTTGTTGCGACCGGACAGCGGGCGCGGGGCCGCATCACGTCGCTCAAACGCAGCAACAGCCGCCGCCCCAGCGCACCGGCGGGGTGGGTCCGGGCAAAATCGTCTGGACCAAAACCGCGCGCTTCCAAGAGCGCCATCGCCAACGCGTCACCGAGCGCGAGCGTCGCCGTGGTGCTCGCAGTTGGCGCGATGTTGTGCGGGCACGCCTCTTGCGGTACAGAGACGTCGAGATGGACCTCGGCGGCTTGTGCGAGCGGCGAATGGGCTCGGCCGGTGATCGCTATGAGGTGGGCGCCGAAGCGTTTGATCGCTGGCAGGATGGTCAGAAGTTCGTCCGATTGGCCCGAATAGGAGATCGCGATCACCACGTCTTCGGGTGTGATCATTCCGAGGTCGCCATGCGCGGCTTCCGCCGCATGGACGAAATAGGCGGGGGTGCCGGTCGAAGCCAGGGTGGCGGCGATCTTGCGCCCGATGTGGCCCGATTTCCCCACGCCGGTCACGATCACCCGCCCTTTGGCTTCGAGGATCACCGTGACGGCGCGGACGAAACTCTGGTCGCCCCGTAAGCGTGCTTTGACCGCCTCAAGCCCAGCGATTTCGATCGCCAATGTGGTTTCGCCCCGAGCGATCAGGTGCTCTGGGTCGATGGACGCTGACGATTCGGCCATGTTGTCCTTTCCGCTATACTGGCGCGTAGTATAGCAAACCCATCTGTCGGGGAACGGAATGCACGAAAGCCTTTTTTTGCTGGTTGGGCTTCTGGCGGGGTCGGTGGTCGCGGTGGGCCTCACGCGGCAATTGGGCTTGCCGCCGATCATCGGCTATTTGATGGTCGGGGTGCTCGTCGGCCCCAGTACCCTCAATCTGGTTCGCGATCCTGCCACGGCGCAGTTCGTCGCTGAATTCGGCATCGTCTTTTTGATGTTTTCGATCGGTTTGGAATTTTCGCTGGGTCACCTCAAGGCGATGCGCCGCGTCGTCTTCGGCCTTGGGGCGATCCAGGTCTTGGTGACGATCGTGGTGTTGATGGGAATCGGTGGGGCCCTGGGGTTGCCGTGGATCGGTGCTTTCGTACTCGCCGCTGCGTTGGCGATGTCCTCGACGGCGATTTTGTCGAAATTGCTCACCGAGCGGATGGAGTTGGAAAAACCCCACGGGCGAGAAGTGATCGGCGTGTTGCTCTTTCAAGATCTCGCCGTGGTGCCGATCCTCATTTTGCTGCCTGCGCTCGGCAGGGGCGAAGCGGGGGGAGAGTGGCTCTTGCCGATGGGGCTGGCGCTGGTGAAAGCGGCGGTGGCGCTGGCGCTCGTGTTGCGCTTCGGCCAACCCGTGATGCGCCGCTGGTTCGGTTGGGTGGCGCGGCAACGCTCGAGTGAATTCTTCACGTTGAACGTCCTTTTGGTCACGATCGGCATGGCGATGCTTTCCGAGCTCCTGGGGTTGTCGCTCGCGCTCGGGGCTTTCCTGGCCGGGATGTTGATTGCCGAAACCGAATACCGCTACCAGGTGGAAGAGGATATCAAGCCGTTTCGCGACGTGCTCCTGGGGCTCTTTTTCATCACCGTCGGGATGTTTCTCGACATCGGCGTGGTGCTTCGCTTTCTGCCTTGGGTTGCGGTGACGATCGTGGTGGTGCTGATCCTCAAAGGGGTGATCGTTTGGGCAGGATCACGGGTGTTGGGCAGTGACGCAAGCACCGCACTGCGCTCCGCTTTGTGGTTGTGTACGGCGGGGGAGTTCGGTTTCGTGGTCCTTGCCTTGGGCGAGCGGCACGGGTTGATGCCCGAACCGTGGCCACAGGTAATCGCGGCGTCGCTGGTGTTGTCGATGTTGATCGCGCCGGTGATCGTGCAGTTTTCCGACAAGATCGTTTTGCGCGTGGTGGCGAGCGAATGGACGCGGCGCTCGTTGGAGCTCACGCAGATTGCGGCGCGGACGGTGAAGATCAAGGCGCCGGTACTGCTGCTGGGCTATGGTCGAACCGGGCAGCATATGGCTAAGCTCCTTGACCAGGAGGGAATCAGCGTGGTTGCGCTCGACCTCGATCCAGAACGGGTGCGGCGGGCGCAAGCGGCAGGGGAAAACGTCGTGTATGGGGATGCGGCGCGCACCGAGGTGCTCAAAGCGGCCGGGTTAATGCGGGCGCAAGCGGTGGTGGTCACCTTCGCCGATCGCGACGCAGCGCTGCGCATCCTATCGGCGGTTCAAGCGTTGCGGCCAGAGGCGCCCGTGGTGGTCCGGGTGCGTGATGAGGGCGACATCGAGCGGATGTTCGCCGCTGGCGCGTCCGAGGTGATTCCGGAAGCGATCGAGGTGGCCATCATGATGGCGGTGCAGACGTTGGCATTGATCGGGGTGCCGTTGCCGAAACTGGTACGCCGTCTGCGCGCGTTGCGCGAAGAGCGTTATGGGCTTTTCCGCGGTTTCTTTTCCGGGGTGAGCGACGCTGCGGATGAGGAACACGACGCAGACGGTGTCCGGCTCGATACCTTCGTGGTTGCCGACGATTCCCCGTGGGTCGGGCATACGCTCGGGGCGCTTGCGCTCGATACGTTGCGCGTCGAGGTGGTCGCGGTGCGGCGTCGGGGGATTCGTGGTGCGGCTCCGGACGCCAGTTTCCGTTTGCAGCGCGGGGATGCGCTGATCGTGCGCGGGGATATGGCGGCGCTCGAAGCGGCGCGCGAGCGCTTTCTTGCCGGGCCTGATTGAGCGTCGCTGGCCGATGCGCGAACAACCCTCCCAGAGGGCTATTCTGACGCCTCCTTCGTGAACCTACTGCGTGAGACGCGAAGGCAGCGGCGTCAGGGGGTCGATACAGCGGCGCGGCAAGTAACCTCCTGCCATGGTCGTGGTGGTTTGCGTGGGCAGGTGGACTTGGCGGATGAAATAGCGGATGCGCTCGGTTCCTTCCAAACGGTAGGTGCCGACGAAAGCGAGCGGGTCCGCGGTGGTCGTGGTCATCAATTGCGCGACGTCGCGGGTGAGCGCGCGCAGCCCGGTTTCATCGAGGCGAAAGTCGGCTGCCAGTTCGACGGTACGGACCGGGCGCTGGCAACGTTGTTGCCACGCCAAGCGAAACTCTTCTCCAAGGCGTTTGCCGAGCCGTTGCGACCGGTAATCGTCAACGGCGACGAAATCGGTGATGACCACCGGGGTCGTGCACGCCAAGCCCTGGCAGCCGCACAGTTGCGCGGCGTCTGCACCCAGCCGCTCGTGCAGTAACGTGGCGCAATCGCTCAGCGATTCTGTGCGCGGTTCGACAACGGCCGACTGCGCGCACGCTGCGAGCGTACTCGCTAGTGCGACCATCGCGAAGCGTTGCAGCCACTGGTGCCGTCTCGTCACGTGACTGCGGTCAGGGCGTTGCCGCATCAGTGGCCCCGAATGATCCGCATCGGGCGCAGGCTGTCGTGATCGGTGAGGAGATGGGCTACCTCGTCGTCGATGGGAAGCCGCACTTCAGAGCTGGCCACCACGACGCCGGTTGCGACATCGGTGATCCGTGCGTGGAGAATGACCTCGTTACTGGTCACGGTGTAAGTGCCCGTGAGTACGGCCGCAGCCGCATACTGGTATTCGAGCCGCTTGGGATCGCGGGAGAGGACGAACTCGCCCTCTGGCGTGACCGCAACCGCTTTACTGAGGCGCACGTCATAGAGGTTCCAGCCACGAACCTGCAAGCGCGCGACCAGCCCTTCGGTAAGCAGCCGCCCGAGCGGTGAGGTGTCGTCGATCCGGTCCAGGTTCACGAACGTCGCGGCGAGCACTGCGGGATAGGCGCTCTTGTGTTTGGTATTGGCGTCGAGCTGTTCCGCCATCAAGTTGAGCGCTTCGGTAACCGAAAGCGGGGCTGCGGTCGCTTGACGGTGCGGGCGGAACGCCGGGCGCATTTCGATCGACGGCATGGCAGCGCCGTACTCGGATGCGACGGCTTCGTGTCGCGCACCATTCGCGGTTGGGTTGGGGGTTTCTTGATGTGCGCTCACCGTGACCGACGAACAGCCGGCAGCCGTGAGTGCCGCAAAGAGAACCCCTAAGAGAGAACGCGGTGTCATGCTTTCGACTCCTGATGGTGCTTTGCCTCGATTATCGGCAACCCAGCGAAAAACTTTAGGGGATTTTACGGGGAAAAACGCGCGCAATTGCGCACGTTGCCGATCAGGTATAATGAGGACTTCGCTCAAAAATGGCTTATTGCGTGACAGAACGATTGGTCGCTTCGTTGTCCGGGGTTGACGCCGGGTATGGGACGCGGCAGATCCTGCACGGCATCGACTTCACCGTTCATCGCGGCCAGGTGGTCGCGATCATGGGGGGGTCGGGTTCGGGCAAGACGACGCTGCTGCGCCTCTTGACCGGGCAATTACGCCCATGGTCCGGCACCGTCGAGGTTTTGGGTGTCCGGCTCGATCAAGCCTCGGAAGCGCAACGCTACGCGCTGCGGCGCCGTATCGGGATGCTCTTTCAATTCGGGGCGCTCTTTACCGATCTCGACGTATTCGAAAACGTCGCATTCCCGCTCAGAGAGCATACCCGGTTGCCGGAGCCGCTGATCCGCGACCTGGTGTTGCTGAAACTGGAAGCGGTTGGGTTGCGGGGCGCCGCGCGCTTGAAAACGAGTGAGCTTTCGGGCGGTATGGCGCGGCGGGTGGCGCTGGCCCGCGCGATTGCGCTCGATCCGGAGTTGATCCTCTATGACGAACCGTTCGCGGGGCTCGACCCGATTTCGCTCGCGACGATCGGAACGCTGATTCGCCGTCTGAACGATGCGCTCGGTGCAGCGTCGGTAGTGGTCACCCACGATGTGGTCGAATCGCTCGCGTTGGTCGACTATGTCTATTTCGTCTCGCGCGGGCACATCGTCGCGCACGGTACGCCGGATGCAATCCGCAACGCGAGCGATCCCTACGTGCGCCAGTTCGTCCATGGCGAAATCGACGGGCCTGCCCCTTTCCACTATCCGGCGCCGCCGCTTGCCGAAGCGCTGATGGAGGAGATATGATCAACGCAGTTGCGCGCCTGGGGCAGGCAACGATCGACACGGTGGTGCAACTGGGGTTTGCAGCGCGGTTCGTGATCGCGTTGTTGCGCCACTCCGGCATGACGTTTCGCCGGGTGCCGTTGCTCATCCGTGACCTCTATTTCGCCGGAGTGCTGTCGATCCTGATCATCGTGGTTTCGGGGGCGTTCGTCGGTTTGGTGTTGGGGCTGCAAGGGTATGATACGCTTCAACGTTTCGGCTCGGAGACCGCGCTGGGCGGGGTGGTGGCGCTCTCGCTGCTGCGCGAACTCGGGCCGGTGGTTGCTGCGTTGTTGTTCGCAAGCCGCGCCGGCAGCGCGATGACCGCGGAAATCGGACTGATGAAGGCCACTGAGCAGCTCGACGCGATGGATGTGATGGCGGTGAACCCGATCGCGCGCGTCATCGCTCCGAAATTCTGGGCGGGGGTGATTGCGATGCCGTTACTCGCGGGAATCTTTTCCGCGGTAGGGATTTTGGGCGGCTGGTTCATTGGGGTGGTGGTGATCGGTGTCGATCACGGGACCTTCTGGTCGCAGATGCAGAACGCGGTCGATTTCGATGCAGACGTGCGCAACGGCATCGTGAAAAGTTTCGTCTTTGGGGTGATCGTCACCTGGATCGCCGTTTTTCAAGGGTGGAGTTGTACGCCGACCGCGGAAGGCGTTTCGCGGGCGATCACCAAAACCGTGGTCTATGGGGCGTTGGCCGTGTTGGCGGCCGATTTCGTGCTGACCGCATTCATGTTCATTGGACGGTGAGATGGAACGCAAGAGTTGGGACGTTTTGGTCGGACTGTTCGTTTTGCTGGGGGTCGCGGCGCTCTTTTTCCTCGCGTTCGAGGTCTCCGGTGCCGCAACGTCGCGGATCGACGGCGAGACGATCCGCGTCGTCGCCTATTTCGACAATATCGGCGGATTAAAGGTGAAAGCGCCGGTGAAGAGTGCCGGGGTGTTGGTTGGAAGGGTGACCGCGATTCGGCTCGATCCGAAGAGCTACCGCGCTGAGGTGACGATGGAACTCAGCAGGAATATCCCCTTTCCGAAGGATTCGAGCGCGAGCATTTTGACCGCGGGGTTGCTGGGGGAACAGTACGTGGGGATCGAAGCGGGCGCGGATCTGGAAAACCTCCAGGATGGCGACCGCATTTTGCTGACGCAATCGGCGGTGGTATTGGAAAAATTGATCGGCCAGTTTTTGGTCAATAAGGCGGCGGAGTGAAGCGCATGCGGCACATGACGCAAAGAAGTTTCGGTTCTTGGCTGGGGTGCGCGGTGGCGATCGGGGCGCTCGCGGTTGCGCTGAGCGGCTGTGCGACCGCCGTTCAGCGGGGCGGGGTTAGCGCGGATGCGCCGTCGACGAACGCCGCGGTGCGCGCAACGCCAGTCGACCCATGGGAAGGGTTCAACCGCACGATGTTCGCGGTGAATGAGGCGCTCGATCGTGCGGTGGTGAAGCCCGTGGCGCAAGCGTATGACACCGTGGCGCCGGAACCGGTGAAAAAAGGGGTGAGCAACTTCTTCGGAAACCTGGGGGATCTCTGGATCGGGTTCAACAATTTGTTGCAAGGCAAACCCGGTGCCGCAGCAAACGACTGGATGCGCTTTGCATTCAACTCCACCTTCGGGTTGTTCGGCCTCCTCGATATCGCGTCGGAAGCCGGGCTCCCCAAACACAACGAAGATTTTGGCCAGACACTGGCGCGTTGGGGCGTGGGGAGCGGCCCGTACCTGGTACTTCCTATTCTGGGACCAAGAACCTTACGCGACGCCGCCGCATGGCCAGTCGATCGATTCGGTGATCCCACCACCCACCTTGAGGATGACACCGCGCGGTTCGCGGTCAAGAGTCTCGATATCGTCGAAACCCGGGCACGGCTGTTGCCGCTCGATGCCCAGGCGGATGCGGCGATCGACAAATATGCGTATGTCCGGGATTCCTATCTGCAACGGCGCCAGTATCTGATTTACGACGGCAATCCCCCCATCGTGTATGAAAATTATGAATAGGAACGAAAAGATGGTGAGACGGCGTGCATTCCTCACTGGGATCTTGGGTGTGACGGTTTTGGCGATTGCGCCGGGCAGCCGAGTTTATGCGGCAACCCCAAAAACCGAAGAAGATCCGGTTGCGCTCGTGCAGCGGCTTTCGGATTCTGTACTCGCTTACCTGAAAGCGCATCCGGTGACCGACGAACCCAGTCGGGAGGCGCTCGTTGCCTTTGTCGAGGAAAACATCCTCCCCTATTTCGACATGCCGCGCATGACGGCTTTGGCGGTCGGCCCGGCTTGGCGGCAAGCCACGCCGCAACAGCGCGCTCAGCTCACCGATGAGTTCAAAAAACTGCTGCTGCGCACCTACTCGAACGCGGCAAAAGCGTACAAAGACGAAACCCTCGAGTTTCTGCCCCAAAGGAGGGGCGCGAACGATCCGATCGTCCGTGTCGCGGCGCGAATCGTTCGCGCGGGAAGCGAACCGATCGAAGTGCAATATGTGTTGCAGAACAGCGGCGACGGTTGGCGGATCTTCGACGTGGTGATCGCAGGCGTGAGTCTGGTGACCAACTACCGCGGAAGCTTCACTGCCGAGATCAACCGCGGTGGGATCGACGGCTTGATCCGGGTGTTGGCAGAGAAAAACGCGAAAGGGGAGACCGACCCAGTGCCCGAGCCAGGAAAGGGAACCCATGGCTGACAGGGGTGTGATTGCGCTTTCGGGGGTGGTCACCGTCTATACCGCGCACGAGTGGGTCGATCGCTATCCTGCGGGTGCGGCATCGATCACGGTCGATGCCAGTGGGGTCCGTGCCTGTGATTCGGCATTGATCGCGTTGTTGCTGGCGTGGAGGCGCCGTGCGAACCGGGACGGGGCGACGATCACGGTTAGAAACCTACCCGAAAGTGCGGTTGCGTTGGCCAACATCTACGGCGTTGCGTCACTCGTCTCATGAAACCGTCTGCGATCGAGATTCGTGGCGCGGTGAAGCGTTTCGGTGACTTCGCCGCAGTGGCTGGAATCGACCTCACCGTTGCGCAAGGGGAGTTCTTCGGGCTGCTCGGTCCCAATGGTGCGGGCAAGACGACCCTCATCTCGATGCTCGCCGGGCTCGCGAAACCCACGGAAGGGACGCTGCGGGTGATGGGGTTCGACGTCGCTACCGATTACCGCCGCGCGCGGCGCGCGATCGGTGTCGTGCCTCAGGAGTTGGTCTTCGATCCCTTCTTCACCGTGCGTGAGTGCCTGCGGTTTCAGTCCGGCTATTACGGCATTCGGCACAACGAGGCGTGGATCGACGAGTTGCTCGTCGGGCTGGGGCTTGCCGCGAAAGCTGATGCCAATCTTCGTACCCTTTCGGGCGGGATGAAGCGGCGGGTGATGGTCGCGCAGGCGCTCGTGCATCGGCCGCCCGTGATCGTCCTCGACGAGCCGACTGCCGGGGTCGATGTCGAACTGCGGCAAAGTCTTTGGCAATTCGTGATGAAACTCAACAAGGCGGGACACACCGTCGTTTTGACGACGCACTATCTGGAAGAGGCCGAAGCGCTGTGCGATCGCATCGCGATGATGAAAGGGGGACGCATCGTTGCGCTCGACCGGACTCGAGAGCTGCTCGCGCGCGCCGGCGGGAAGGATTTGGAGAGCGTCTTTTTGGAGGTGATGCGTGGCACCGCTTGATCGCCCGCAACCGAGCATCGAAGCTGCGCCCCATGCCGAATGGGTCGCATTCGTCACGTTGTTCACCAAAGAGGTGCTCCGTTTCTGGAAGGTGGCGCTGCAGACGGTCGCGGCACCGGTGCTCAATGCGCTGCTTTTTTTGCTGATTTTCAGTAACGTGCTCGATCGCCACGTCACGACATATGGCGAAGTGGCCTACCCCACCTTTTTGATTCCAGGGCTGGCGATCATGAGCGTGATGCAAAACGCTTTTGCGAACAGCAGTTCGTCGCTGATCCAGAGTCGGATCACCGGTAACCTGGTCTTCATTTTGCTCACGCCGCTCTCGAATGCCACTTTTTTCTGGGGGTACGCACTGGCCGCGACGCTGCGGGGGCTGGTGGTTGGCGCAGCGGTGTTGCTCGTCACGGCGCCGTTCGTCGATTTGCCGTTCGCTGAACCGCTGTGGGCGTTGGCGTTCGCGTGCTTGAGCGCGCTGCTCATGGGGTCTTTTGGCATCATCGCCGGAATTTGGTCCGAAAAGTTCGACCACTTGGCGGCGTTCCAGAATTTCTTGGTGATGCCGTTGACGATGCTTTCGGGCGTCTTCTACTCCGTCGCGGCACTACCCCCGTTCTGGCAGAAGGTCAGCCATTTCAACCCATTTTTCTTTTTGATCGACGGGTTTCGCTACGGTTTTTTCGGACAATCGGATACCGATCCGCGGCTGAGCCTTGCCGTAGGGATGTTGACCACGTTCGTAGTGGTCGCGTGGGCCTACCGTTGGATTGCTGCGGGTTACAAACTGCGGCAGTGAACGTGGCTCAGATGGGAAAGGAGCAAAGCAGGATGATCGACGCGTCCGTGATCCAAGCGCGCATTCAGGCGGCGATACCTGATGCGATCGTCGAGGTGGTGAGCGACGACAACGTCCATTTCACCGCGCTCGTGGTTTCCTCGGCATTCGAAGGCAAACGGCGCGTGGCGCAACACCAGTTGGTCTATCGGGCGATCGGTCCCGAACTGGGGAACGAGATCCACGCGCTGCAATTGACCACGTTGACCCCGGCGGAGTGTCAGGCGCAAAACGCTGATTCGGAGTGACGTCGTGGCGAAATTGCGCATTGTCGGGGGCAAGCGTCTGCAGGGCGAAATCGCCTGTTCTGGCGCGAAGAATGCGGTGTTACCGATGCTCTGTGCCGCGCTGCTCACCGCTGAGCCGGTGACGATCACCGGGGTTCCTGCGCTCAACGATGTCGAAACGCTTTTGAAGCTGCTGGCGCGG